>CANGUU010000025.1 GCA_947457195.1 Gammaproteobacteria bacterium
CCTCGTCGTTCATCGCCATGCGACCGAAGGTGTCGCGGATCGCAGCGGCCGCAGCCAGCGGATCGGGCACCCCGCCGGGTCCCTCCGGATTGACGTAGATCAGACCCATCTGCGAGGCCGCCAGCGGATTCGCCAGCTTGCCTGCCGCATCCGTCCGATTGGACGACAGCCAGGTCTGCTCCGAGCCCCAGTTGACCTGCTCCGGCAGCCAGTCGTCCTTGCGACCCCCGGCGAAGCCGAAGGTCTCGAAGCCCATGGATTCCATCGCCACGGTACCGGCGAGGATCATGAGATCAGCCCAGGTAATGCTGTTGCCGTATTTCTGCTTCAACGGCCACAGCAGCCGACGTGCCTTGTCGAGGTTGGCATTGTCCGGCCAGCTGTTGAGGGGGGCAAAGCGAATCTGCCCACCGTCGGAGCCCCCGCGGCCATCGAGGGTGCGGTAAGTGCCGGCACTGTGCCAGGCCATGCGGATGAAGAACGGCCCGTAGTGACCATAGTCGGCAGGCCACCAGTCCTGCGAGGTGGTCATGAGTTCGGTCAGGTCGCGTTTGAGCGCGTCGAGGTCGAGTTTGGCAAATTCTGCGGCGTAATCGAAAGCGGCACCCTGCGGGTTGGCATCGGGCACATGCTGGCGCAGCGGCGAGAGGTTCAGCTGCTCTGGCCACCAGAACTGGTTGGTGGTGGGTCTGTCCTGGGCAACGGCAGCAGACACTGCCAGAGCCAGCGCGGAACTAAGCGCGAGACGTTTCATGGATTCCTCCTTTACTGTAATGGTTGACGGTTACGAGCACCGTGATGCTAGTACGTGGGCGGACGGAGGTCCGATGCAGGGGCTCTGTGTCTGCGATAGGAAACTTCTATGTTCGGCCGCAGGTCTGGCGACCAGCAGAGGGCGCGACCCCGGGCGGGTGCCCGGGGTCGGCAAGGCGACTCAATTGGCAGCAGGCTGGGGCTGGGGATCGACGTCGATGCGGTAGTTGGCGATGGCCTCGACACCCTGGCGGGTGCGCAGCTGCATCAGTTTGTGCAGCTGGAACAGCGAGGCGAGGATGAGGTAGCAGGCGGCCAGGAACTCCGAGCCGAACAGCTCCTGCACCACCTCTGGCTTGAGTTCACGCAGTTTGCGCTGGCTGATGGTCTGCATGCCGGCGATCTTGCGCACCTCACCGTCTGACGACTGCAGCAGGATCTCCACCGGTGCCAGCAGGTCGAGTTCCTGCACCTTGCGCACGAAATCCTCGCAGACACGCTCACCCTCGAAGATATCCCGCATCATCAGGTGCCGGCTCTTCAGGAAGTCTGTCTCTTCACCCGTGGGCGTGAACAGGGCAATGCCTTCTGCCTCGCCCACCATGGGGCTGGAGCGGTTGATGCAGGTGGCCAACTGTCTGTCGTCGTCCACACGGTCGTCGTACCCGATGATGAACGGATGCCGCTGGATCATGAGCGGCACATAGGTCGCGTCCCAGGTGGTTTCGCCGAGATAGACGTTTTCGCCGGGACGCAAGCCGAACACGGCGACCGGCCGGGTCTGGCGGGTTTCCGGATGCTGCACGAACAGCACAGGAAAATTCGATGTGCAGGCACTCAGTTCCCCGAGCGTGATGGCCGCCAGGTTGAGGCCCTTGGCATGCAGGAAATCCGGGTTTTCCTTCACACGCAGGTTGGCGTGTCTGGTCTTGTCGACGGTCTCGATGTTGTTGATGTTCTTCATGGCGCTCCCAAGGGTGACATCGGCACGGGCGGTGCCTGCTGCGAAGGCCGCGAGCATTCCACAGTGGCGCCCCGAGTTCAACCAAGGGCGCCAGCCCGGAGTCCGTCCGTGGGCGGCGGCAGATCAGCCCCGGGCCGGGGCTGCTTCGTCCCCGGAATCGGACTACACTCGCGCGCTGCTTCCCGTCCCTCAGGATGTTCCTCATGTTCAAGCGCCCACTTGCCCGCGTCCTGCCTGCCCTCTGCCTGTCCTTGTCGGCCGCAGCGCTGGCGCAGAATCCCGCCTCTCCGGTCAACCCCTGTCGAGGCAGCCTGAAGCTGCTGTCGAGTCAGCAGGAAAATGCCACGGTCACGCTTGAAATCGAAGTCACGGTCGCGGACTGCAAGGGCAGCTGCCTGGGCTCGGTGGAGTACACGCTGCACTTTGCCGATGCCGACGGCCAAAAGATTCAGTGGTTCCTGACCGAAAGCTGGAACTGGCAGACAGTGACAGAGCCGTTCACGCTGAAAATCAGCAAGGCCGCTCCCGCCAATGCCACCCTCACCGCTGTGGCAGAACTCGCGATCGGTCGCTGCAGCTGCGCAGGCGGTTGAAGCAAGCGCCGACGCTGCCAATCTGCACCGATCTGCAGACCTAACGCAGACGCAGCAGGATCGCCCCGCGATTCGGACTGTCCTCGGTGAATGCCAGCAGCCGTCCCAGTCGCTGGTAGTAGGTCAACTGACCGAGAATCTCCCGGCGGATCGTGCCGCCCCCAACCACCAGACGCAGGGTGGCGGCGTGACTACCCCAACCCTCGAGCAGCGCGGTATCCAGCTTGCGTAGGGCGCGCGCCACAGTCTCGTGCGAATGCGCGATATCGTAAGTCCGGCAGGATCCATCGTGCTGCGCATAGAGATTGGCGTCGCACTTCAGGCAGATGAGCCGCGGTGGCAGCGCGTCAAGTGAGAGTGCTGCCGTGTCCTGCGGGAAACCACAGGCCCGGCAGCGGCGTTGCAGGTGGGCAGTCATGAATTGTTCTTGCCTGGCAGAAGCACGGCACAGGGGCGCATGCGAGTCGGCCTTGGCTGCGCGTAACTGACGCCAGTCACCATCAGACTGCTCATTCGTCCATTTCGATCGTCACGACTTTTGTGACGCCATTTTCGCCAGGGTAATTGGTAAACATCGCTGTCACGAGATAGGGCATGACCTGATTGAGGTTGCCCTGCCTACCGATGCTTTCTACCCGGCCCTCGTACAAGTGCTCACCTTTTTCATCACTCTTGACGATGCTGATCTGCAGTGTACGGGAGTAGGAAGTCACACTGTAGAGTTCAGGCTGCCAGGTTCTGCTCAATCCAAAATAGAACGGATCACGGAAACGACCATACATGAAGTGGTACCGGACAAAGGGAGTTGTCGGTGGCTCCATGCGAACCTGCACCGGACCCTGCTGGATGCGGTAGTCGACCTCGGCAACCAGTTCGGCTCCCCCGGTATCCTCTGGGGAGACCGGTGAGTAGCCGATCCGCTGCAACTGTTCGGCAATCAGGTCAGCGTAGCGTCGGAACTCGAGGCTCTGCGCCAGACTGCGATCCACGGGCTGGATACGAATGCGCTCTCCGGCAGGCAAGGGACCTTCGTGGAATGTCGTCACGTCACTGCGCATGATCGGCGAACAGGCCGACAGCAACAGGGCGCACACCAGAAGCAAAAGACGCTGGCAGAATGGAAACCGACTCCTCATGAGACCTCCGCAGCTTGAAACAGGTGGCCCAGTAGAACACCCTGCCACGGAGCATCAGATGATGTGAATCAAGACGTTCAACGTGTGCGCACGCTGAAACGCGTCAATTCCCGCAACGGCTCTTCCCAGTCCGGCTTGAGTTCCGAGGCCTTGCGGTAATCGTAGTAGGCCTCGCGGACATGACCTGACTCTTCGTGGGCGATGCCACGGTTGAAATAGGCGCGCTCGGGATCGGTCACGCCGCGCGCCAGTCCCTGGTCGAAGGCGGCGATGCTGTCCTCGAAACGCTTCAAGGCCATCAGCACATAACCGCGGTTCACGTAGGCGGTGCCAAGGGCTGGATCGAGAGCGACCGCGGCGTCGAAGTCATGCAGGGACTCCTCGATCTTGCCGTCGGTGAAATACAGCACACCGCGGTTGTTGTAACTGGCTGCCCGCTGCAGTGGCGTCGCCTCCGGCGAGCCGATGGCCATGGTACAGATCTCGACAGGATCCATGGCGAGACGGGAACCGGTAAGCTGGACGGCACTGGGGTCGTCAGCCCTGAAGGCCGCCGAGGTACAGATTTCCGTAAAGCCACCGTCGATGAACATGACATCGGTGGCCTGCGCCAGGAGCGCAAGGGGCAGCGTGTTGGCTGCCAGGACGGGGACCAGAAAACGGGGACGCAATAACGCAAGCACGTGACGCATGTCGTACTCCTCCTACTGCTGACCAGAACGACGTGACCAGGGACCAGACGACGCACAGGGCAGGCGACGGCACGGGAAGACCTGCAGCGCCTGCTGACGGTAGTGTACGGCAAGCCGGGCCGTACCGGATGCCTGCCAGTTGGGCAGCGGAGCGTAGTCGGCAGCAACACCGCCGCGGCGAGTGCCGGCGGCCACTTTAGCGAATCTTCATGTGTCCAGCGTAGACTGCGGCCAGAATTCGGGGGTCCATATGCCTACTTTCATCTTCAACTGCCTGCTGGTGCTTTACGGCTTGATGGGCATGCCCCGGCTGGTGGCGGCCGAGCCGCTGGTGATTGCGCACCGGGGCGCCAGCGGCTACCTGCCCGAGCACACGCTGGAGAGCAAGGTGCTCGCCTTCGCCCAAGGGGCAGATTTCATCGAGCAGGACGTGGTGATGACGCGGGACGATCACCTGGTGGTGATCCATGACCTGACGCTGGAACGCACGACCGATGTTGCTGCGCTGTTTCCCGGGCGTGCGCGGGCCGATGGTTCCTACTACGTCATCGACTTCACGCTCGAAGAACTGCGCCAGCTGGCAGTCAGTGAAGGTCGACGGCAGGATGGACAGGCGGCGTACCCCCAGCGCTTTCCCGTGGGTACTTCCCGTTTTGGCGTGCATACGCTTGAGGAAGAACTCGAGCTGATCCGGGGACTGGAGCAGAGCACGGGGCGGCGCGTAGGCATCTATCCCGAGTTGAAGTCTCCCTGGTTCCACCATCAGCACGGCAAGGATCTGGCCTCTGCGGTGCTGCGCGTTTTGCGCGACCATGGTTACCGCTCAGCCGCCGACGCTGTCTTCTTGCAGAGTTTCGACCATGCCGAGCTGCGACGAGTGCATGACGAGCTGCTGCCGGCCCTGGGGCTCGACCTGCCGCTGGTGCAATTGATTGCCGAAAACGAGTGGCGTGAATCCTATGAGCGTGGCGCAGATGGCGAGTGGCGACCGGCCGACCATACCTGGATGCGGAGTGCCGAAGGGCTGCGCCTCCTGGCGACGGTGGTCGACGGCGTCGGGCCTGCGTTCGCCATGCTGCTTACCGACCCTCTGGCAACCACGGCCCACAGCAACGACTTCGTGAGGCTTGCCCACGATGCCGGGCTGCTGGTCCACCCGTATACCTTCCGGCGGGAGTCCGCGCAGCTGCCCCCGTTTGCTGACTCACTCGGCACTCTCTTGCAGTACTTCCTGTTCGACGTGGGCGTGGATGGCGTCTTCACCGACTTTCCTGATCTTGCCGTGCAGGCCCGCAATACGCGCTGAGTCCCCAGGTGCCGTACTGCGACGCACTGCGGGCCCGGCCGCGCTGGGCATTGCCACGCCGGTCCAGCCGGCCTTTCATATTGTTTCCACAGACCCATTGGCGCCGCCGCAGTCGCGCTGAGTAGAATGCGGGCACGGGGTCGGGCCAGGGAAATGCCAGTGCCAGCGAGCCCCTGCCACCAACGACACAGACGACGTGAGATACCGTCGGAGAGGGGAACACGTGAAAGAGAGTCACTTCACCTTACAACGCACCATCCTCGCCACCTGCACTGCCATGATCCTCGGCACGGCCGGACAGGCGCAGGCTGCAGGCAATGAAGTACCGGCCCTCAGCGGGGTGTGGCAGTTCGGCCAGTGTGTAGACGGCACCCGCATGCAGTGCCTGATCCTCACCGAGGACGACGACCGTCTCACCGAGCGGGCCAAGGCCTTCCGCGACGCCATGGACGAGTTTGCGCAACCGAAATACGACTGTGGCCCGATGTCGATCCCGCACATGTGGACCGACCCTTACGCGCACCAGATCGAACAGTTCGATGACCGTATCGTGTTCACCTACGGCAAGGACGACGTGGTGCGGACAGCCTGGCTGCCGAACAGCAACCATCCCAAACCCCGCAAGAACGAATACACCTACTTCGGGGATTCCCGCGCCCGCTACGAAAATGGCGCGCTGATCGTGGAAACCACGCACTTCACCTTCGATCCGCAGGGCCTGAATGCCGACTTCCGTCTGCCCTCTTCCACCCAAAAAAAGGTGGTGGAACGCTACACCAAGGAAGGGGAGGATCTGGTGCTGGAAGTGACCACAACCGATACGTTCTTCCTGAAGGAGCCCTGGACCTACAAGGTGCGCTCCAGGCCTGACAGCGAGCCTCTGGCCCTGCCCTGGGACTGCGACCCCGCCAACGCGCAGGACATCCTCACCTTGATGGCGCCCAAGTTCCCCAATGATCCGCCGATCGTCCGCCTGCCGGCCGAATGATCCCGTCATCCACCCCGATCCAGGAGCACGCATTCATGAAATTCCAACCCGCAGCGATTCTCGGCACCCTGGCGCTCCTCGCCGCCAGTGCCCAGGCCCACCACAGCACCAGCGGCATCTACCAGGACGGCGTCGAGCTCGAACTGAAAGGCACCGTCAAGGAGTGGCGCTTCATCAATCCGCACCCCAGCCTCAAGCTGGAAGTCACTGATGACAAAGGCGAAACCCATACCTGGGATGTCAGCTACGGCGGTTCGGCCGTAGCCCACCTCAAGCGTCGTGGTTACGATGCCACTACCTTCAAGCCCGGTGACGTGATCGTCGTGAAGGGTCACCCGACCCTGCTCACCACGGCGTACGGCCTGCTGATCGAAGGGGGCAATCCGACCCGTGCCGACGGCACGCCCTATCCCTGAGCCCGCTGTGCCGGCTGCGAGGTCTTGACCGAACCCCCGCCCGGGCCACCGAGCGGGGGTTTTGTTTTTTGGGATAGGCCAGGGGCCGGTGACAGCAGGAAAACAACAATACCAACAACGACGAGGGGTAACCGCATGCCAATTTCAACACGCAGGGCACTGGCTGCTGCATTGCTGCTCTGCCTCGGTAGCACGGCGGCTGCGCAGGATCTGCTGATCACCAATGGACGCATCCTCGATGGCATGGGGGGTGTGGTCGAGAACGGCACGGTAGTCGTGCGGGGTGGTCGTATCGAGTCGGTATCCGCCGGTCAGCGGCAGGTAGCGGGCCTTGCAGTCATCGACGCCGGTGGCAAAACGGTAATGCCGGGGTTCGTCGAGGGCCACCGCCACGTGATCGAGGGTAGCCCCACCACCTGGCTCACCGAGCGCGCACCGCAACAGATGCAGGAGTTCCTCGATGCCGGCTTCACCACCGTGCTGTCCGCCATCGATGCAGCGCCCATCATCACCGTGCGTGACCGTATCGCCAGTGGCCAGATGGCCGGGCCCCGCCTGTTCACTGGTACGTTCATTCCGGTGGCCGGCGCCGACCCCGAGGCAGCGCCCGCTGCCCCCGGCGATCCGGCCAGAACCGACCCCGCCCGCCTCGGTGGCGCCAACAAGGCCGCCCCGGCCGTCCCCCGCGAGGCCCTCATCGGCATGATCGATGCAGCCAAGCAGGCCGGCTACGACTACCTCAAGTGTGTGGTCAACACCACGCCCGGGGGGCCGGAGATCGACACGCTGAAGTTCATCGTTGAAGAGGGTCGCAAGCGCGACATGCCGACCATCGTGCACGCCGTCAGCGTCAAGGATGCCGCTGCCGTGATAGACGCCCGTCCGGCCATGCTGGTCCACACCCCGCATATCGGGCGCCTGGACCAGGATGCTGCCGCGCTGCAGAAAATCGCCGGCGCCGGTATTCCCATGACATCGACGCTCGCTGTCTTCGTCCCGCACTTCAACGGGGCGGGTGCGGCGCTGTTCCGCGATCGCCTGCCCTTCCCCTGGGACACGCTGTCCAGCGCTGGCCAGGGTCCGGTGAATGCGCGCCTGTTGTGGGAAGCTGGCATCACCTACGGCTACGGTACGGATACGCAGTGGCCGCCACGGCAGTCCCTGGCAGACGAACTGCGCGCGCTGGGTCTCGTGTTCTCGCCGCAGGAGATCGTCCGCATCCTCACGGCCAACGCCGCCGCTGCCACCCTGCACGGCAGCGAATTCGGCACGCTGACACCCGGCAAACTCGCCGACATCGTGATCGTCGCCGGCGATCCTCTGGCGGACAGCAGCGCCCTGCTGAACGTCGAAACCACCATCAAGGAAGGCAAGGTCGTCTTCCGCAAATAGGAGGCTACATGCTGCAAAGACGCGACATGCTGGCGGGACTGTCCGCCGCACTGGCGGCCGGTTGGCTGCCACCGGGGCTGGGCGCCGTCCCCAAGCTCGGACTGATCTTCCCGCCCCTCGGGCGCGGTGCTCCTGAAGAGGGGCTGGCGCTTTACGGGGACAAGGTGACGTTTCTTGCCGAGGGACTGGGTCTCGAAACCATGACACCGGAAGGCTATGAGGCGGTCATCGACCGGATTCCTCCCGCCGCCGGACGGCTGGTGGCAGCCGGCGCGGAGGCTGTGGTGCTGATGGGTACCTCGCTGAGTTTCTTCAAGGGCGAAGCCTACAACCAGCAATTGACCGAAGCCCTGCGGGGAGCGACCGGCGGCAGATTGCCCGTGACTACCATGAGCACCGCCGTGATCGACGGTCTGAAAGCGATGGGTGCCAGCCGGGTGGCGGCCCCGACAGCCTACAACGACGAGGTGAACCAGCGACTGCGGCGTTTCCTCGGCGAACACGGCTTCAACGTCGTGGCCCTGCGTGGACTTGGTGTCGAGGCTGTCGAGGACATCAACCTCGTGACACAGCCCCAGCTGCTGGAGTTCTGCGTGGACGTCGTAACATCCGCGTCCAGCGCCGATGCCATCCTGGTTTCCTGTGGCGGGCTGCGCACACTCGAGATTCTCGCGCCGCTCGAGGACCGCACGGGCCTGCCGGCCGTCTCCAGCACACCGCACGCCCTGTACGCCGCCGCCAAGCTGGTAGGACTCGATCCGCGCGTGGCCGGCTATGGCAGACTGATCGGCAGCTGACGGCAAACGGCCTGCAAAGAAAAGGGTCGGTGCCCTCTCGGGCACCGACCCTTTTTTGTTCCCCGTCGACTGCGGTTCGCTGCTGCCCGCTTCAATTGTCGGCGGTGTCACTCTCCTGGTGCTGCTGCTCGGCCGCCGGGGGTGCCGTCTCGATGGCCGGCGGTGCCTGCTGCGCCGCCAACGCCTGCTGGGCGCGGGAGATCAGGTAGGCCCGAATGGCCGCACTGTCGGCCGGCTGCAGGCGATCGGCAAAACTGACCATGCCGCGCTCCTGACGCGCACCACCCAGCACGATGGCATCGAAGCCCTCCTGGGCGTGCAGCATGGGACTGACCAAGAGGTTGGGGAAGTTGGCACCGCGCGCGGCGCCCCCATTGCCATGGCATATGGCACAGTTGGTGTTGTACTGCTCCTGGCCACGGGCCACGTCATCGGCACTGGCGGTCAGTGGCGGGGGGTTGAGCTGCGGCGCCTGGAAGCTGATGGGCTCGGGCAGCGCGGCCGCACCATCGAGACCAAACACCAGCAGGCGGGAATAATTAGGCGCGTAATAGTTGCCGGCGGCGTTGATGCCCACGCTCAGCGCCACGTACTGCTTGCCATCCAGCTCGTAGGTGATCGGGGCTGCCACCACGCCGGTCTGGGTATCGAAAGACCAGAGTTTCTCGCCCGAGCGTGTGTCGAACACGCGGAACTCGGGCGTATTGTTGCCGGCACCGGAGAATACGAGGCCGCCCGCTGTCGACAGGATTCCGCCGGTCGGCCCACTGTGCTCCTCGCTGCGCCAGACTTCCTTGCCCGCCACGGGATCCCACGCCGACACGTAGCCGACGAAATCACGCGGTGCGTCGGGGTTGTCGCGCAGGTAGACGAAACTGGCGCCCATGTCGATACCGAGGTTGGTGCCCTGTGGATTCGCTGCGAAATTCTCGGCGCTGCGCATCACGAAATAGGCCCGCTGCGTGGCGATGTACACGAGACCGGTCTCCGGGTTCCAGGCATTGGCATGCCAGCCATGGCCGCCCTGCACACCGGGCGCCAGGTTGTAGATGTTGTCGCGGTCATAGCGCGCTTCCGGCACCTCGATCGGGCGACCGGTGGTCATGTCTACCCCTTTGTTCCAGTTGACCAGCGTGAAGGCATCGGCCTTCAGCAGCTTGCCGCTGGCGGCTTCCAGCACGTAGAACATGCCATTCTTGTTGGCCTGCGCCACCACGCGGGTCTGTCCGCCCTCGAACGGCAGATCGAGCAGCATGATGGGACTCATGGCGTCGTAGTCCCAGGTGTCGCCCGGCGTGGTCTGGTAGTGCCAAACGTATTCACCGGTGTCGGCATTGACCGCGAGGATCGACGCGAGGAACAGGTTGTCGCCTCCATTCGGGTCGCGCACGCGCTGATCCCAGGGTGTGCCGTTGCCGGTACCGAAGATCACCAGATTGTTGACGGCGTCGTAGACGATGGCGTCCCACACGGTGCCGCCGCCACCCAGTTCCCACCAGTTGCCGCTCCAGGTCTTGGCGGCCATTTCCATCTGCGGGGTTTCGAAGCCAAGTTCAGGGTTGCCGGGCACTGTATAGACGCGCCAGAGGTCCTCGCCGGTGCGCGCATCGTAGGCACCGAGGTAGCCTCGCACGCCGAACTCGCTGCCGGAATTGCCGATGATGACCTGGCCCTTGATCACGCGAGGTGCGCTGGTCACGGTGTACTGCTTGTCGGCATCCACGGTGAGCTTGCGCCATTCCTCCTGGCCGGTCTTGGCATTGATCGCCACCAGGTAGCCGTCGAGGGTGCCGAGGTAGATCTTGCCCTCGAAGGCGGCGATGCCGCGGTTGACGATGCCGCAGCAGACCTTGATTGCTATTTCTTTCGGGGTTTTGGGGTCGTACTGCCACAGAGGCTGGCCAGTTCTGGCGTCAAAGGCATAGACCTTGCTCCACGCCGTCGACACGTAGATGACGCCATCGATGTACAGCGGCGTCCCTTGCTGGGACAAGTTGGTGTCGTAGTCGGCAAACCAGCTGAGGGCCAGCTTGTCGATGTTGTCGCGATTGATCTGCGCCAGTGGGCTGTAGTGCCGCTCGTCGTAGGTACCGCCAACCATCATCCATTGGCCCGGTTCGGATGCTGCCGCATCGAGGCGCTGCTGAGTGACGTTGGCGGCCTCGGTTGCCGGCATGGCCGCGGTCGACTCGGGAGCCGCCGGCTGCTCGGCAGGTTGACAACCGGCCAGCAGCGCCAGACCGAGGGCGGTGACCAGGGAAATTTTCTTCATGGGAAATCCTCTGTTTTACCGATGGTGTATGGAATGGGTCCCTGACGGGATGGCGCATTGTGCACAAGAGACCCGGTGTTGTCAGTCCCGAGGGCCGGGGCAGTGGCAGCTATGGTAGGCTGCGCCGGCCCGACTCCAACACCACAAAAAAAGGAGACCCCGATGATCCTGCGTGTTTCACGTTTTGCCACTGCACTTGCGCTGTTTGCCGCGGCCGGCCTTGCACTGGCCCAGGGGCCGCGTGTTCCGCCGGTACCCGACGCCGTGAAGATGGCTCGCCCGAGTGCCGAGCAAGTGGCCACGGCACGGGCCGCGCTTGCCGACTTCCTCGGCCGCGTGGACGGTGAGGCCAAGGCCGTGTTCGAGCAGTACCCGTGGCTGGTCGACATCCGTGCGCCAGGTGGCTTCAACTCGGCGCTGATGCCGAACCTCAACGTCGGCTTCCTCGCCAAACACCAGAGCAATCTGGCCGTGGCGCAGGCCGGGGGTGACATCGACGTGCTGCTGATGGGGGATTCCATCACCGATTTCTGGCGCAACGATAGCGGGCCCTTTGCGGGCAAACCCGTTCTCGACAAAGTATTTGGCGACCTGAAGATCGCCAACTTCGGCATTGCCGGTGATACCACCCAGGGCGTGCTCTACCGTCTGCAGAATGGCGAGGGTCAGGGCATCAAGCCGAAGGCGGTGATGCTCATGATCGGCACCAACAACACGCGCGCCAACAATGCGCCCGAGATCGCCGAAGGCATAGGCGCCGTGGTGCTCGAGCTACAGAAGGATTTTCCCGACGCAAAGATACTGCTGCTCGGCATCTTCCCACGCAGCACACCGGACGACCCGGTTCGCCAGCAGCTCGCCGGGATCAATGCCACGATTGCCAGACTGCATGACGGAAAGAAGGTGTTCTACCAGGACATCGGCCAGGTATTCCTGGACGCCGACGGGGTCATCGCCCGCGATGTGATGAGCGATCTGCTGCACCCGTCCACCAAGGGCTACGAACTCTGGGCTGCCGCGGTGAACGAGCCCCTGCGCGCGCTGCTGCGCTGAGTGGCGGCGAACAACTTCGCTCGCCCGCAACACGGTTCTGGAAACCCGGTTCGATGCACACTCTCCTCGAGCACAGCTTCAGTACGCTGCGGCTGGGCAGGCCTGACGATGGCATCCTGCTGGTCGAGCTGTACCGGCCGGCCGTCAGCAATGCCCTCGACACGGTGATGACGCGGGAGCTGCTACAGCTTTGGCAGCAGCTTTACGTCGATGCCGGCCCCTGGCGGGTCGTGATTCTGACCGGCCATGGCACCCGCTGCTTCTGTGCGGGCGCCGACCTCAAGGAGCGCCACGGCCTCAGCACCAGTACCTGGCTGCAGCAGCACGCCGTCCTCGAGCAGATGATGCTCGCGATGCACGACTGCCCACTGCCGCTGCTGGCCGC
This sequence comes from Gammaproteobacteria bacterium, assembly GCA_947457195.1. GTDB lineage: Bacteria > Pseudomonadota > Gammaproteobacteria > Pseudomonadales > Pseudohongiellaceae > CAILUG01. Next base: position 12,748 of record CANGUU010000025.1, read on the forward strand.
CGTCAACGGGGCCGCCTATGGCGGCGGGCTGGAGCTGGTGCTCAACTGTGACTTCGCCTACGGCTGCCCGTCCGCCCGCTTCGCCTTTCCCGAACCGCGCCTCGGTTTCATTCCCGGTGCCATGGGTACGCAGTGGTTGCCGCGCGCCGTGGGGCTTGCCCGCGCCAAGGAGCTTTGCTTCAGCGGTGCCGCCTTTGGCGCAGAGGACGCACTGGCCTACGGTCTGCTCAACCGCGTGGTCCCGCAGGAAGAACTGCTGCCGGCGCTGCTGCGAACGGCGCAGCAGATCTGCGCGGCATCGCCGCTGGCAATTCGCCAGGTGAAGCAGGCACTGCATGCCAGTCTTGCCGGCGATCTCAGCGCCGGCTACCGGCGGGAAATCGAGCTGTACCGGCGCTGCATCGACGGCCCCGACCGCCGCGAGGGCATCAGCGCCTTCAATGAAAAACGGGCGCCACGCTTCGAGCATCAATGAGTCAGTGAGTAGATCACGGCATTGGTACCGAGGCGGAACGCGTCCGTCGACGGCTTGAGCGGCATGGACCCGTTACTGTACCAGTCCCAGAAATTCGCCAGATCATTGTTCAGCCCCGCCATGATGGCCAACCGGCCATCGTCGTCGAACAGACCGTAGTACGTGATGTCGCCTCCGGGCACATGCTCGGCCATGGCCTGCAGGTTTTCCAGCGGCGTATGCGCGGTGAAGACCACGTGCTCCTGCGTGAGTGGCCGGAAGTCCTTGCCCGGAAAGGTGCGCAGGATCTGCGAGCGCAACTGGTTCCACTGCGCCGGTCCGTCGAAGTCATCCATGAGCACGAAGCCGCCGCGGCCGACGAACTCGCGCAGGTTGAGCACTTCCTGTTCGGTGAGTTCCATCTCGCCGGGCTCGGACACGTAGGCAAACGGATAATCGAATACTTCCGGGCTACCGAGCTCAACTATCCGATACGAGGCCACCTCGACGTCCACGCCGGTGGCCCGCATCAGGAATTCGTTGAGGTGCTCGTCGGACTGCGGATAGTTGTGCGACCAGCCCATGTGGCCGATGGCACCGTTGGTTCCGAAGTGCCAGCGTGCCGCTACGAACTCCGTGGCCGGCGGCTGGTGCTGCGGCACGTAGATCTGTCGACTCCGGCGGAATTGCGCCAGTGCCATGCTGCAGCTGAGCATCACGATCAGCAGCAGGGGCACGACTCTTTCACACAGTTTCGTCATGTTGACGCCCATCCAGATAGCGCGCGTCGCGCAGTCCAGGAAACAGCCAAGCCCACAGCCCCGCCACGGCCACGGCACCGACGCCGCCGATGACCACCGCCGGCACGGCACCCAGCCAGGCCGCCATGAGACCGGCACGGAACTCACCGAGCTCGTTGGAAGCCCCGAGGAACACCATGTTGACGGCGTTAACGCGACCCCGCACGGCATCCGGTGTCCACAGTTGCAGCAGTGTCTCACGGATCACCACGCTGATCATGTCGGCTGCACCGAGCAGCGCCAGCATCAGGATGGACAGCCATGGTGTCGTCGACAGTCCAAAACCTACGGTGAAGACACCGAAGAGGGCGACGAACAGCAGCAGGATGCGACCTGCCTGATCACGGATGGGAATGGCCATCAGCACCAGACCGGTGAGAACGGCGCCGATGCCGGGGGCAGCGCGCAGCAGACCGAGTCCCCAGGGGCCGAGCACGAGGATGTCACGGGCGTAGACGGGCATGAGTGCCACCGCGCCGCCCAGCAGAACGGCAAACAGATCCAGCGAGATGGCCCCGAGCACGATCTTCTGGTCGCGGATGAAGTGCAGTCCGTCGAACAGCGAGGCAAAGGTCAGCTTGCGGACCTCGGCCGACACTGGCGCCTCCGGGATCAACAGCAGCAGCCCAAGCGAAACCACGAGCATGACCGTAGCACAACCATACGCCACGGCCGCACCCACGCCGTACAGCAGGCCACCCGCCACTGGCCCCACGATGCTGGCGATCTGCCACGCCGACGAGTTCCAGCCCACGGCATTGGCAAAGTCCCGTTTGGGGACGAGATGCACCACCAGCGACTGCGAGGCGGGGCCGAAGAAGGCACGCGCCACTGCCAGCACGGTCAACGCCACGAAGATGGGCAGTGGTGTACTGATGTCGGCCAGCACGAATCCCAGCATGGCGGCGGCACACAGCACTTCCACCACCACCGAATACCGCATGACGCGCCGGTGTCCATAGCGGTCGGCCATCGAGCCGGTCACGAACACCAGCAGCAGCATCGGCAGGAACTGCACGATGCCGATGATGCCGAGATCGAGCGGGTCGCGCGTGAGGTCGTAGACCTGCCAGCCCACCGCGACCGACAGGATCTGTACGGCAAACGTGGCCCAGAAACGGGAAAGCCAGTAACGCACGAAGGCTTTGTGGGAAAACGCGGCAAGCCGGCTTGGCGCGTGCGGAAGCTCAGACATAGTCGAACTGCTCGATCAGTAATTGCGGCGTCAGATCGCCGCGGTAGTCATTGATGTCCAGCTTGTACAGCAAGCGGACACGCTGGCTGCGAGGTTGCAGCAACTCAGGCGGGGCATTGAAGGCGATGGCATCGATGCGACCGCCAGCTCCACGATCACCTGCCCCGGCGACACTCAGGGTGAACTTCAGATGCCGCTCGGCCAGCACACGGTGGCCGAGAATGGTGAATTCGTTTTCGAAGAGGGGCTCAGGGCACTGCTGCCCCCAGGGCAGCAAATCACGCACTTGCAAGGCGAACTCCAGCGACAGACAAGCGGGGTCGAGGGTGCCGTCGCTATAGTGGCAACGTTCGAACAGCTCCGGGTCTGCCAAGGCACGGATTTCGGCATCGAAGGCCGCGGCAAACGCCGTGAAGCGGCTGGCTGACAGCGTCAGTCCCGCGGCCATGGCGTGACCACCGAACTTGTCGAGCAGGCCGGCATGGCGCGTGGCCACGGCGTCGAGCACGTCCCGGATATGGATGCCGGCGATCGAGCGTGCCGATCCCTTGAGCTGCAGGGCACCGTCCGCATCCAGTCCCCCGTCGGCAAAGATGACGACCGGGCAATGCAGTCGCTCTTTCAGCCGCGAGGCGAGGATACCGATCACGCCCTGATGCCAACCCGGATCGTAGAGGCAGAGGGACTGGCGCCGCTCTACCGTAGTGGCGATGTGCGCCAGATGCTGCTGCGCCGTTTCCTGCATGGACTGTTCGATCTGGCGTCTGTCCTGGTTGAGTGTATCGAGTTCCACGGCCATCCGGCGCGCCTGCTCGGCGTCATCCGTCAGCAAGCACTCGATGCCGAGGCGCATGTCATCGAGACGACCCGCCGCATTGAGCCGCGGACCGATGGCAAAACCCAGATCACTGGCCCTGCAGAGGGAGGACGCACGGCCGGCACAGTCGAGCAAGGCAAGGATGCCGGGACGGCAGCGCCGTTGCCGGATCAGCTGCAGTCCGTGCCTGACCAGTCGCCGGTTGTTGTCATCGAGCGCCGCCACGTCGGCGACGGTACCGAGCGCTACCAGATCCAGCCACGACGCCAGGTTCGGCTCCACAAGACCCTGGCTGCTGAACCACTCCCGCTGACGCAGCACGCGTCGCAGCGCCGACAACAGGTAGAAGACCACGCCGACCCCGGCCAGTGCCTTGCTGGCAAATCCGCAGCCAGGTTGGTTGGGATTCACGATGGCCGAGGCCGCCGGCAGCGTCTCTGCCGGCAAGTGGTGATCGGTAATCAGCACCTCCATGCCAAGGCGGCGGGCACACTCGACACCGGCATGGCTGGCGATGCCGTTGTCGACCGTGATCAACAGGTGCGGCCCCCGCTGGGCAGCCAGTTCGACGATCGGCGGGGTCAACCCGTAGCCATAGTCGAAACGATTGGGTACCAGGTAGTCCACGTGCCGAAAGCCCAGAGCCCGCAGTCCCAGCAGGGCCAGTGCGCAACTGGTAGCGCCGTCGGCGTCGTAATCGGCGACCACCAGTATCTTTTTTTGCGCCTGCAGGCTCTGCCACAGCAGATCCACCGCGGCATCGAGCCCGGCCAGTCCCTCGGGCGGCAAGAGTCCCTGCAGACTGAGCTGCAACTGTGCATCGTCAAGAACACCACGGGCGGCCAGTACGCGCTCCAACGCAGGGTGCAAGGCCGCCGAAAAGCGCGGTGTGGCCAACACGGGCCGTTGGCGGATCTGCATCAGGCGGTCCCGGCGCGGGTGGCATCCCGCAGTTCGCGGCGCAGCACCTTGCCGACGCTGGACTTGGGCAACTCCGCACGGAACTCCACCAGCTTCGGCACCTTGTAGGGCGCCAGACCGCGGCGGCAATGGGCGATGACAGCCTCGGCATCCAGCGCGGGATCGCTGGTGACGACGAAGACCTTGATGACCGGCGCGAGTTTGTCACCTACGGCCACCGCACAGGCTTCGCGGATTGCGGGGTGCAACAGCAACTGCTCTTCGATCTCCACCGGAAACACGTTGAACCCCGAGACGATGATGACGTCCTTGATACGGTCCACTACCCTGAGATAGCCCTCGGCATCACGCACACCGATGTCGCCGGTGTGGAACCAACCGGCCCGATCGATGGCACGTGCGGTCTCCTCCGGATTCTGCCAGTAGCCCCGCATCACCTGCGGACCGCGCACGCAAATCTCGCCGGGTTCTCCCGGTGCGGCCGGCTCCCCGTTAAGCGCCAGCAGCAGCACCTCCGTGCCCGGGGCCGGTCTGCCAACAGTACCGGTGCGGTAGTCCTGGTAGGTATTGCAGCTGACGAGCGGTGAGCACTCGGTGAGGCCATAACCCTCGACGACGCGCACGCCGGTCCGCGCCAACCATTCCTCGGCCACTTGGGGGGACAGCGCCATGCCCCCTGAACTGCTGACGCGCAGCGCCGAGAAATCCACCCGTTCGAGATCCGGGTGGTCGAGCAGATTGCGATAGAGCGTATTAATGCCCAGAAAGCCGTGCATGCGCACCTGCCTGAGACTACGGATGAAGGCCGCCGTGTCGCGCGGATTGGGAATGAGCAGCGCCTGGTGACCGCAGTGCAACAGCAGCAGGATCGACAACGTGAAGGCGTAGATGTGGTAGAGCGGCAGCGGCGACACCATCAGCGCGCCGGCCGGTGGGCAATCCGGTGCCAGCGCCGCCTCCATCTGCAGCACATTGCTGAGCAGGTTGCGGTGGCTCAGCATGGCAGCCTTGGTCACGCCCGAGGTACCACCCGTGAACTGCAGCACCGCCAGCTCGTCGGGAGAAAAAGCAGGGCTCGGCAACTCGGCCACCCGGCCTTGGGCACCGAGGGCCAGCAACTCGCGCCAACCAGTCTGCGCAGCGAACGCGTAGGCCGGCACGCGGCGTTTCAGGTAACGAAGTGCCCAACTGATCCAGCGACCACGCAGGGGGCCGAGCAGATCACCCACCTCGCAGACCACCACCCGCCGCACGGCGGTCTGCGGCACGACGTCGGCGGCCACATGGGCAACATTCGCCAGCACAACCAGCACGCTGGCTCCAGTGTCTTGCAGGGGTCGCAGCAGCTCACGGGCGGTGTAGAGGGGATTGAGGTTTACGACCACACCGCGTGCCTTGAACACGCCGAGCGCGAAAACCGGGTACTGCGGCAGGTTCGGCAGTTGGATGGCGACACGGGTGCCCGGCGCAAGTCCAGCATCGCGGATCAACCAGAGCGCCACCAGATCGCTCAGGCGATCGAGTTCAGCGAAGCTCAGTGTGGCGCCCAGACAGCGGTAGGCCGGAGCCGTCCCAAAGCGTGCGCAGGCGCTGCGTGCCATCTGCACGATGTTCTGGCTTGCCTGCAACGGACGATCCCCCGACTTGAAGCCGGCCGCGACGCCCTCATACCTCTGGCCTGCGCGGCAGTGGCAGGATTCTAGGGAGCCAGCGCTCTCGCCGGCAAGTGCTGCAGCCGGCAGCGTTGCAGCGGCAGCGGCGCCGCGTTTGTGCTGGAGCCGTCACTCTGCGGCCGCGTCGTTGCCGGCGCGCTGCGAGACGGTCCGTGTGGTCGACCCGCCAATCATGACGGCGGGCTTACGCCACCACCGGAACTTCGGTGCTGCTGCGGCAGACTAAGGATCCAACAGCGCGCTGTTTGCCACAGCGCTTCGGTATGCAGACAAAGGGAGTGATGGAATGAACAGAATGTCGTCGATCGTCGCCGGTGCACTGGCAGGCGCTCTGGTGCTGGCGCCAATGACAGCGCTGCCCGCCGCACCGGACTACCTGAGCTTTCACACGGAGGACGAGACCAACAACATCGAAATCTTCAAGGCTGCCAGTCCCTCGGTCGTGTTCGTCACCAATAGCGCGCTTTATCGTGCCAACCCCTTCAGCATGAACGTGCAGGAGGTCCCTCAGGGCAGCGGGACCGGTTTCGTCTGGGACAAGAGCGGGCTCATCGTCACCAACTTCCATGTCATCGAGAACGCCAATCGGCTGACGATCACGCTACAGGACCAGAGTGCCTGGGATGCTGAGTTCGTGGGCGGCTCAGCCGACAAGGATCTGGCCGTGCTGCGCATCAAGGCACCAGCCGACAAACTGGTGCCCTTGCCTCTCGGTGACTCTGCCGTGCTGGAAGTCGGGCGCAAGGTCATCGCCATCGGCAATCCTTTCGGTCTCGATACGACGATGACCGTGGGCGTGGTGAGCGCGCTGGGCCGCGAGATCAATTCCCTGACCAACCGCACCATCCGCGATGTGATCCAGACCGATGCATCGATCAACCCCGGTAACTCGGGGGGTCCGCTACTCAACTCGCTGGGGCAGTTGATCGGTGTGAATACCCAGATCGTCAGTCCGAGCGGGGCGAGCGCCGGCATCGGATTCGCCATTCCGGTCAACACGGTCCGCAAAGTCGTACCGCAACTGGTGCAGTATGGCCGCGAGGTCCGGCCATTGATCGGCATCAGCAACATGGCTCCCGACACATGGACGCGCCGCAACGGCATTCGTGGCGTAGTCGTCATCGACGTGACGCCGGGAATGCCAGCCGCCAAGGCGGGGCTGGTAGGAGCCCAGCAGACCCTGCGGGGCGAGGTTTCCCTCGGTGATGTCATCACCGAAATCGAGGGTGTGCAGGTGGCCACGCAGGATGACCTGCTCAACGCCCTCGAGCAGCATATGCCCGGTGACAGCGTGAAAGTCGTCACTGACCGCAAGGGCGAGCGCAAGGAATTCACTATCGAACTGGCAGCCCCGGAACTCTAGGGCGCGCACGACGCAAGGCGTGGCCCACTCTGCCGGCGTCCGAAGACTTCAGCGTGCGCCGAGTCGCTCGACCATGAACTGCTTGATGGCGTCGAGGCTATTGGGCAACACCGTACAGCGCTCAGGCCGCTGGTAGAGATCCGCCATATGTGCTGGCAGGGCAGGCGCTGCCAGCCCGGCCTGTTCGATGGCAGCAGCGAATTTCGCGGGGTGGGCGGTACCGAGGGTGATCATGGGAATTCGACTGTCGGTGTCGCAAACCATGGCCGCGCGGATGCCTGTCGCCGTGTGCGGGTCGGCCAAATAGCCTGAGCGTGCATGGATTTCCTGGATGGTGGCGCAGGTTTCGGCATCGTCCACACTCAGGCTGGCAAAATGTGCGCGGGCACGCGCCCACTCTGCTTCACTGACCGACTGCACCGTGCTGCCTAGCCCGGTCACGAAGCGGGTAACGCGCGCGGTGTCCTGCTGGAACAGATCGAACAGGAAGCGTTCGAAGTTGCTGCTCACCATGATGTCCATGCTGGGAGACAGCGACGGCTCCAGTGCGGTCTTGTGATAGCGGTTACTGCTGATGAAGCGGTGCAGAATGTCGTTGCGGTTGGTGGCGATGACCAATTGCCGCACCGGCAGGCCCATCTGCTTGGCGAGGTAACCTGCATAGATATCCCCGAAATTCCCGGTGGGTACCGAGAACGAAACCCCCGGCGCACTGCGACCAACGAATTTCAGACCGGCATGAAAGTAATAGACGATCTGGGCCATGATGCGGGCCCAGTTGATGGAGTTGACTGCAACCAACTGGTAGCCGGCGGGCAGGAAACCCTGATCGGCAAAGGCTTTCTTGACGATTTCCTGGCAGTCATCGAAGTTGCCCTGCACAGCTATGTTGTTGATGTTGTCGCCGGTCACGCTGGTCATCTGGCGACGCTGCACTTCCGACACGCGGTTGTGGGGATGCAGTATGAACATGTCGACGAAGCGGCACTGCTTGCAGCCCTCGAGCGCTGCCGAGCCCGTGTCTCCCGACGTGGCGCCCAGAATGGCCACATGCTGCTGGCGCTTCTCGAGAAAGTGATCGAGCAGTCGTCCCAGTAACTGCAGGGCGAAATCCTTGAAGGCCAACGTGGGTCCGCCGTAGAGCTGCATGACCCACTGGTTGCCATACAGCGGCTTTACCGGAGCCACGTCCGGGTCGCTGAAGCCAGCATAGCTGTCGAGGATCATCTGCCGCAGCTTTCCTGCCGGAATGGTGCCAGCCACGAAGAGGCTGATGACTTCGAAGGCAAGCTCCGGATAGGACAGCCTCTGCCAGGCGGCCAACTGCTCCAGACTGACGAGCGGCAGCTGATCGGGTACGTAGAGACCCCCATCGGGCGCGAGTCCGGTGAGAACCACTTCCTCGAAGTTGACGGCCGGACTGCGGCCGCGAGTGCTGACGTATTTCATGGCTTCAGGTCGCTGCTTGTTGCTGTGAAGGATCGGGGCGCCGGCGGGCGTGGCAGATCCGTACTGCTCACTGGTCCAGCTTGAACACGCGGATGCGCATGACGCGTTCACTGACTGCATCGAGCGCCTCGATGCGGGCGATGGCTTCATCCATGACGGCCTCGCGGATTTCTCGCGTGAGGATGATGACCGGTACACGCCGGTGCTCGGCATCGCCGCCCCGGGGTTCCTTTTGGATGATGGCTTGAATGCTGATGCCGCGGTCACCGAGGATTTCGGTGATGTCCGCAAGCACACCGGGTCTGTCGGCAGCAGAGATGCGCAGGTAATAGGCGCTCACCACATCGCTCATCGGCAAGATGGGCGCATCCGACAGTGCATCATCCCGGAAGGCCAGGGAGGGCACGCCGCTTTCCGGGTGGGAGATCATGCGCGCCACATCGATGATGTCGGCAACTACCGCGGAGGCAGTCGGCCCCGCGCCCGCACCGGCGCCGTAGTACAGCGTGGAACCGACGGCATCACCATTGACCATGACCGCGTTCATGACGCCGTTGACGTTGGCAATGATGCTGTCAGCAGCCAGCAGTGTCGGGTGCACCCGCAGTTCGATGCCAGCCGGCGTCTTGCGGCTGATGCCGAGATGCTTGATGCGGTAGCCGAGTTCGTCGGCGTAGCGGATATCTTCCTGCGTGAGTCTGCTGATGCCTTCGGTGTAGGTCTTGCTGAACTGCAGCGGAATACCAAAAGCGATAGCTGCCAGGATGGTGAGCTTGTGGGCGGCGTCGATGCCCTCGATGTCGAAGGTGGGATCGGCTTCGGCATAGCCGAGTTCCTGCGCTTCCTTCAGCACCTCGGCAAAAGCCCTGCCCTTTTCGCGCATCTCGGTCAGGATGAAGTTTCCCGTGCCGTTGATGATGCCTGCCAGCCACTGGATGCGGTTGCCAGCCAACCCCTCCCGAATAGCCTTGATGATGGGAATGCCACCGGCCACTGATGCCTCGTAAGCGACCAGTACGTTTCTCGTGGCAGCAGCCGCAAAAATCTCGCTGCCATGCTGGGCGATCAGCGCCTTGTTGGCCGTGACCACGTGCTTACCGTTGGCGATGGCCTGCAGGACCAGGGCCTTCGCTGCGTCGGTGCCCCCCATCAACTCCAGCACGATGTGGACGTCAGGATCGTTGACGACGGCGAAAACGTCCGAACTCTTGCGCACGTTGCCGATATCCTGGCCCGGGCGCAGGCGACGGGCACCGATGTGGCTGACCCTGACCTCTGCACCAACCCGGCGGGCGATTTCCTTGCTGTTGTTGCGTAGCACGGAAAAACTGCCATAGCCGACTGTGCCGAGACCACAGATCCCGATATTGATGACCTTCAAAGGGTAACTCCTCGACTTCAGGGGGTGGCGGCTGAGGCCTGGGCGTCACCGAGCAGGGCGCTGGCGAGCGCGTCCGCGGGTACATAACCCGGCACCATGGTGCCGTCTTCCATGACCAGCGCCGGCGTACCGGTCACACCCACATCACGACCCAACTCGAACTGCTCTTCAACCTGGGTGTCACACTCGGCCGCTGGCACGTCGGCGCCCCGCTTGGCGCTGGTCAGCATGGCCTTGCGATCATCGGCACACCAGGTCGCGATCATCTTCACATATGTCTCGGTCTTGCCCCCCGTCTGTCGGTCGACGAGGCCGGTACGGGGAAACGCAAGATAACGAACGGCGATGCCTCGGCGGTTCAACTCCTCCACTTCCCCATGCAGCTTGCGGCAGTAAGGGCAATCCACATCGGTGAAAACCGTGAGCGTGGCGCGGCGCTCACCGTCGGCTTCGTAGACGATCATGTCGCGTTCGTCGAGGGCCGCGATTCTTTCGCGGCGCACATCGTTGCGACGCGCCTCCCCGAGATTCACGAGACCATCGGCGCGGGACTCGTAAAGATCACCAGGGATGAGAAACTTGGCATCACTGCTCACGTAGATGGCGTGTCCGCTGCTCAGAACCACCTCGTACAGCCCGGCGATAGCACTGGGCTTTATCTCGTGAATGGCCATGTCGGGCTGGGTAGTCCCGAGCATGGACCGTATGGCAGCCATCGCCGCCGGGTCTCCTTCATCAGCCAACACGGGCGCGGCCATGCCCAGCAGGACGGCGACGACCAGGGGACACAGGAGAGAGGCGGCAAAATCGAGACTGGAGCGGGCACGCATGCAGGAGATCCTCGGCAGGGTCAGGCCTTATGGTAATGCAGAACGCAAGACGGCCGCAGTAGCGGCCGGCTCGACGGAGGGTCGACAACGACAGGGGGCAGCGAACGGAGCGAAAGCCGCCCAGTACACCCCCGACGGGACTATTCCTCGCCCTGCTCTTCGCTGCGCTTCTCCAATTTCTCGGAGATACGAGCGGCGCGGCCGGCGAGATCGCGTAGATAGTACAGCTTGGCCTGACGGACATCGCCGCGACGCTTGAGCGTGATGCTGTCGACCTGCTTGCTGTGGGTCTGGAACGTCCGTTCGACGCCCACGCCGTGGGAAATCTTGCGAACCGTGAAAGAGGAGCCCAGACCGCGGTTACGGATGCCGATGACGACACCCTCGTAGGCCTGCAGACGCTCGCGGTCTCCCTCTTTGATGCGGACCTGAACCACCACGGTATCGCCGGGGCTGAAATCAGGTACGTCCTTCTTCAACTGATCCCGTTCCACCAGTTGAATGATCTTGTTCTTGCTGCTCATGGTCTGCTCCACGTCCAAAACTGACTGCAAAACTGGTTTAAATGCCGGCTGCCAAACCGGGTCTTCTTCAAAAACCTTGAGGGCCCGCATCGGCCTCGGCGAGCCACGCTTCCTGCTCGGGCGTCAAGCGCCCGGCTTGGCGCAGGCGCTCGACCAGATCCGGCCGCTTGTGCCAAGTTGCCAACACGCTCTGCCTCGCACGCCAGCGTGCGATCGCCGCATGGTCGCCACTCAACAACACGCTAGGGACGTCAACACCGGCAAAGCTTTCCGGTCGCGTGAACTGCGGATGATCCAGCCACCCACTTTCGAACGACTCTTGCAGCGCCGAGCTCGCGTCTCCCAACACCCCCGGCAAGCGTCTGATGACGGCGTCCAGCAGCACCATGGCTGCCAACTCACCCCCACTCAGGACGAAGTCACCGAGGGAAATCTCTTCATCGACCAGCGTCGCCACGACGCGCTCGTCGATGCCTTCGTACCGACCACACAGCAGCACCACACCGGGCTGCCGCGCCAAACTCTTCACCCGCTCCTGATCCAGAGGCCGACCCTGCGGACTCAGGTAGATTACCTGGGCCCCCGCGGACTGGGCCGCCTGGGCAGCTGCGATCGCGGATGCCAGCGGCCCGGTCTTCATCAGCATGCCAGGTCCGCCACCGTAGGGCCGGTCATCTACGGTACGGTGCCGATCCTGCGTGAAATCCCGGGGATTCCAGTACTGCAGCGTTACCAAGCCCTGACGGACAGCCCGGCCGGTAACGCCATATTCGGTCAAGGCGGAGAACATGCCGGGAAACAGCGTGATCAGACCGACCTTCATCGAACCTCTTCCTTCAGCAGTGCCTGGCACTGCTCATTCCCACCCGCTGTCCCAGACTACGGCAATGCGACCGGCAACCACATCGACACGGCGGACGACAAGACCGACGACATAAGGCAGCAAGCGCTCGCGGCGGTCGATACTTTGATCGTCACCCCGGATGACCAACACGTCATTGGCGCCGGTTTCCATCAAATACTGCACCCGGCCCAAGTCTTCACCCGACTCGGTGACTACCCGCAAACCTTCCAGCTGGTGCCAGTAGACCCCTTCGTCCAACACCGGCAATCGATCCTTCGCCAGCAGCAACTCCAGACCGGTGAAGCGGCTGGCTTCTTCCCGGGTCAGGACGCCTTTCGGCAACGCAACAAAATGCCCACCCTGCTCCCTGATCTCCGCGAATTCCAGTGTGTGCAGGCCACCGCTCGCTTCGACGTCATACTGCAAATACTGCATGAGATTGCCTGCGGGCTGGGTGTACGAGAAAACTTTAACCCAGCCCTTGATACCCCAAGGGGCCCCGATGCGCCCCATCACCACATGTGAAGTCGGCGCCGTCATGCGTGCAACAATCCCGGACTCGCGGCCTCGCGGCTCACGCGGCTGCGAGGTCCCCAACCAACTTGGCCACGCGGTCGCTGAGACGCGCACCGTGACCCTGCCAGTATTTCACCCGCTCAAGATCAATGCGCAGGCGCTCTTCCTTGCCACGTGCGGTCGGATTGAAAAATCCCACGCGCTCAATGAATTTGCTGGTGTGAGCCCTGTGATGGTCAGCCACCGTTACGTAGTAGTAAGGGTTTTTTTTGCTGCCACCGCGTGCAAGTCGAATTGTCACCATGGTGTTTTCCGTTGAACTCCGATTGTCTCTGCTTGTGAGGTAACTGCTTAAGTCATAAGGACTTTTTCGACCGACTTTTGCCGGCCGGAAAAAAGGGCGCCATTCTATGGGAAAAGCCCCGTTTTGGGAACCGCCAAAACGGCGCGCGGTCAGAAGCGCGGGAAACGGCCACCGCCCGGTGGCAGACCGCCTCCCATGCCCCCCATGCCACCCATGCCCGGCGGCAGACGCCCGCCCATGCCGCGCAGCAGGTTGTTTATGCCGCCGCCTTTCATCTTCTTCATGACCAACTGCATCTGTTTGTGCTGCTTCAGCAATCGGTTGAGATCCTGCAGCGTAGTACCCGATCCTTGGGTGATCCGGCGCTTACGGGAGCCGTTCAGCAGGTCGGGGTCGCGCCGCTCCCTGGGGGTCATCGAGTTGATGATTGCCTCCATCATGGCAAAATTTTTCTCGCCTGCCGCCGAAACGGCACCTTTGGCCAAGGCCGCCATGCCAGGCATCTTGTCGAGGAGATTGGCGACCCCCCCCATGTTGCGCATCTGCTCCAACTGCTCCTTGAAGTCCTGCAAATCGAAGCGCTCTCCTTTCTTGATCTTGCTGGCAAGCTTCTCCGCCTTGTCCTTGTCGACCTTTTTCTCCACATCCTCGATGAGAGACAGCACATCCCCCATGCCAAGGATCCGGGAAGCCAAGCGGTCAGGGTAGAAAGGCTCGAGGCCGTCGATTTTCTCGCCGATACCGAGAAATTTGATCGGCTTGCCGGTGATCTGGCGGACGGACAGGGCTGCACCGCCGCGCGCATCCCCGTCGGCCTTGGTGAGGATGACGCCGGTGAGGGGCAAGGCATCGTTGAACGCGCGCGCAGTCGCTGCTGCGTCCTGGCCGGTCATGGCATCAACCACGAACAGCGTCTCGACGGGCTTGGCAAGCTCGTGGAGTTGCCTAATCTCCCCCATCATCTCTTCGTCGATGGCGAGGCGGCCTGCCGTATCGATGAAGAGAACGTCGACGAACTGACGACGGGCCTCCGCGATGGCGCCACGCACGATATCCTGCGGCGTCTGCCCGGGATTGCTGGGGAAGCAGACAACACCCACTTCCGCGGCAAGCGTCTCCAGCTGTTTGATCGCCGCCGGCCTGTAGACGTCGGCACTGACCACCATGACGGACTTCTTGTCTCGTTGTTTCAGCAAACGCGCCAGTTTGGCCGTTGTCGTGGTCTTGCCGGCGCCCTGCAAGCCTGCCAGCAAGATCACGGCAGGCGGTACGGCACGCAGGTCGAGGGCGCTGTTCTCGCTGCCCATCACCGCCTGTAACTCCAGTTGCACGATGCGGATGAAGGCCTGGCCCGGCGACAGACTCTTGCCCACCTCCTGACCGAGCGCGCGCAGCTTCACGCGTTCGATGAAGGAGGTTACGACGGACAGCGCGACGTCAGCCTCGAGCAACGCGCGCCGCACGTCACGCAGGGCTTCCTGGATATTGTCCTCGCTGAGCCTGGCCTTGCCCGTCAGCGAGCGGAGCGTGTGGGAGAGTTGTTCGGTAAGTGTTTCAAACATGGCGATGGTCCTGCGGGAGACCGGCGGCATTCTACTCCGCGCGCAGCAGGCTTGGAATTCCGCTTCAACGCCCCGAGGGCTTGTGAGAGACTTCCTTCATGTTGACGACGATAACTGGTCTGATTGCAGTGGCGCTTTACGCCGGCAGCGCCTGGCTTCAAGGCAAGAGGCTGCTGTCTCCCACAGTTTTGCTGCAGGAAGTGACTACAAACCGTCTCGTGCTGCTGCTGGCGGCGGCGGCGCTCGTAGCACACTTGGCAAATGCGTTCGGTGTCATCAGCACGAGCCACGGTTACGACTTCGGATTCTTCCGCGTCGCCAGCCTCTTCAGCTGGGTCATGGCGCTCATCATCACGCTGAGCAGCCTGCGCAAACCGCTGGCCAACCTTTTCCTGGCCCTTTTTCCTATCGCCATCGTCAGCATTCTCTGCAGCAGCTTCCTGCCCAGCCACTACGACCCCAATCCGGCCCTTTCCGGGGGTGTAGCCCTGCACAGCGCGCTCGGCATCCTCGCGTTCAGCCTGCTCACCATTGCAGCGTTGCAGGCCCTGTTGGTGGCATGGCTGAGCCGCGAATTGAAGCACCACCATTTCTCGACCGCCCTGCGCCACCTGCCACCGCTACAGACCCTGGAGCAACTGCTCTTCGAGATCATTCAGGCGGGCTTCCTTGCCCTGCTGGCGGTCATCGTCAGTGGCTTCCTGTTCATGGAGAACATGTTTTCCCAGCACCTGGCCCACAAGACGGTCCTGACCCTGGTTTCCTGGCTGGTATTCGGGATTCTGCTGTGGGGACGCCACCGTCGAGGATGGCGCGGCAAGCTGGCCCTGCGCTGGATACTTGGCGGCTTTCTTGTCCTGATCCTGGCCTACTTCGGCAGCAAGTTCGTGCTGGAACTGGTTTTGGATCGCGTCTGACTCGCCTGCCGAGCAATCCGTGAACCCCATCGATTCCCCAGACAGGCTCGCAGTACTCTGCGCC
>CANGUU010000026.1 GCA_947457195.1 Gammaproteobacteria bacterium
CGCCGCCTTCGCCGCCAGCGGCTCCGGCGGCCGAGGCACATCAGTAGAGTGAACAGCTGTCACCAGAGCGTGGAAGCCGATCGCGGTGAGCCGCTGACGTGTGAGGAGCGCCGGCAAGCCCACACGACAGCGGGGAGCGCAAGCGATCGGCCCGCTCTGCACCACCGGAATAGCGCACCAGCGAGGAACCACTCATGCAAGCGGCCAGTAAAGTGATCATCACCAGCCTTGCCTTGTTGGCGCCTCTCGCCAACGTGCAGGCGCAGGACGTCACCATGGAGACCCTGCTCGATCGCATCCAGATCGAAGACTTCCTGACGCGGTACTACTACGACCTTTCCAGCGGCAAGGCCCATGAACTCGCCGAGTACTTCACCGAAGACGCCGTGCTCGACGTCGACAGCATGGTGGCGCGCGGCCACGCCGAGATCGGCAAGCTCTACGAGCGCCCCGCCGACGCCACTCCGCCGCCTGAACCGGAGGCCCAGCGTCGGCGCGGCCACATGCTACTCACCAACCCGGTGATCACCATCAACGGCAACGAAGCCGAGGCGCATGTCATCTGGACCGGCGTGATGAACGAAGGCGTCGGCAAGGCCCCTAGCCTGTACGAGCAGGGCCGCGAGGACACGAAGCTGGTCAAGCAGAACGGCAAGTGGCTGATTTCCTACCGCTGCATCAGCTCCGACAGCGGGCTGCCGGACCGCTTCGATGCCACCTACGTGCCGCGCGGCGTGTGCTGGGAGCCGTGAGCGCAGCCGCCCGCTGATACTGAACCTGCTGCCAGCCGCTGAGGGTGGACGCCGCGCTGTCCGTCCTCACCCGGTGCCGAGGAAAACCAGGTCGGCCTCTGCCGGCGTGAGGAGGCGCCAGCCCCCGGGCGCAAGCGCGGGTTCCAGCGACAAGCCCCCGATCGCCGTGCGATGGATACTGAGCACCGGGTTGCGGAAGCGCCCGAACATCCGCTTGATCTGGTGGTAACGGCCTTCCTGCAACGTCACCCGTGCCTCACGCTCGCCGAGGATCTCCAGACGGGCTGGCCGCGTGATGAGATCTTCGTAGGGAAAGTACATGCCGGCCGCGAAGGCCTGCACATAGTCGTCGTTCAGCGGTTGCTGCAGCACCACGTGGTATCGTTTGGCCACAGCGCTCGCGGGGTTGCTCAGACGACGCGACCAGCGGCCATCGTTCGTCAGCAGCAACAGACCACTGGCCTGCCGGTCGAGCCGCCCGGCGATGTGCAGCGACGCCGCCGCGGGGTGGTCGATCAACGCCGTCGCCACCGGGTGCAGGGCATCGCGGGTGGCGCTGAGCACACCCCGTGGCTTGTGCAGTAGCACGTACACGGGCGGCTGGTCCTGCAGCACGCGACCATCGACGTGGATGACGCTGAAGCCGTCCACGATCAGATCCCGCGCCGTTGCCACCTGACCATCCACGCGCACGCGCTGCTGGGCGAGCAGCGCCGGCACCGCATCCTGGCTGATGGTCAGCAGGCGCGCGAGCAGGCGGTCCAGACGGCTGCGGCGGGCACTCATCGGCGCAGGTCTCGCGCGCGGGACCTTGCGCTCGGCTGCGGCAGGGGTCTGCGCGTCATGGGAGCTCCTGGCTGAAACGCCGATGCTACTCCGGCGCCGGACCGGAACGCAGCTTGCGAACCCTGCTCGTGGGGCTTATTGTCGGGCCCGTGCCCGACTCCGGCGCGGCCGCGCTACGACCCGTAACAACGACGAATCGAGGGACTCCATGCAACTGCCTGCCCTGCAACGCCGCCAGCTACTGCTGGCCATCTCCCAACTCGTAGTGATCGCTGCGCTGCCGGGCTGCAGCGGCGAGGACGCAGCGGCACCGGTTGCTGACAGCGCAGCGGCGGGGCAGAGCGATGCAGCGCTGCTCGCGCAGGTGGCATTCGATCTGTTCCCGTTCGCGGAGTTGCCACCGGCGCTGTATGCCGAGGTCGGTGAGCGCCTGAGCAGGGCTGGTACGCCGGCCGTCGCTGACGGCCTCGGGAAACTGCGCAGCACCGCCGGTGACACGGCCTGGCACGACGTCGACGAAGGCACCCGCCTTGCAGCCCTCACGGCGCTGGCCGGCACGCCGTTCTTTGCGGCTGCCCGCGCCGCGGCGCTGGAAGTGCTGTTTCGCGCACCGGACACGTTTGCCTTGCTCGGGTATGGGGGCTCCGCCATCGAGCAGGGCGGCTATGTCAACCGCGGCTTTGCCGATATCGACTGGCTGCCAGTGGCGCCGTGAGCGTGCTTGCGGGCGTAACGGCTCTGGCAAGCGCAACAATACAGAAGCTCGCTGAACAATCACGACAGAGGGGGAAGCGCAATGCCCGCTACGTTCGATCTCAACGATGATTCGGTGGTGGTCGTCATCGGCTCCGGGGCTGGTGGTGGCACCGTCTCGCAGCAGCTGACGGCGCGCGGCATCAAGGTCGTGTGTCTGGAGGCCGGCCCGCGCCGCGGTCTGGGCGACATCGTCAACAACGAACCGGAAATGTTCGTGAAGCTGAGCTGGCTCGACCGCCGCATCGGCGAGGGCTATGCGCCAGACGGCATGCCGGTGTGGTCGGTGAAGGGCGTGGGCGGTACCACCACCCACTGGACGGCCTGCTGCCCGCGCTTCCATGACTTCGAGTTCCGCTCGCTCAGCACCTACGGCGCCCTGCCTGACTGCAATCTCGCCGACTGGCCCGTGTCGCTGGACGACATGGCGCCCTGGTACGACCGCGCCGAGGACATGCTCGGCGTCACCGGCACCCACGGCATCGAGCGGCTGCCACCCAGTGCCAACTTCAAGGTGATGGAGGCCGCCGCGCGTGCGATTGGCTACACCGATATCGATACCTACAACATGGCGATCAACTCGGCGCCGCGTGACGGTCGCCCGGCCTGCCTGCAGATGGGCTTCTGCAACAGTGGCTGCGCCATCAATGCCAAGTGGACCACCCTGTTCAACCACATCCCCCAGGCCGAGGCCACCGACTTCTTCGACCTGCGACCGGAGTCGATGGTCACCCGCATCATCACCGACGACAACGGCCGCGCCAGCGCCGTGCGCTACCGTGACCGCGACGGTGTCGAGCATGAGCAGAAGGCGCGGGTGGTGTGCGTGGCCGCCAATGTGGTGGAAACCACGCGCCTGCTGCTCAACTCCGCCAACGAGCGCTTCCCCAACGGGCTGGCCAACAGCAGTGATCAGGTGGGCCGCAACTACATGCGTCACGTGATGGCCATGGTATTCGGCGTAATGCCGGGGGTGGTGAACTGGTACAAGGGGACAACCTGCGCCGGCGTGATTCGCGACGAGGTCAAGCACGATCCGTCCCGCGGCTTCAGCGGCGGCTTCCAGTACCATCTGCTGGCGCTGGGACCGGAGTACATCGCCACCAATCTGGTGCCGAACGGCTGGGGCCAGGGTTACGCGGCGCTGCTGCGCGACTACAACAAGCTGAGCGGCGTCATCATCACGGGCGAGGACCCCCCGCAGCAGAGCAATCGCATCACGTTGCATGCGACGGAAAAGGATCAGCACGGTCTGCCGGTACCGATCGTCAGCTATCGCAAGCACGCCAACACCGAGGCCATGCTCGACTACGCCTTTGGCCGCGCGCGCGCCATGTATGAGGCGCTCGGGGCCACTCAGACCTTCACCCACGAAGGGTTCGGTGCCACCCACAATATGGGGGTGTGCCGCATGGGCAACGATCCGGCCACCAGCGTCACCAACAGCTACGGTCAGACCCATGACATCCCCAACCTGTTCGTGTCCGACGGCAGTCTGTTCACCACGTCGTCATCAGCCAACCCCACGCTCACCATCATTTCGCTGATGCTGCGGCAGGCAGACTATCTGGCTGGCGAACTGTCGAGTGGCGCCTTGTGAGCTGAGGCTGTCGCTGGCCTGCACGGTCGCCCGCCACAGCGCGTGGCAGGCCGCCTGGCGGGCGCTCCCTTTTTTCCAAAACCCTGCGAGGTTCCTGACATGCTGTCCCGTCGTTACCTGTTTGGCGCTGCCGGTACCACGGCTGCTGTGCTGGCCGCCCGTCGCCTGCTGGCCCAGCCGAGCACGGAAGTCACCGCGCTCGGCGTGGCGGCCACCGGGGCCCTGCTGCGGGCCGGCGACCTGTCACCGCTGGAACTGACCGACGCCTACCTCGCCCGCATCGAGCGACTCGAGCGGCAGGTGAATGCCTATGTCATCGTCACCGCCGATCGTGCGCGCGAGCAGGCGCGCCGCCTCACCGAGGAACTGCAGCGCGGCCAGCTGCGCGGCCCCCTGCACGGTATCCCACTCGGCCTCAAGGACAACATCGACACAGCAGGCGTGGCGACCACGGCAGCCAATTCACTGCTGGCGGGCCGCGTACCGACCGAGGATGCGCCGGTATGGACGCGTATGCGGGACGCCGGCATGGTGCTGCTCGGCAAGCTCAACATGCATGAATTCGCCTACGGCGGCACCTCGTCGATCTCGGCAGCCGGGCCCGTGCACAACCCGTGGAATCCTGTCCGCATTCCGGGCGGCTCGTCCGGCGGTTCGGCGGCAGCCGTGGCCGCGCAGCTCTGCTGCGTGGCGCTCGGTACCGATACGCTGGCGTCCATACGGCTGCCGGCGTCCTACTGCGGGGTGGTGGGGCTCAAGCCCACGCACGGACTCAGCAGCATTCGCGGCATCATTCCCGTGTCGGAGTCGCTCGACCATGTGGGGCCGCTCGCGCGGGAAATCGGTGATTGCGCGGCAGTGCTGAACGTCATGCAGGGCCTGGATGCGGGTGATCCGGTGAGTATTGCAGCGCCGGCCATCGACCACACGACGGCGCTCGTGCGTGACGTGAAGGGGCTGCGCATTGGCGTGCCGCGCAGTCCGTACTTCGAGCGGCTGCAGCCGGACATCGAGGCAGCGCTGCAGCAGGCCCTCACGATGCTGGGGACACTCACGACAGGCCTGCGAGAGGTCTCGCTGCCGAACCCCGGCGACTTCGTGCCGATCCTCGCCGAGAGCTACGCCTGGCACGAGCCGTACCTGCGGGATCCTGCCAACCACAGCCACTACCACCCCTCGACTCTGGAACGCATTCTGGCGGCGGGGAAGACGCCGGTGGAAACCTATATCCGCGCACTGCAGGGCATGGCCGTCGCACGCCATCGCATCGCCGATGTCTTCACCGACGTGGATGTGCTGGTCACGCCAACGGCGCCTGGGCTGCCGGAGCTGATAGAGGGCGCCACGCTGGCAGAGGCCAACAGCGCCGAGGCCTCCACCCGCAACACCGCTCCGTTCAATCTCTACGGGATCCCCACGGTCTCGCTGCCCTGCGGCTTCAGCACGTCGGGCCTGCCGATCGGGTTGCAGCTCAGCAGCGCGCGGCTCGACGAAGCGTCGCTGTTTGCGCTGGCGGCTGCCTGGCAGCGCGAGACGGACTGGCACCTGCGGCGTCCCGCGCTCGGCTGAGGGATGCCGGACGGAGGCCGCACCGACGATCAGTCACGGCAAGCGCCGGGCGCTAGGGCTGCAATCCGGCGGCGCGCAGTAGATCGGCCAGCGCGTAGAAGTGAAAGGTACGGTCGGCCGACATTGCCACGAACAGTCCGCCGGGATAGCCCGGCAGGCTGGCGGTGACAAGATCGCTGCCATCACTCGCGTCGGTCATCAACGGCAGTCGGGCCAGCAAGGGATGCGCGAAGGGCGCCTGTGCATCGCCTTCGCGCCGGTAGATGTTGAAACGGTTGGCCTGCTGATCCGATACCAGCAGGTACCCGGTGCCGTCGCCACGGGCATACACGGCAATGCCTTCCTGATCCTCGGTGAAATCGCCCCTGCCGAGTTCACCGCGCTGTTCGTCGGCGTCTTCGGCGAGCGGATCAGCGGCATACTGGCGCACGCCATAGGTTTCATCGCTGTAGTAGACGAAGCCAAGCGCCGCATCGACGGCGATGGCCTCGATTTCCTTGCTGCCGCTCCACTGGCCGAAAGCCCGCGTAAACACGCCGTGCAGCGTGCCGGTACCGTCGTCCACCAGGCGGTACTGGTGCAGGTAGCCCTCGGTGGGCGCCAGGGCATCCGAACGACTGACTATCGCAAACAGGGCGCCGTCGCTGGCGCGCGTGTAGAGGGCAATGCCCATCACGTCGCGCGCCCGCTCGCCCTCGAATACCGGAATGCCGCCGCCGTCCACCGGTGCCATGTCGGGCAGGCTGTACACCCGCAGTCGGTGGGCGTAGCGCTCCGCGACTACCGCCACATCGACCTTGCGACCGCCCAGCGCGACGTCGTAGGCCACGTCGACGTTGTTGGGCCGCAGCAGTCCGCGCACGACCTTGTCCTGCACGATGCGGCCCTGAAGATCGAACACGTACAGAGCGCCATCGGCGTCTTTGTCGGTGCCGAGCACGAGGCTCTGCGCCGGGTCAGCCCGATTGACCCAGATCGCCGGATCATCGCTGTCATGGCGTACCGCTTCACTGACGTGGCGCGGAGCCACGACACTGTCGGCACCCAGCCCCGCAACCGGCAGCATGCCGACGGCGAGCAGCACAGCGCCGAGCAGGAAAATACTGACGCTGGACGACCTGGGCATGGCGGACCTCAGAAGTTGAAACGCAGACCGGCGAGATAGCGGGCGCCGAAGCGCTCGAACTCGATCGGGAACTGCTTGGCATCCCCGTAGCGCCGTGCCCCGAGGTTGGTCAGGTTGACCGCATCCATATACACCTCAAGGCTGTCGTTCAGCTGGTAACGCACCGACAGGTCGAGCTCATTGTCGGTATCCCAGAAGATGTCGCCGTTGCCGTCTGCGTACACTTTGCCATTGATCGTCCGGTATGTGCCGATCGACTGGCCCCATGGCGTGCGGTACTGGTATGCCAGGCGCACGGACCAGCCGTATTTTTCGTAGGTGGCCTGAACGTTGTAGACCTCATCCGAGGTGCCGAGCACGCTGATGGAACGCGCCGGCTGCACACCCACGGCCGGCAGATCCACGTTGGAGTTGGTCCAGGTACCGGACACGTTCAGACCGAAGCCGCCCAGCCAATCGGGCAGGTCGAGAGCGGCCACCAGCGACTCCGCACTGGCGACGTAGGCGACTTCCACCCCATTCAGCGAGCCGGCGCCAGCGTTGCCGATTGCTGTCTGCGTGTAGCCCGAGCGGTCGATGCCGGCCACATCGAGCACATCGCTGCCGAACGGATTGGCCTCTTGCACCAGCACATCGCGCAGGTCCTTGTAGAACACGCCGGCCGAGAAGTAGTCGCCGTTCGGGCGGTACCACTCGAGGTAGGCATCCAGACCGCGCTGGCGCTCCGGCCGGGCATCCGGGTTACCCCCGGAAATGGTCTGGCTGGCATCGTTGATGGTGAAGTTCGGGCGCAGATCGTCGAAGTCGGGACGCGAGGCGGAGGTGGTGAAACCGAACCGTACCTTGATTTCCTCGTTGAGATCCCAGTTGAGGTGCGCGCTCGGATACACCAGCGTGTCGCTGCTGCTGGCGTCCACCAGCTGCAGGCCGTTCGGGAAACTGACCCAGGCTTCACCGCGGTTATCGATCTGTTCGACGCGTGCGCCGTAGACCAGTGAGCCCCAGCCGAGGTCGCTGGTCGCCATGGCATACAGCGCAGCCAGTTGCTCGGTGACTTCCCAATAGTTGCCGCGGGTGTCGGTGGGCGTGGCGGTGCCGCTGCGGATCGATTCGTTCATGAACCCCGTCGTGAATCCGACATCGGTATAGCGGAAGCGATAGCCGAGATCCTGTGAGCCGAGAAAGGCGATATCGGTGGCGAAGGTAGACCAGGCTGGAGTATTGGTGCCGGAAAAGCTGCGCAGGAAATTGCTCTCGGCCGAGCGCTTGGTGCGGTCGGTGTAGAGGCCGCCGAACTCCAGCTTGGTCTCGAGCCCGAACAGCACGCTGTCGTGGTCGATGTCGAGCTTGAGCGTATCGGCGACGGTTCGGTCGCTGCCCTCGAGTTGGCTGATGCTCTGGATCGGGAACTGGAAGTCTTCGATGTTCAGCACCTGCGCGCCCTTGCTGCGAGCAGTGCTGGTACCTCCGGTGGTGAAGAAGCGCATGGTGTTGACGTCGCCGTCGCGGAAGTCGTACTCCATCGTCGGACGCAGAGAAAAAGTCGACGGGCTCTGGAACGCCGCCGATACGGGTGTGTTGCGGCCGTCATCGGTCATGGTGCGGTTCAGTCGCCACGACACCGACCAGCTGTCGAGGTCGTGCTCACCTCCGAACGTGTGGCTCGTGGCATATTCCTCAGTGTCACGATAGTCGATGCGGGCATTGATGCGAGCCCCATACACGGTGCCGGCCACCGGATCGTTGCCGTTGATGAAGGCCGCTGTGGTGTAGCCGTTGCCGGCGGCGTCCGTACCCTGGTCGAAGCGCACGATGAAGTTGTCGCGGAATTCGTCGTCGTGGAACATCGTGTTGATGGTGCTGGCGAACAGCGTGTTGTTGTCGTCCAGCTTGTAGTCGAGCCGCAGCGTTGCCGAATAGTTGGTACGCGTCAGCCGGTAGTGCTTGTTCTCATGCTCGCGGGCAAAGTGCTTGTCGGGGTTCACGGTGTTGGTGAGGTAGGGATCGGTTTCCCAGTTGTCGGTTGCCATTTCGCGCTGGTACCAGGAGCCCTGGGCTACCACGCCGAGCCGGCCGTCCAGCCATTGATCGCTGAAGGTGAGTGCACTGTCGTACTCGTCACCGCCACCGAGGCGTACGCGGCCCACACCGACTTTGCCGGTGATTACCCGGCCAGGCGCATCGAAGCCAGTGCGGGTACGGATGTCGACGTTGCCGGCCACTGTGGCCCCGGCCATCGACGGTACCACGGCTTTCTCCACCACGATCTGCTTGGCGATCGCCGAGGGAATGTTGTCGAAGCGGGACGCTCGACCCTCCGGGCTGACGATGCTGAGGCCGTCGTACGACAGCGTTGTCCAGTAATTCGGCGCTCCACGCAGGTTCACGTAGCGGGCCTGGCCCTGGTCACGTTCCACGCCGATACCCGGCAGTCGACCAATGGCGAAAGCGATGTTCTGGTCGGGCAGGTTGCCGATGGCATCGGCGGACAGCACGCTGACCAGCGACGACGAATTGCGCTGGGCCAGCAGTGCCGCGGCCACGCTTTCGGCGAGTGGACGGCGACCGGAGACCACGATCTCCTCCGTGACCTCGTTGGCTGTGTTTTGGGCTTGGACGCCCGCGCTGGCGCCGAGCACGGCGGCGCCGGCGAGCCAATGTTTCAGATGACGCATGGTGACTTCCCCGGTTTGAGTGACATGGACTTGCAGAGGTCTTGCAGGCAGCCAGCGCCCGCCGCTAGGCGGGTCGGCTGCGACTGATTTCGTAGGTGATGCCCTCGCTGTCGAGGTTGCGCGGGCCGGTTTGCGAGCTGAAATACAGTCGCTGGCTGGCGGGATCGAAGGCGGGCCCGGTGATCTCCGACTGGTCCTGGCCTGTCACCTGCACGATGGGCACCACCAGGCCGGCGGGCCCGAGCAGCACGATCTGCATGTCGCCGCCGTCCTCGGCCACCAGCACGTCGCCGGAGGCGGTGAGCGTGACGTTGTCGACGCCTGACAGATGCGGCGTCGGCGAGGACGCCGCGTCGTAGAGCACGGTCATTTGCTGACGTCTGGTGTCAAGGCGCCAGACGCGGTTGTCACCCTTGGTGGTGAAATAGAGGAGTCCCTCGTGGAAGGCGATGCCTTCGCCCCCATTGAAGGGCGTGGCCCGGGCCACCTGGTGACGCGTGGCGTTCGACACTGACTGCGGATCCGGTACGTCATGCCAGATCAGCGTGAAGCCTTCGGCCTGTGGCTGCAGTTCGGCAACCTGCAGGCGGCCGCCGTCCAGGAAGGGCAGCGGCGCAGCCGGCAGAAAGCGGTACAGGCAGCCGTCGGGCTGGTCTTCGGTGAGGTAGACGTGGCCGTGCTCGGTGTCAATCGCCGCCGCCTCGTGCTTGAAGCGACCCAGCGCCGGCCGGACCACCGCCGGTCGCACACCCCAGGGGTCGCACTCGTACACCAGACCCGCATCGACTTCTTCGCAGGACAGCCAGGTCTGCCACGGTGTTTTGCCGCCGGCGCAGTTCATGTCGGTACTGCGCAGAAGCGGATAGGCAGCGATCACTTGGCCACGGGCATCGAAGCGCACGGCACCGACGCCACCGCCACCGGCGTCCGCTTTCACTTCACTGTTGGACACATAGATCCAGCCACCATCGGCAGTGGCAAAGCAGGCGCCGCCGTCAGGCGCGGCGTGCCACGTATACGGGGAACCCGCCATCACCGGCTGCCCGCTGCGGGCGATGATGCGGGAGCGGAAGCCCGGCGGCAGTCGCAGGCCGTTTTCGTCTGGCGGGAGCAAGGAGGTGGGCACTTCCCGGAAAAGGGTGTCGACGGCTGTCGGCTGGTCGGCCGCCAGCAGAGGGGAGGCCGCGTGGCCGGCGAGGAAGGCCGCTCCGGCACGAGCACCTTGGGTCAGAAAGCGGCGGCGAGCCGCACGGAAATCGAGGGGTGTTTGCATGCGCGCACTGTAGGCAGCGCAGGCGTGGCTGTGATTAAACGCGCGTGAGGATCAGGTTAAGGTGGCAGCGTCGCTGGCGCGAGTCCCGCCCGCAGCAGCCACCCGAAACGCCGGTGCCGGAACGGCGAGAAGGGGCTCTGCAATTCCCCGAGTGCCGTGGCCTGCAGACCGGCGTGGTCTAACAGCGCCTGCTGCACGTCCGCCTCGGCCTCCCCCTGATTGACGATCAGGAGCGTGCCGCCCGGCTGCAGCAGACCGTGCACATGCCGCAGCAGCACCAGCGGCTGGAAGAATCGCTGTGGCAGGCCCCACCACCGCAGCGGCTCTTCCACCACGAAGGGCAGCAACCACACGATGAGGTCGTAGCGGTCGCGCCAGTGGAGCACCGAGCCCGGCAGGTAGCGGCAGCCAGCGCGCTGGCGCGCCATCCACTCCCCATAGGCGCGGCGGGTGAGGCCATTCCAGTAGCGGGCGTGGGCATCGAGCTCGCTGCCGTCCCAGCGCCCGCCGCTGAAGGCCGACAGCGCCGGCAGGTAGGAAAAGTTACGGCAGCCGACGTCGAGACCGCGCGCGCCCGCGGCTGGCGGCGGCACACAGCGGTCGAGCAGATCCAGCAGCGTAAGGTTTTCCCGGTACTCCATGGCCACGCAAAGACGCGGCCAGTCACTCAGGCGGTAGCGCTGCTGCAGGGTCTGCAGCCGCTGCAGCGCCTCGGCATCGAGGTTGCCGAACAAGGCAGCCGGATCTTCGCGCAGACCCCGCTTGCGGGTCAGCGGCGGCGAAAGACGCAGCGACTGTTTCAGCAGCCAGCGGAGATCGCGACTGTCCATGGGACCGGGGAGCCGCGTGCCTTGCGGCCGGCTTCGCTCAGCGGCCGCGCTTCTGCATGAGCACGGCCAGTTCGCGGTAGTTGCCCTGCATCTCCCAGGTACCGGTATAGCCGGCCGGCAGCACGAGCGCCTGCCCCGGCGTGAACGCGTGCGCCGTCCCGTTGGGCTCGGTGAGGATGAGCTTGCCGCTCAGTACCAGCACGAATTCGTCGGAGTCATTGGGCCGCGTACGGTGATCGGTCTTGGCGGGCGTGGACTCGAAGATGGACGCCCGCAGTTCGCTGCCCTCGAACAGCGAGGCCACGCGCATGTTGAGCTCACCGGCCACCAGGATGTCCTGATAGGCGTCGGGCGGGATGGCCGTGAGGTCGAGGCCGGCCATCTTGTCGGCGTCGAAGCGGACCGGGGCGGGGGAACTGGCGTCAGCGGCGTGGGACGCCGGCGCGAGAGCCACTGTGCACAGCAGCAGGGCGGCGAGACAGGCGGGGCGGATGCGGGTCATACGATCTCCGGTGGCGTTGGGCTGAGGGCGCCCATGTTACCGCCAACGCGCTCGCCGGAGCGTGGGGTCAGGCCCCGGTCTTCAGGGCTTCTGGTAGATCGCGCGGATCGGCGCGTAAGGCCCGAGCCGGTGTTGCTCGACCGGAAAGGCATCCGCGTACGGCGGGTAGGGGCTGTCGACGGGCTTCAGCGTGCGGTCGGGATAGTCCCGGTCGAGATCGGCCATGGCCGGTCGCGGCTGCGCATTCATGTAGGCGGCCACGTCGAAGGCTTCGTCGTCGGTGAGCACTGGATTGCCGAGGGGCATGCGCGCCTTGATGAAACGCGCGGCGGTCAGCACGCGCGCCATGCCGGCGCCGATGTTGTAGCTGTCCGGGCCCCACAGCGGCGGGAACAGGTAGCCGTCGGCCAGATTGCCGGTCTCCTTCAGACCTTCGCCCTGCACACCGTGGCAGACCTGGCAGTGCTGCCGGTACACCGCGCCACCGTGGTCGAGGTCGGCGGCCCGCGCCGGCTCGGCGAAGGCGGCTGGTTCGACGACGCGGCGGCTGCTCTCGCCCATGGCGGCGTACTGTCGGCCGAGCTGCTCCACGTACAGCACCATGGCCTGCATTTCGAGGCTGTCCTTCGGCATCAAGCGCCCGGCCATGCTGCGTTGCATGCACCCGTTGATGCGATCGGCGAGGTCACCGACCTTGCCGTCGCGACCGGAAAACGTCGGGTACTTGGCCGCTGACTGCAGCAGGCTCAGGTTGCCGGGCTTGCGGCCCGACTCGAGATGGCAGGACGAGCAGTCGAGGTTGTTGCCGGCGTAGCGCCGCGCCGGATCAGTCTGGCCAGCGCCAAGGTGAACAGAGGTATTGCGCAGCAATTCCTCGCCGTATTCCGGCGTCAACGCCGGGGCCGTCGCGAGGGCCGCGGAGGAAGACGGCAGCGAATCGAGTGTGCCCCACAGCAGCAGGCCGCCGAGCGCAGCGGTGGCAGTGGTGACGAGCAGCGCGGCCTGGTTCACGGCGAGGATCTCCGAGGGGGGGTGGCGTCTTCCGGCGGGTCGGGCTGCTGACGCCGGACCTGCTCGAGGAAGGTATATTTGGGGCGCTCGATGCGCGCACGCAGCGCCGGGCTGCAGAGCCAGCACACGCAGTAGCCGCCGGCCAGCAGCACGGCACTGCCCACGATCAGGTCAATCAGCATCGGCAATCTCCGCGGTGGGCGTGGCGAAGAAGCTGCGGAGGTAGTGCACCACGGCATCGCGCTCACCGGCATCGAGGCGATCCCGCCAGGGTGCCATCGGCGAGCCGGCCACGCCCTCTTCCAGCGCACGCAGCGCCTGCTCATGGCTTGGTTGCTGACGCGTGAAGTCGACTGCCGCCATACGGAACTCTGCCGCGGCGAAGCCATCCCCCCGGCCCCCTTCGCCGTGGCACTGGGCGCAGTGGGCGGCGTAGACCGCGGCGCCGCGTGCGAGCGTCGCGGCATCGGCGGAGGGCGCGGTGTCGTTGCCCGACAGGGACTCGACGACGTCCACCAGCGCTAGCAGCGCGGCTGGCGACTGATCCCGCCACGCAGGCATCGACGAGCCGGCCACGCCGTTCCACAGCACTTCCAGCAGGTAGTCGCGTGTGTAGCGGTATTCCGTGAGGTTGGCGGGGGCCGGGCGCAGCCAGGCCGCGGCCCTGCCGTCACCACGTCCGGCGGTGCCGTGACAGCCAGTGCAGTGGGTACGCCAGAGCGCGGCGCCATCGTTCGCCGCCGTCACACCCTCCACCACCGGCAGCGTGCCGCCCCGGCGTGGCCTGGCGGGGTGCGCATTCAATTCCTCGGCACTGAAGGCGAGGTGGGCCCGGTGCGTGTCCATGACGGCGCCTTGCGCCTGCTGCTCACCCTCCGGCCACGCCAGTTGACGCGCGCGACCGAGCGTTTCCAGATAGGCCACGAGATCACGGGCCGCCTGCCGGGGACGGGTGGGAGCACCATCGAAGAGCGCGGCGTAGGACGGCATCACCGAGTCGGCCACCAGGGCACGCGGCGCGAACAGGTGGGCGTAGTGCCAGTCACTGCTGCGCACGCCGGCTTGGCGCGAGAGATCGGGGCCGATGCGCCGTGTCCCCCACAGGTGCGGGCTGTCGAACTGTACCTCCCACGCGAGGTTCGGCGCACCGAAGCGAAGGATATCCTCCTCCAGGAAACGGATTTGCTGGGTATGGCAGTAGCCGCAGCCTTCGCGCGCATAGATCTGGCGGCCGCGCTGCTCCGAGTCGGTCAGCGCCAGCCGCGTGGCCGGCGCCGTCTCGGCAATTTCCGCGTCGATCACACGACCAGGCCACCACCCGAGCAAGAGCAGTGACAGGCCGAAAAAACCAACGCCGGCGACACCGCTGACGACGTAGGCCATGCTCAGCCCACCATGGCCGGCGGCCGGCGCGGCGGCCTTGTCGGCGGGCTCGGCGGTGAGCGATCCGGGGCCTGTCCGCGCTTGGCCTGCCCCGACCTCGCCGGTCAACAGCCCCACACCGAGCAGCATGAAACCAAGCACGATCGGCAGGGCGGTCAGCACCCGCAGCAGCCAGTAGGGCCGCGAGGCGCGCACCGCATCCATCCATGGCGTCGCTGCCTGCCAGAGTTCGCCCTGCACCAGGCCGGCCAGCGTGAGATCGATGACCATGGCGCTGATGCCGAGCGTCAATAACCAGAAGGCGGCGTCGATGGCGCGCGGGTTGTAGCGGGCGGTCGGCAGACGTTGCCAGGCGTGCACCAGACCGCCGATGGCCGCGAAGGTGGCGAAGCCGAGCATTGCCAGGTGGGAATGGCCGATGACCCAGTCGCTGAAATGCGTGAAGCGGTTGAGTGCCATCTGCGCCTGCGCGGCGCCCTGCATGCTGACCACGAAGTAGAACACCACAGCCACGGCCACGAAGCGCAGGCCGGCGTCGCGGGGCAGCCAGCCTTCGCCGCGCAAGGACAGCAGCAGATTGCCGACCACGATTACCACCACCACGCCGAGCAGTGCCGAGGCGGTGATGGCGCCGAGCTGCGCCGCCATGGGAATCACCGAGAAAACGTAGTGGTGGGTGCCATTCAGCGGGTAGAAGAAGAACAGGCCCCAGAAACCCAGCATCGAAAGAAAGTGACTGTAGATCGGCCGCCCGCTCGCCGCGGGAATGACGTAGTAGAGAATCGCGAGGGCCAGCGGCGTCACGAACAGTCCCACGGCGTCGTGGATCCACAGCCCGCTGAAGGCCGCGCTGGTCGCGCCACTGACCAGCGCCGGCACCACGTTGCCCATCGGATAGGCCAGCAGCGTGAAAGTCAGGCCCCCTACGATGTACCAACCGGACACGTACAGCGAGTCGAGTCCGCCGCGGAAAAAGCCCGGCAGGAACTGCACTACCGCCAGCAGCAGGGCCACAAGGACGGCCGCGTCGACCACCGGTGGAAACTCGGCCCACTCCAGCGGCTGGCTCACGCCGGCCAGCACCAGCACCCAGCCCGGGATCACCGCCACGGCATTCCACAGACCGAACAGCGCCCAGCCGAGCAGCGGGTGGCTCACGGCACGCCGGGTGAGCACGGGCACGGCGTGGTAGAGGAAGGCGAGGAAGGCATTGCCGAGCCAGCCCAGCATGATCCCCTGCGTATGGGCAAAGCGCAGGCGTCCCCAGCCGAGGGCAGGGGCACTGCCGGTGAGGTCGGGCCACACCAGCTGCAGGGCCACCACCACGCCGAACAAGGCGGAAAGCAGCAGGGCGGCAAGTGCCGCCAGTGCATGGGCGCGGAGCAGCGAGGCGTGGACGGGAGCCGGAACGGTGCTGGCCAGTGGCATGGGAAGGTCTGCGCGGCTCAGGTGGCCGACGAGTACAGGAAGCTGTAGCCGTATTCCTGGGCGCGGGTCACTGCCATCACACCGGCCGGTACCATGTGGCCGTTGGGAATCAGGTTGGCGGTGAGTTCGGCCAGCACGTCCTCCAGCTTCTGGCTGGTTTCGCGGGCGATCACGCCAGCGATCATGGTGGAAGCGGAATTACACACGGCGAAGTGCATGCCCTTCCCGGCATGCGCCGCGAGGGTTGCCATCTGCGGATTGGCGCTGGGCGCCGCTTCACCCTCCTTGAGGGCGAGGCGACCCAGTGTGGCGAAGGTCTTGCCGTACTTGGCCCACAGGGCATCGTTGTAACCGAGGGGGGTCGACGCATGGCGGTAGCAGATCACGATGGCCATGTCAGCTTCGCTGCCCTGATAGGCTGACACGTGCGAGTTCATCAGGTTCATCGCATAACGCAGCGCGTTGACGCCACCGGCCGTGATGTCGGTGTCGATGAAGACCCGGTGCGTGCCGGGCAAGGCATCCATCCAGGCGTCGAGGGCATGCCGCTGCGCCTCGAAGCGGCCGCTGGCCGTCTGGGCGCGGGCCGCCTTACCGGACAGGGCGATGCCGGCCAGCGCGGCAGCCCCCAGTCCACCCAGCAGGGCCCGGCGATCCTGGTTGTCGTGGTGCTTGTCGCTCATGGTGCTCTCCTTGGGGGTCGGGTAGGGCTCTGCAACGGAGCGTGCGCTGCCCGGCAGGCGGGCGGAGTATAGCCCGGGCTGCCCGCTTTTCGTCTGCCTGCTATCCTCTCACCCATCTTCCTCGACGCAGGCGACCCGCAGCGTGGACACCCGCAAAATCAAATTCGTCCGTAACCGTCCCTGGCTCACCGAGGACAGCCCCTCACGGCCGCTGCCGATCGGTAAGACCATACCGGAGTGGTACCGGCAGGCGGATCGCTATGCCAAGGACCCGGCCACCGGCCAGTACTGGCAGATGCCGCAGGTGGGCGGGAGGATTCCCACGTGGAAGGCCTGCCCGGCCGTGTACGACATCCTCGGCAGCGGCTATACCTACCGCACGCCCTGCGACATCGAATTCATGGAGGATGCGCACGGCGTGATCCACGCACGCGTGCTCGATCCGCAGTTCCGCGACTTCCTGCATGACCGCCTGCCGCTGGCACAGTTTCCGGTGCCGCAGGGCTACCACGCCAAGCACTTTGCCTGGTGGCCCGACTGGACCGTGGAGCTGCCGGAGGGCTACAGCGCGCTCTATACCCATCCGCTCAATCGCTTCGAGCTGCCGTTTCTCACCATGAGCGGCATCGTCGACAACGACCACGTGCAGCTGCCGGGCACCATGCCCTTCTTCATGTTGAAGGGTGTATCGGGCTATGTGCCGGCCGGCACACCCTATGCACAGATCCTGCCGTTCCGGCGCGAGCACTGGGAGTCGGAAACCGACAGCACGCTGGGGGCCGCTGCGATCGAGCAGCGCAACCAGGAAAACGCCGCCCGCTTCCGCAAGCCGGATGGCGGCATCTACCTCAACGAGGTGTGGGAGCGGCGCAAGTACCAGTGATCCGGGGCCCGGAGCGCGCAGCATACCCAGAGCCAGACGCAGGAACAGCCATCATGGATTTCGACAAACTCATGCAGGAACTGCCGGCCCACGTGCAGGATCTGTTCGAACGCGGGCGGATCGCCAGCTACATTCCCGCGCTGGCGCGGGTGCCGGCGCACAAGTTCGGCATGACGCTGTGCCGGCTCGACGGCAGCAGCCACCGCGTGGGCGACAGCGAGGAGCGTTTTTCCATCCAGAGTATTTCCAAGGTCTTTTCCCTGTCGCTGGCGATGGGCCTGGTCGGCGATGCGCTCTGGCGACGGGTGGGCCGCGAACCGTCCGGCAACCGCTTCAATTCGCTGGTGCAGCTGGAATACGAACGCGGCATTCCGCGCAACCCGTTCATCAACGCCGGCGCGCTGGTGGTGTGCGATGTTCTGCAGAGCCAGCTCGGCGATCCCAAACGTGCGCTGCGCGATTACCTGCGCCTGCTGTCCGGCAGCCAGGATATCGACTTCGACGCCGAAGTGGCCCGCTCGGAAGCAGAAACCGGTTTCATCAACCGTGCGCTCGCCAACTTTCTCAAGGGTCACGACAACCTGCACAACGACGTCGATGCCGTGCTCGATCTCTACTTCCACCAGTGTGCACTGGCGCTGAGCTGCAGCGAGTTGGCGCGGGCCACACTGCACCTGGCCAACCGCGGCGTGGCACCTCACCTGCAGGAGGCGGTGCTGACTGCGCCGCAGGTGAAGCGGATCAACGCACTGATGCTCACCTGCGGCACCTACGATGCCGTGGGGGAATTCGCCTTTCGCGTCGGCCTGCCGGCCAAGAGCGGTGTCGGTGGTGGCATCTGCGCGGTACTGCCCGGGGAGTATGCGGTGACGGTCTGGTCGCCCGGGTTGGATCCTTCGGGCAATTCGCTGGCCGGGGGAGCGGCGCTGGAGTTCCTGACGGCGGTCACCGGCAAATCGGTGTTCTGATGTGGCGGGTCTGCCAGGTCCCGCGCTGTTCGTCGGGCAGGCGGCAGCGCAGAGTGTACATCCCTACGCGCCGGCGGGCCTTTCCTGCGGGCGCCACGCCGCGATGAACTGCAGCACGGCGGCTGCGTCCCCGCGAAACACCAGCCTGCCGGCGTGCTGGCGCAGCTGGTAGTCGTACATGGGGTCGTAGTACTCGCGCAGCAAGACGCCGATCCACGCGCGATGCGGCTCCGCATCGCCGCGCGCCTGGCTGGCCAGGGCCTGTTCGAGCAGCGGCTGCAACCGCGCATGCCTTTCCTCGCCGAGACGGCGGCGTATATGCCCGAGTGCGCGGCGCAGGTCCTCGGCAAAGCCGGCAAAGCCCGCTTCGGCCCCAGCGGCGTCCTGCCACTCCCGCAGCTTGCCCACCACGTAGTTGTCGACGGTATGCGTCACGCGCGCGTCGAACGGGACCTCCAGCAGCACCCGCGGCGCCGCCCTCAGCGCCGCCTGCCACGGCAGCGGCAGCAGCACGCGGCCGATCAGCTTGCTTTCGTCTTCCACCAGCAGCGCGCGCTGCGGTGCGTTGGCGTGGCAGCGCAGCAGGGCGACGGCCAGGGCGTTGTCGAAATCGATCTGCGTGGGCTGACCGCCGGGACGGCGACCGAAGGCACTGCCGCGATGCCGGGCCAGCGCTTCGAGATCCACACTGTGCGGGGTCTGCGCCAGCAGAACGGTCTTGGCACTGCCGGTACGGCCAGCGAGTACCAGGAGGGGCTGGCGGCCGCTCACGTCCACCAGGGTCTGCAGCAGAAAACGGCGCAGTGCCTTGTAGCCACCGGTCACGCGCGGATAGTCGCAGCCGGCTTCCCGCAGCCAACTCTGGCAGATCTGCGAGCGGAGGCCCCCGCGCCAGCAGTACAGGTAGCCATCCGGATGACGCCGCGCGAAGTCGAGCCAGCCAGCAACGCGCCCGGCCTTGATGGCACCCTGCACGAGACGGTGCCCGAGAGCGATGGCTGCCTGCTGCCCGTCGCGCTTGTAGCAGGTACCGACCGCTGCCCGCTCCTCGTCCAGCAGCAGCGGCAGATTCACGGCGCCAGGAAAACTGCCACGCGCGAACTCGACCGGTGCGCGCGTGTCCAGCAGCGGCGCGCCGTTGAGAAACAGGCGGCGGTAGTCGGCGGTCTCCCCTGTCACGCCAGCACGGCCACGCGAGGCCCGGGGCCAAGCGGCAGCAGGCGCCCGATGCAGGCCGGGGCGATGCCTTCCGCCTGCAGCAGCGCTTCGAGGGCAGCTGCGCCGGCAGGGCGCACGCTGATCAGCAAGCCTCCGCTGGTCTGCGGGTCGCACAGCAGCTGCCGTGTCGGTTCCGGCAGCGGCGGCAGCAGGTGTCCGTAGCTGTCGATGTTGCGCCCCGTGCCGCCCGGGACACAGCCGAGGGCGAGGTACTCGCTGACCGGCGGCAGCTGCGGCACACCGGCCAGCTCCACCTCTGCCCGCAACTGCGAACCCTCGCAGAGTTCCAGCAAGTGCCCCAGCAAGCCAAAACCCGTGACATCGGTCATGGCCGTCACGTCCGGCAGGGCCGCCGCCAGCGCCCCGACGCGATTGGGCTGGCACATCAGGTCGCGTGCCAGCGACTGGTGCTCGGGCTTCAGCAGTTTCTTCTTTTGCGCCGTGGTGAGGATGCCGATGCCGAGTGGCTTGGTGAGGTAGAGCCGGTCGCCCGCCTTCGCCGTGCTGTTCTGCTTGAGGTCGGCGCGGCTGACACGACCGGTCACGGCCAGTCCGAAAATCGGTTCGGGCGCATCGATGCTGTGGCCGCCGGCCAGCATGATGCCAGCGGCGTTGCAGGCCTGGCGCCCACCGGCCACCACCTCTGCCGCTAGCTCGGCGGGCAATACGTTGACTGGCCAGCCAAGGATGGCGATGGCCAGCAGTGGCGTGCCGCCCATCGCGTAGATGTCGCTGATGGCATTGGTGGCGGCGATGCGACCGAAGTCGAAGGCATCGTCGACGATGGGCATGAAAAAATCCGTCGTACTGAGGATGACCTCGTCCCCACCGAGCAGGTACGCCGCGGCATCGTCGCGCGTGGCATTGCCGACCAGCAGCCGCGGATCGCTGAAGCCACCGCGACTGCCGCCGAGAATGGTGTCGAGTACCTTGGGCGAAATCTTGCAGCCGCAGCCGGCACCGTGGCTGTATTCGGTGAGGCGTATGGACGTGGACATGGTGTTCGGCTTCCCGAGGTTAGTGAGAGAATCATGCATTCAGTCGGCACCGGCCAGTACAGAGGACCGTGACCGCCGCTGAACTACGCCTGCGCCACCGGTGGCCGACCCGCACCACGCCCGCTGTCGCCTCAGCCCAGGCGCGCAGTCTCTCGCACGCCGCCCCACAGCAGGAACAGGCCCGCAACCCCCAACGCCAGCCACGTCATGACGCCATCCACGCCCGAACCGAGGCTCAGGTAGCCGAGTTCCACGCCAAAGCCGGCGAGGGTCAGCAGCAGCGGCAGCGCCAGCAGACCCAACGGCTGGCCGAGGTCGCGCAGGCGCCGGGCCAGCAAAACGGCGCTGGGATAGACCAGCATCAGCATGCAGAAGGTGGCTGTGCGACCGGTGACCTCGTAATGGAAAAACGCGAGGGCTGCCACCACCGTCACGAGCGCAGGCACGTACTCGGCGCGCGAACTGCGGCCACTGGCTGCCACGAACAGGGCATCGAAATGGCTGCGCCCATCGGCGGTTTCGCCGGCGGCAGGCGGGCTGCGCTCCAGTACGCCTCGGTAGTAGGGCAGGTAGGCCAGCATGAGCAGGCCGTTGAGGGCGAAGGCCAGCAGGGTGAGCAGGGCAGTCAACGCCTGCTGGTCGAGGAACAGCGCCCAGAACAGGGCGCAGGTCGTGATCGGCATCAGCAGACACAGCGCGGCCGGTACCGCCACGCCGGCGAGAATCAGCGCGCCGAGCAGCAGTTGCAGCGTCATGGCCACGTCGAGCAAGCCGGAGTTCACGAGGGCTGTCATCAGCTGGGTTGCCAGCGCTCCGTGGCCGGCCGGTGCAGCCCACAGCGACAGGAACAGGATGTTGGCGGCATGCAAGACCATCCAGGCGCCGAAAACCACGCGGGCAACCAGCACCTGCGAGGGCCGTGCCGCCGTCGCGCGCAGGGCGAACATGTCGCGGTAGCTGCGGAACCACGCCAGACACAGCAGCGCATTGCACAGAAAGGTGGCGTAGCCGAACAGCGCGGCCCGCGAACCCCAGCCTTCCAGCGGAGCATCCCAGTAGAACACGTTGAACGAGACCGGCAGGCAGATCAGCAGCATGAGCGGGGTATACCAGCCGATCAGCACGCCAACGCCGGCGACCAGTTCGACGGCTTTCACCAGGTCGAACAGATGGCTGTCGAGCAGGGCGCGGATCAGTTCCTGGCTGAGCGGCTGTGTTCCCATCGGTTGCGGAAACAGCGGTATGAAATGGTTGAGGCCGGCCGGAATCATCCAGGCGGCGAAAACGAGTCGAACGAACCAGACGGCGTACTTCATGACGAGCTCCCGTGGGTTGTTGTTATTGTCGAAGGTCGGCTGGCGCAGCCAGCGACGCCGGAGCTTAGCGCGAATGTGCGCAAGACCCCAATGCCGCGCGCCGTCGCCTGCCTCAGGCGCCGATGGCCGCCACGCCCAGCAATTGCAGCACGGGCCGTCCCTGCTCGCGCGCGGTGGCCTTGTCGATCAGGAAGTTGGCCTGCCAGTCATTGAGGCCCTCCGGATCCACCAGCACTTGCGCGACCTGCCACTGTCCGCGCGCTTCATCTACGGTGACGTAGGTGTGCTTGTGGCTGCGACCTTCGGGATCGAGGGTAAGCCGGCTGTGCTCCTGGTAGTAGGCCGTCATGCAGACTTCCAGCTGTTCGGCGCTCCACGGCGGCACCCGCTCTGCCGCCGCCTGGAAGCGACCGGCCGCCAGTGCGCGCAGCCACTGGAAGATTTCCGCCCGGATCAGTGCGGTGAATTCCCGCTTGTTGCGGGTGATGTCCACGTCCTCCGCCGGCACAGTGGCCGCTTCGCGCGGACGCCACTGCGGGTCCTTCAGTCGCTGCCATTCGTCGAGCAGGCTGCTGTCGGTGCCGTGCAGGATACCCGCCAGCCAGTCCTCGATTTCCAGTACGTCTTCCGTCTTGTCGGCGGGCGGCACGGTCTGCGCCAGCACCTTGTGCACGCTGGCGACGTGGCGCAGCAACACCCCTTCCGAACGGGCGAGATCGTACTGGCGCACATAGGCCCCGAAGTCCCAGAAGTTTTCCACCATCTCCCGCACGATGCTCTTCGGCCGGATGCTCTCCTGACCGACCCACGGGTGCCCGGCGCAGAACTGTGCGAAGGTGCCGTAGACGAAATCGCGCAAGGGTTTCGGGTATTCCAGTGCGTCGAGCTTGGCCACGCGCTCTTCGAACTCGAGACCCTGCGCCTTCATCTCCGCCATCTTCTCGGTCTTCAGCGCATCGAGCTGGCGCCGCAGGATCAGCTCCGGATTTTCGAGGATGGATTCGATCAACGTCAGCAGGTCGAGCGGATAGGCGGGGCTGGCCTTGTCGAGCAGCGCGAGCGTATCGAGCAGGTACAGCGACAAGGCATGGTTCAGCGAAAAGTCGTCCTGCAGGTCGACGTTGAGCCGCAGCGCGTGGCCACCGGTCTGCTCGTTTGCCGGCAGGATTTCGACGATGCGTCGCTCGAGCAGGGAGCGGAACAGCTGCCAGGCGCGGCGACGGTGCGCCTTTTTCTGCGGCACCGTGTCGTGGCAGTCGCGGATGAGACGTTGCAGGGCTGAGCAGCCGTCGCCGGGCCGGCCCAGCACCTGCAGCAGCATGGCGTGACTGACCTGGAATCGCGATACCAACGGCTCAGGCGCCGCCGCCTGCAGACGGCTGAACGTGTCGGCAGACCAGTTCACGAAGCCCTCCGGGGGCTTCTTGCGGACCAGCTTCCTGGCCTTCTTCGGATCGCCCGCCACCTTGATGTCGATCTTGTAGTTGTCGATCACGTAGTCCGGCGCCATCGCTACCACGTAGCCCACGTCGTCGAAGCCCTTGCGCCCGGCGCGGCCGACGATCTGGTGGAAGTCGCGGGCCGTCAGCGTAGCCACCCGTGTGCCGCCGAACTTGGTCAGCCGCGTGAGCAGCACCGTGCGGATCGGCACATTGACGCCGACACCGAGCGTGTCGGTGCCGCAGATGATCTTCAGCAAGCCGCGTTGCGCCAGTTGCTCGACCAGAATGCGGTACTTCGGCAACAGCCCTGCGTGGTGCAGACCGATGCCATGGCGCAGGAAGCGCTGGATGTCCTTGCCGTAGGGGCTTGTGAACTTGACGCCGTACAGCGCCTCGGCGATGGCGGCCTTTTCGTCGGCACTGCAGTAGTTCTGGCTCATCAGGGCCTGCGTGGTCTCCGCCGCGTCGTTCTGCGTGAAATGCACCACGTACACCGGGGCCTGGCCGGCTTCCACCAGCGCCATCACGGTGTTTTCCAGCGCTACCTTGTCCTCGTAGCGGAACTGCAGCGGCACGGGCCGGTGGGCCGAGCTCACTACGCGGGTGATCGCCCCGGTCAGGCGTGTCAGTTCACGTTCGAAGAGGTTGGTGGCACCCAGCGTGGCCGACATCAGCAGGAAACGCGCATTCGGCAGCGTCAGCAGCGGTACCTGCCAGGCCACGCCGCGTTCGACGTCGGAGTAGTAGTGGAACTCGTCCATGATCACCGCACTGACAGCGGCTGCCTCACCCTCGGCCAGTGCGAGGTTGGCGAGGATCTCTGCGGTGCAGCAGAGGATCGGTGCCGCGCGGTTGACCGTGGCGTCGCCGGTGGCGATGCCGACGTTTTCCGGGCCGAAGTCGCGGCACAGCGCCAGGAATTTCTCGTTCACCAGTGCCTTGATCGGGCAGGTGTAGACGCTGCGCAAACCCTGCGCCAGGCACTTGAAGTGCAGCGCCGTGGCGACCAGCGATTTGCCTGATCCGGTGGGGGTGTTCAGGATGACGTTGCTGTCGGCAAACAACTCGAGGATGGCCTCCTCCTGGGCCGGGTACAGCACGAGTCCGCGCTCGTTGGCGTAGTCGAGGAAACGGTCGAGCAGGTCTTCGCCGCTGCAGTCGCGGGCAGGGGGCAGACGGCGGAGCAGGGGATTGGCAGACATCGGGGCAATGCATGAGGGTCAGCGGGCAGGATAAGGCCTGCCCGCGGGATTTGTCATGGGCAAATCCGCTAGACTGCCGCCGCCTGCTGCCGTCCTGCTGGGCCCTGCGCCACGCGGACGGCAGCCGGGGTAACCCCGTCCAGTCGTGAACCCGCCCGTGACCACTCCGTCTGCAAGCTCCCCCGTGCCCTTCGCGCAGTTCATCGAGCTGTTCGGCCACTGCATCGCGCGACGTAGCGCTGTGGTCGTGGCCATCGAAAGCCTGCTGTCGGCCCAGCAGCTGCCGCCGGACCCGGCCTGGCTAGACCGGCAGTTCAAGGCGTGCTTCTTCGAAGCCGGCGCGGCCGGCGAGCGGCAGCGTCAACTCACGCTGGCGCTGGAACAGGCCCATTGGGACAGCGGCTTCCGCCCGCGTGCCAAGCCCGGCAATGAGCTGCTGGAGGCCTCCACGCTGCTGCGGCGTGGCCTGCACTGCTGGCGCCAGACGCGCTGGCCCGGCCACAAGGGCCGGCTGCGCTACGCAGAGGCTCTGTTCTGCGTGCATGTGCTGCGCGGACTCGCCCTGCTTTCGCTGCGGCTCTGGGACGACGGCGAGGCCACGGCGGCGGTCGCGGCCCGCCTGCAGCAGGTACAGGCGCTGCTCACCGCGCTCTGGGCCAGTAGCCCCGCCGGGCTGCCGGCATTGGTACGCGATGCCCGCTGGTTGCTGCCGCTGGCGCAGAGTCCTACCACCGACGAACTGGGTGGCTACTTCGACGTGGCAGAGCGCTGCGCCCGCAGTTTCACGCCTGAAGACCTGCTGGAGACGGCGCGTGCCAGCGTGGTCACTGGCGGCGGCCACCTGCGTTCGCAGCTGCGCCATCTCTGCGTGCTGCGGGGAGTGCCGCTGGACGACCCTTCGCTGGCACTCATCACCCGCGTATCGAATGCACTCGACGTGGCCCAGCTGATGGAGGGCCTCGTGCCCTTGCTGGCAGCCTATGGCGAAGCGGTGGCGGCGGGCGACGCAGCGGCGCGTCTCGCGCTGGCCTCGGCGATCTGCCAAGGGTTGTCGCCCGACCCTGAACTCTACGTCAATCGGCTGGACCTGCTCGGGCCCTACACCATGATCGAGCACGTGTTCGTTACGACCGCCGCCGAGTCCTGCCACTATAGCGCGCGCGGCCGACGCCACCTGGGCCTGCTCGATGACTATCGTCTGCTCATCGTGCAGCACGCGCCGGCACTGCTCGAGGATTATCGGCAGCAGACGCCAGCGGCAGGGGCTTACTCTCCCTACGGCGCCCTGTATGGCTTTGCCTCCAACCTGCCGGAGCTGCTGGCCTTCAAGACCCTGCAGACGGAGACGGATGCGCAGTACGGCATGGAAGACGTGTTCACCGCCGGCGATGCCCGCAAGCGTGCCTGGGTGAATGGCTGGCGCGATCTCCCGCATGTGCCTGTGCAAGTCGTCCAGCAGTTTGCCTACCCGGAGGACTTTGCCAACGCCGTGGCGAGCCGCATCGAACAGGCCCTCACCGCGCGAGTCCGCGGGTCCGTGCCGCCACAGGCCGGCACGCTGTACGTCAGCGCAGCGGCCAACGACCCCTGGCCCGACATCGCCGCGCTCGCCCGCGAGTACGTGGTGGCGTCCGATCCGCGCTGGGTCGACGCCGGTCGCGCAGAGGCCAAGCCGGAGGCCGACCTGTTGTTTTGCCGCCTGGAGGGGGAGTTCGTCGTCAGTTTCGCCACGACCGCGGGCTGGGTCGGCCTGA
Organism: Gammaproteobacteria bacterium; assembly: GCA_947457195.1. Classification (GTDB taxonomy): domain Bacteria; phylum Pseudomonadota; class Gammaproteobacteria; order Pseudomonadales; family Pseudohongiellaceae; genus CAILUG01. The sequence goes on from CANGUU010000026.1 coordinate 26,153, forward strand.
CCAAGGACCTGCTGAGCGAAGTGCTGGGCGCCGGCCAGTCGGCCAAGCTACTGGACCTGCCGGCCGAGGTCGTGCGTGCTCTGCCCCTGCTGTGCCCGGGCCTCGCGGTGGTGACGGCCTAGCCGCTGTCGGTGCTACGCCGAGCCCTGGCCGGTAACCAGCACCAGCCGCGCGCCTTCGCGCTGCCAGAGCCGCGCCAGCAGCAGAAAGTAGCCATTCAACAGCAGCGCCAGCCACCATTCGAAGGCGTCTTCGTAGCGCTCGTAGCCCGGGCCCAGCACCGCGTCCAGCACGAGACTCAGGACCCCGAGGCCAAGCAACAGCAACAGCAGCCAGAGTTGCTGCTGCGCGGCGCGAGCGAGCGAGGCATCCTCGCGCGGTGCGGCGAGTTCGCCGACCAACTGGGTGAGCAGCACCTGGCCGATGAAGGTGAGCGCAAACGACAACGCCACGCCACTGCGCCGCAGTTCCTGGTAGGCAGCCCCGGCCTCGCCGAGCGCCAACGTGTAGATCAGCAGTGCCAGCGCTGCCACGGCGCCGAGCAGCGGCAGCACTGCCAGCCGGCGCGGGTAACGGGTGGGCCCGGCCAGCCGGCGCCACCGGGCGGCACACCACCAGAGCAGGGCGGTCAGCAGGGCAGTCGCCACCATGCCGGCCTTGAACCAGAGTTTTTCCGGCAGCTGGCGGCCGGTCGCGCTGATGGAGGTGCAGCTGTCCCAGTAGGGGATACACCAGTCGACGTGGCCGAAGGTCGCCGCCAGCCAGTAGCTCACATGGGTCGTGACGAAGGGCAGCAGGGCCGCAGCGAATGCGATGGTCGAGAGTGGCACGGCGGGCGGGGGCGATTGGTTCATGCAGTTGTCCGGGTCACGGCGCCGCTGCTCCACAGCGGCGCCGGGGGGTTGGTTCAGAAGCGTCGCAGCACGGCCTGCAGCAGGAACCCGTTGTAGGCCTCCAGCGAGCGGCGAATGGACTCGCTCACCGAGCGGTGCTGCTCACTCGCCGGCAAGTCGGCGGCGTTGACGAGCGAGTGGGCCTTGCTGATCGACTGCTTGTACTCCTGAAGGTGCCGGCCGATGTCGAAGATGTCCAGCGCGGCGCCGCTTTCAAAGGCAAAGGGCTCGAGGCGCTCGACCAGTTGCGGGGGGTGATCGGTACCGGTTGTTTCCTGCAGTTGGCCGTGCAGACCGAGCGGCGCCAGCGGCAGACCCGACCCGAGGCCGACCGCGGTGCGTGTGGCTACCTTGGCACGCGCCTGCAGCAAGGCCAGATCGGCGATGCCGAGGTGATGCCGGGCCACCTGATCCGGCTTGCCTGCGTGCTCCATGAGATCGAGCTCGCGCCGGTGCAGGTCGGCCACAGCGTTGGCATCACGCAGGGAATTCTCCAGCAGGCCATACTCGCTGGCGCGCAGCTTCCAGACTGTCAGCTGCATGAGGGCGTCGATCCGCGTGTCGGCCCCGGCGGGCAGCGTGTGGCGCGCTATCTGGTAGCGGAAATGCTGCAGGTCATCGACGGTCTCCCATTGGCCGAGCGCCATGTGCGACTCCAGCAGGTGATCCACCAGCGCGAGCTGGTCGGTGTCGAACAGGCCATGGTGGCTGCGGTGGTTCTGTAGCGCTTCGCCGAAGGCGGCGATCGCCTGCTCGTGGCGCCCGAGTTGTTGAAGGGCCCTGGCATAGTCCTGCTGCGGTTCAATGAGCCGCAGATCGCCCGGGGGCAGGTCGTTGACGAGCTGCACCAGTGTCGATTCCAGGGCAGTGATGCGGTTTTCGAGAGCGGCCTGCGCCTCCGGGGGGGCGTGCGCCGGGTGAAACGTGTTGGCTGCTGCGCCGGTACTTGCCAGCAGCAACAGCGGGATGGTGGCTGCTGCGATTGCCAGGGCTACGGCCCTGCTTTTGGCGGGCTTCATGGCTTTTCCTCCTCTCCTCATCGTGGGTTACGCACTGAAAGC
>CANGUU010000027.1 GCA_947457195.1 Gammaproteobacteria bacterium
CGATGAGGCGGCGCACGTCGTCGATCGGCATGACCTCGCCGTGGATCGGTACATCGCGCTCGACCTCGAGTTGGCGGTGGGCGAGGTTGGCCTCGTAGGTGTCGCCCCAGAAGTAGACTTCCCAGTTCTTGTCGAACAGATCACCCTGGATCAGCAGCTTGTGCTCGGGCACATAGGCGAACAGACCGTCGGCCATGTGGCCATTGGCCACCGTGTGGTAGAGATCGACGGTCAGCGCCGAATCCGTGAGCCGCAGATGGTCGTCGACCGCCAGCGTAGTCAGGGGGCGCGGCGCGCGACTCAGGGCGTCAGGGAAGTGCGTGACCGGTCGTGACATCAGTTCGGCGAACCAGGCGACGTTGCCACGCTGGGTCACGAGGGTGAGCCCCTCGGCGACCGCGCTGCGCAGGCCGCCGGTGTGGTCGAAGTGATGGTGGGAGATGATGACCTCTGTCAGGGGCTTACCCGGGACGGTCTGGCGGGCCGTGGCCATGACCGCCTCGCCCCACGCCCGATTGGTGGGTAGTTCGAACAGAGTCAGGTGGTCGGCGAATTCCAGCAGCACGGAATTGGCGCCGTTGTTGCCGGCCAGCAGCCACACCCCCGCCGCCACCGGTCGTGCTTCCACCGTATAGGCCGGCACGGGTGCTGCAGCAGCACGGACGTCGGCCGGTGCAGCCAGATCGCCTGTGTCGATGTCCAGTTCATAACGGTCCACGTGCAGGCGCAGCATCACGGTGTCGCGGAAATCCGACGTGGTGTTGAAGCTCATGGGCAACTGCAGACCGGCTACCGGCAACCACGCGCTGTATTCGGTGCGGTAGCGCATTTCGCCGAGGTTTTCGTGGGGGCCGATCCACTGCACGAAGGCCGGCAAGTGGCTCTCCGCATCGAGCGCCAGCGTGAAGGTGACCGCGTCCTCCGTGGTGACCTCCAGCAACTGCAGTCCGGCTTCGTGGCGCAGCACGGCCAGCCGGCTCGCCGGATCGAGTGCGGCACGCAGCGCCATGACGGGCTGCGCCAGCAACTCCATGCGCCGCTGGCGCGCTACCGTCTCCGACACGCGGCGCGCCTGTCCCGTGGGGGCAACGTCGAAACCGACCAGGCCGTCGAGGCCCTGCTGCAGGGGTTGGCCCTGCATCATCGCCTGCGCCGCAAAAACGAAGGCGCGGAAGGCCCTGGCACGCACTCGCGTGCGGCCCTGCCCGAGGTCGATCACCCGTTCGTACGCGGTGAGGTTGGTCATTTTTTCCGGGGCCGCGATGTCTGTCGTGATCTCGCTGCCGCCATCCTGATAGGCCTCGTGACCGTAGCCCCGCAGGCGCAGCGAGCGCAGGCCCAGCAGGCGTTCACTGCCCCCCATGGCGGTAGCCGCGGCCTGCACTGCCGCTCGGGCGTCCTCCTGTTGGGCACCGGCCGGTGCAACCAGAACACTGCCCAACAACAGCAGGGCGGCCAGCCCGGCCCGCGTTGTAGGGCGCCCGTGGCGCGGTACCAAACGACTGAACAGGTTCGACTGCCTGCGCGGCGTTACGAAAAGGCGGCTGAGCATCGGTGTCACTCCGTTGGCAAGGGGGGGCGTTCCCAGCCCTGTTCGAAAAATTTCTCCCAGTTCTGCGCCCAGGGCCGGCCGAGGAAATCGATGAAGCCTTCATCGAAGGGCGTCAGCTGCGAGGGTCGACCATCCGGGCCGAGCACGATGCCGCTTTCCACGCGGCATTCCACGAAGTTGTAGCGGCGATCGGGAGCCTCGATACCGGCCGTGCGGGACCAGGGCGTGACGATGCGCAGTGGCTTCACGAAGGCTTCCGGATCGTAGAAGACCGCCTCGACCACCAGGCCGTCGCCGTCGTCGGCGCGGCGGATGATTTCGATGACTTCCAGTGCGTTGCTGTATTCGAACATCGAGTGGCTCATGGTCCAGCCCTGCACGTTGGCGGTCCAGGCGACGAGCGTGTCGCCATCCCAGAAGCCGACCGTCTCGCCGTACCACTGCGGCAAAGGCTGCGAATGCTCCTGCTCGATCAGGACCTTGCGGATGAAGTTGTCGGCGACGCCGGCAAGCAGCTGCACCTGCCGCGGTGTGACCAGCACTTCCATGTCCCGGATGCCCCACACATACCACCAGCGCATCAGGCCCTCCGGGTAGCAGAACGAGGCCATCCACTGGGGCGCATTGCTGACTGCCTCATGGAAGTTCATCTGGGTCATGCGCTGCTGATACTCGGGTGTCAGCAGTGACACCATGGTCGCTGTCTGGATGCCGGTACCGTTCAGCCACTGTCCTTCCGGCGCGCGCTGCGGCGTGCCGCGGAAATACCAGCCATCCCAGTCGGGAAGGCTGCTGCGGTCATGCTGCACACGGGTGCCGGCACGATCGGCCGCTGCACGCAGGGCTTCGTAGTGCTCGCGGGCACTGCCGTAGGGGTAGGGGCTCTGGAAATCGGTGGCATTCAGGCCGATGCTGCAGTCACCCCAGTGGCCCACGCGCTGACGCACCCACATCATCGTAAGCTGGTCCGGGGTGTTGCAGCGGGTGTAGCGAGGATCGGTCCACAGGGCCCGGTCCAGGTAGAAATTGCGGGTGGTGAAAAGGTCGACCGGCAGTGGCTCGACGCCGGGGGGCGGTGCGGCACCGTCGTGCGGCTGCGCGAAGGTGGTTGTTGCCGCACAGGCGGCGGCGAGACAGCAGAGGCGCAGAAACGCGGCGGACATGCAGGTTGCTCCGGGTCAGTCGTTGTCGGCGAGATAAACGGTGCCGGTAGCGGCGGTGCAGCCCGCGGCAGGCAGCGTCGTTCCGCAGTGGATGATGCCGCTGCCGTTGGGCATGGCCCCGAAGGTACGGCCATCCCGCAGGGGGTTGAGCGAGACGGTCAGGATGGTACCCACGGGAAAGCTGTCGGGCGTGACGCCCTGCAGGGCGATGCGGGCCGCCGGTCCGGCTTCCACTCCCCAGCGCACCGGCTTGCCGGCGGCATCCAGCACGCCAGCGCCGCTGGTGTCGATGAGTTCGAACAGCAACTGGGCGTGGTTGGCGCCGGGGATGAAGCGCGTGAGTTTGCCGGTGAAGGTGAGCGTCTGCGCCTGGTCATACATGGCGAACGAGTGGTGCGCAGCCGCCGGCCACGCCAGCAGGGAAAGCGCCAGAACCAACGAACATGGCCGTAATGCGTGCATGATGCTCTGCTCCTGAATGTGATGGCGGCCTGGATCCTACTCCTCACCCAGACCGGCTGCCCGGTCCCGGACCTGATTGAACATCGATTCGTCGCTGGGCACGCAGCGATCCTCGAGTATGCCGGACCAGCCGGCGATGGCCATGCTTTCCTTCGGGATGAGGCTCCATACCTTGGTACTGGCCTGCCAGGGGCGGGTGTAGAGCAGCGGGTCGGTGAGCGTGAGCTGCACGCGCAGCCGGTTCGGACTCGGCCGGTCCCAGCGCTCCTCGAGAACTGCCTCGCTGCTGAGCGGGTAGCCGTGCTGGTCGATCCACTGGCGATCATCGAAGCCCACGGAGGTCACGACCAGCGTGTCGCCTTCCCAGTGCGCCACGGAATAGCCGTTGAAGCGCGGCAGGTAGTCCTCGACGTTCGGGGAGGCTCGGCCGTCCATCCAGATTTCCCGAAAATCCCAGGTCCATTCGAAGGTTTGCAGGATACGGTCCTGCTGCTGGATGAGCTCCATGGCGGCGCCGGGTCCGGCGAAGGTGATGAGGCGAGCGAGGCCCAGCGGTTCGCAGCGCATCTCCGGGTCGTTGCCGAAGGCGGGCAGAATGGCCCGTCGCAGGCCGCTGTCGAGATCAGTGCGGGCGTTGGCCTCGGCGCTGCCAAGCTCCAGCCCACGCGCCGGTTTGTTGAGGTCCATGCGGCGCTGGCCTTCTTCGGTACGAGCGGGAATGTCACCGAAGAAGCCATAACCCGGCCAGCCTACCGGCTCGCGGCATTCCGGACAGGGTGCTTCACCGTAGAGTTCGGGCGAGCGGGCCCACAGACCAGAGAGGTCGCGCTTGTCGTAGGCACGCGTGTCGCTGTCGGAATTGCCGATGCCGCCAGGGGTAGGAGTCGGCGCCGCCGGCTGGGCCTGCCCCAGCGGCGCCCCCAGCAGGGCACCGATCAGCAGGGTGCTTGCCGTGGCTGCACGCGTCACCGTTCCAGGCCACGTTGTCGCGGGTTGTCTTGTCGACTGCACCATACCGTCCATCAGGGTGCTCCTCCGTCGACGGCCTGACCGGGCAGCACGATGTCGCCCTCCGGCTGCAGGCCACCGGGCACGCCGTCCAGATCCGGAACCTGCGCGGGCCGCCCGCCACCGACGATGGGGGCACCGTCCTCCCCCTGTATCGCCATGACGATGCCGCTGAAACCGCCGGCCCGCGATGTCGCCAGGGTCAGCTTGACTCGGGTCCCCGGGGCCAGGGCGTCTTCGCTCTTGCGCTTGGTCCAGCCCTGCCGCGCCATCATCGAGGGATTGGTGAGCAGCTCACTGACCCACGGCTCGACGACTCCCCCCTGCACTTCGCGTTCGAAGGTCATGGTCGGGTGCGGGTTCTTGTAGTTGAACTGCACGACACGCGCCCAGGTGGTCCACTGCTTGGCGGTGTCGTAGGAGATGCTGCTGCCGTGGTGCGCGGCCGCCGGCAGGGCCAGCACGGCCAGCAGCCAGAACAGGCCGGAGCGGAGTATGGTCATGGTGGGGTTCTCCTGTTGTTGCACTGCGTTCATTCGGCGTCGGCGAGTTGCTCGAACACCACCTCCACGAAGCGTTCACCCGTCCAGTCGCTGCCCGGCGCACCGAAGACACCGGCGTAGTCGAGCACGGGCTGAGCGGCCTGCAGGTCGGCGAGGCTGGTGCTGCTGTCCAGCGCGCTCTGCACGCGGTCGCGGATGATGGTCACCATGTCACGGTACTCGGCGACGTCGGCTTCGTCGTACAGCCGACCGTGGCCGGGGATGACGAGGGTGCCGCCCTGGCCGCGGGTTTCTGCGACGGTGATGTCGAGAATGCGGTTCAACGCAGCCAGCTCGCCGCGGATGCTGCCACCTTGCCCGCTGTCGATGCGCGGGAAGCTGGCCGTGTCGATCACGCCACCGGCCACCACCACGTCGGAACCCCGGAAGAACACCAGCGAGTCACCGTCGGTGTGGGCGTTCGGCACCTTGATGATTTCGATCGCCTCGCCGTTGAAGTACAGCGTCTTGTTGTCGCCGTAGTAGGTGTCCATCACCAGGGCACTGGCGGGAGACTCGGCCTCGGCCAGTCGCAGACCCACGTTCTCGTGCGCCAGGATCGCCGCGCGCTGGCCTTCGTCGGACAGCAATACGTTGCCGCCGGTGTGGGCCTCCTGCCAGTTGGTGTTGATGATGTAACGCACGGGCTTGTTGCCGGCGATGCGGCGGATCTCCGCCCGCACGGCCTCCGCGTTGGCGGCGCTGCCGCTGTCGACCAGCAGCACGCCTTCGTCACCCACCTGCACGGTGATGTTGGCGCCCGCCCCGGTGATGAGCCAGAGGCGGTCACGTACCTGCAGCGATTGCAGCCCCTCGCTGGCCGGGAGCGGCGGCACCGGTGCCGGCATCGCTGCACTGGCGCCGGCCGTATCGCTGAGGGTGCGGGCGAACTCCGGGTACATGCTGACGCTGCCGGCGGCCATGGCCCAGCGCGGCAGGTCGTACTTGTCGGCAAATTCGTCGAGCAGGAAGTTGGTGCCCGGCAGGAAGTGCGGCACATAGCCTTTCTCTGCCGTGGTCTCTTCGCCGGGGAAGCAGCGGTAGAAGGTCGGGCCATCGTTGCGGGTGAAGGGGTAGCCCAGCACCGGGACCGGTCGCACATTCATCTCGTATTCCGTGGTGCGCACGAACGGCTCGGACAGATAGACCGGATCTTCCAGGATCGTCGTCACCAGCAGGTAATTGTCGAAGCGCTGGTAGTACTCGGTCATCCTGGCGCGCTCACTGGTGGGGGTGCCATTGCGACGCAGCCAGCCCATCTTGAGATGGCTGGTTTCCACTACCAGGGTGTCGCCCTCCCAGTGCCCGGTAGAAAAGCCCGAGAAAGAGTGCAGGGCGGTGGCGGGCGGATGCGGCCGCCCATCCATCCAGACGATGCGGTCGAGCCCGAAAGTGCCGTCCAGTGTGATGGCTTCGACCACACGCTGGACCGGGTGGTAGCGCTTGCTGACCACCAGGGTGTTCGGCCCCCAGGTCTGGTAGGCCGCCGGGTGCGGTGTGCACTGGTGCTCCGGCACGCCGAGCCAGGAGCCGGAGTAGCTTTCGGCCTTGCGCAGACCGGCGGCATTCAGCGGCAGGCCCATGTAGTCGCCGATTTCCGGTCCGGCACCGCGGTCGGTCACGTCCTCGTGGCCGAACATGCCCGGGTGGTCCCACTCGCCGGAAAAATCCACTTGGCCAAATACCGCGCTGCCGAGCAGGCAGGCGACGGGGATCAGGGTCAGTGTCTTCATGTCATTCTCCCCCGCGCGGCGCAGCCGGTGTGGCGGTGATACAGGGTTGCGGATTCCAGCGCGCACCATCCGGTTCCCGCTTGAACTGCGACGAGGTCACGAAGGCGCCGTTCAGGTAGACCGGATCGTTGACCACGCTGAGCACGGTCAGGTAGTCGTTGCCGGCGGCACTGATCCTGGAGAAGTACTCGGTCAGTCGGGTCTCGGCGCTGTAGGGCACACCGTTCAGACGCAGGTAGCCGGGACGCAGGTGGTCGGTCACCACCTTGAGCCCGGCCTTGAGCGGCCCGCGCGGCAGGTCCTTGGGATCCCCGAAAATGGCGCGCATGTCGAAGCCGCCCACGGCGCGGGTCCACGCCGCCACCGAGTGACCCTGCCAGCTCGCGTCGGCGGTTGCAGCGCCCGGTGCGAACTGGAGCACGCGCCGCTGCTCGCCGGCATCGGACTCGATCAGCAGGGTGCTGTCGTCCTGCCAGGTGATGTGCAGCCGCAGCGGCAGACGCATGAGACCGGCAGCGCCGTAAGCCCGGCACTGCTCGCCACTGGCCACGTCCTGCTGCGGGTCCCACTGGTTGGCCGCCTGGCGTCCGCGCGGATTGACCGGAATGCTGGTGACATCACCCTTGGGCGCCGCCACCATGCGCCAGAGCCAGTCTTCGGTGACGAGGGCCACCCAGTAGCCGGTGATGTCGACCTGCGCGGCTTCGCGCGGGGACTGCGGCGGCGGAGGTTGAAAACCGGGTGGTGGCTGGGCCAGTGCGGCGCTGCCGGCCAGAGCCAGCAGAGCGCAGGCGATCGCGCGGGGCGCGGCGCAACGCGGTGCCGCGGCAAACAAGCGTTGCAGAGAGAGTCGTGAAGTACGCATCAGTTGAGACTGCCTCCGCCATTGGTCCAGCCGAAGCCGTCGGTGCTGCGCTTTATCTCCAGCATGAGGATGCGGTTCTCGGCATCGATGCGGCCCGGATGCCCGGTGACCACCACCGGGTCCCCGGCGCGGATGGTCTGCGCGGAAATCCCCGAGGCCCCGAGCTGGGTCGCCCCCTGCCATTCCACGGCCCAGCGGCGCTCCACACCCTTGGCGTCCGGAGCGAGCACATGCAGGACCGAGTGCGGGTTGCGGTAGAGGAACTGCATGATCTTGCCCTCGACCGTGACCTGCTTGCCGGGGTCATAAACGGCGGCGAAGGAGTGGTGCGACAAGGCCGGCACCGCGGCCAATGAGGTCGCCAGCAGGGCGCTGGCCAACAGCAGGTTTCTTTGCATGGATGTTCCTCCCGGGGGTTATTGAGCGGCTTCGCGCTGGATGAGCGACGCCTGCATGCATTCAGAAATCACGTCCCAGAAGCGCAGATAGCGCGCATTGCCCATCACAAACGGATGGGGGGCTCCGGCGCGGCGGTTGGCGAGCGCTGCGAGACGGCCGGGCATGTCGTCGAAGATCGGGTGATTCTGGATTTCCACATCGACCTGCAGCTGCTGCGCCACGTCCCGGTAGTGGGCGATGGAGGCGATGTATTGCCGTACACCGGGGACTGGCGTGAACCCGGCCGCCAGTACTGTGCCGCCGAACAGGCCGGCCATGTGGCGGGAGCTGCCATCCTGCACCGGGAAGATGAAGGCCAGCGAGCCGGGCGTGTGACCAGGGATTTCCACCGGCATGATGCTCAGGTTACCGAGCACCAGCGGCTCGCCTTCCCGGAGGACGAGGTCGCGGTTGGGCTTGGGGATGTCGCCGAACAACTGGCTCGGACGCTCCGCGGCGATGGTGTCCCAGTCGGCTGCGGTGGTGCCGATGCGCACCCCGCGCTGCTGCAGGGCTGCTGCGCCGCCGTAGTGGTCGTTGTGGCCGTGACCGAGCAGGACGTACTTGATGGTGGATGGGTCGAGGCCCAGCGCCTGCAGACCCGGCACGATGAGCGTGTCGAGGTCACCGGGATGCCCCGCGTCGAGCAGGACGATCCCCTCGCTGGTGGTGATGGCGTAGACGACACTTTCGGAGTTGCCGACAGCGTAGAGGTTGTCGAACAACCTGGTCGGGGTCAGCGCGGGTGCCGAGAAATTGTTGGGACGGGCCTTGCCCGGTACGCAGAAGAATTCGAAGGGCACCTGCAGGTCGTTGCCGGCGATGCCGCGTGCCGTGTCGATGTGCGCCTGGGCGGCGGGCGACGGAGGCGCGGGCGGGCCCGGCGGAGGAGGCTGCGCGCCGGTCAGTGCGCTGACGAGTGCCAGGCTTGCGGCGGTCGCGGTCAGCAGAAGGCCACGCTGTGTCACGGAAGTCCCCCTCGTGTTCTGTTGTTATGCAGGCAATGCTGCCGCAAGGTGCACGGCGGCGGAAATCACACCTGTGGATGGCTGGTATCCACACGGTGGATGTTCCGGTGCTGCTACAGCCGGCCGGCGATCGATACCAACTGGGCACGCAGCCACTGGTGGGGCTGGCTGTCCGTGAAGCGCGGATTCCACACCAGCCGCTCCGACAGGGGCGGCACGTCGAGCGGAATATCCACCAGCCGTATGCCGGCTGCCACGCGCAGCCGCTCGGCCAGGCGCCGCGGCACGAGGGCCAGCAGCGCCGTGCCCTGCAGCAGGAACGGCGCCGTGGTCATGTTGGCCGTGGTGGCGACGATGTGGCGGTGGTGGCCGAGCCGCCGCACATGCTCGTCTGCCACCGAGGCGTGGCCTTCGGTGCCGAAGTCGAAGGCGAGGTGCGGCTGCGCCATGAACTGCTCGAGGCTGACCGCATCGCCGATCGCAGGGTGCTGGTCCCAGAGGATGCAGGTCCACGGGTCCTCGAACAGCGCACAGGACGGCAGCGTGGGCTCCACGCCCTCGGGCATGATGCAGAAGTCGATGTCGCCCGCCAGCAGGCGCTCGCGGGCCGAGGCATCCAGCTTGACGAACTGCACCGCCACCTCCGGCGCCAGCGTGCGCAGGCCATTGACGAGCGGCGCCAGCATCAGCAGCACGGCATAGTCGGTCGCGGCGATGCGAAACAGGCGGCGTGCCGAGCGGGGCTCAAAGCCCTGCCTGGCGTTGAGCAGGTCTTCGATCTGCTGCAGGCAGAGGCGGACGGGTCCGGCGATCTCCTCGGCGTAGGAGGTGAGTTCCAGCTGGCGGCCGACCCGCACCAGCAATTCATCGTCAAAGGTATGGCGCAGCCTGGCCAGCGTGCTGCTCATGGCCGACTGGCTGAGGTTCAGGCGCTCGCCCGCCCGCGTGACATTGCGCTCCGAGAGCAGCACGTCGAGTGCCACCAGCAGGTTGAGGTCGATGTGTCGCAGGTTCACGGGTGCAGCTCGACCTCCGCCTCGATTTCCACCGGCAGATTGAAGGGCAGCACGGCCACGCCGATGGCGCTGCGGGCGTGGGCACCCACCTCGGGCCCGAAAATCTGCAGCAGCAAGTCACTGCAGCCATTGAGCACGACCGGCTGGCGGTGGAAGTCGGGAGACGAGGCCACGAGACCCAGCACTTTGGTCCAGGCGCGTATGCGCGCGAGGGAACCCAGTTGCCGTTGCAGGCTGCCCAGCATGGCCAGCGTGGTCAGCCGGGCGGCAGCAACGGCCTCCGCCTCCGAGACGTCTGCGCCCACTTTGCCGAAGGGACCGGCCAGCCGGCCATCGGGCAGGGTGGGGCCGTGACCGGAGATCAGGGCCCGGGTACCAACGACCCGGACCAGGGCAAAGGGCAGGCTAGTGCCGGCCGGCAGCTGCAGTGGTGCCGGCAGGGGCAGGCCCAGCTGGGCAAGGACGGCTTCGGGTGAACGCATGGCAAGGTCTCCATAAACCCGGTGCGCGGATACCCGCGTCCCGGCAGGGCGGGATTACTTCTCCACCGCTTCGATCCACTCGATCATGAGCCTGGCGATGTCCCCGTTGTTGCGGTCTTCGTTCATGAAGTGCCCGTTGCCGGTGATGCCATGCTCTTCCAGCTTGAACAGCGTGGCCTGGCCGCCTGCCTGGTTGAGGAAGTCGATGGTGCAGTGGTAGTTCGGCGTGAACATGCGGCTTTCCGGCGCGAGGATGCCCATCACCGGAATGTTGGCGAAGGCCGGCAGGGTGCGCAGGCTGGCGGCCGGCTGCAGGTCACAGGCGGCCTTGCCGGGTTCGGTGGCCGCGATCTTTTCGGTGGCCAGTGCCTCACCGGCCGGTAGCGCCGGTTGCCAGGTGAGGGGAAGGTTGGTGAAGCCACCGGCGGCCTCGATCGCCACCAGGGCCTTCACCTTGTCGGGACGCGCATCGGCCGCCAGCCAGCCCGACGGTCCACCGGCGCTGTGGGTGATGACGATGGCGGGGCCGACCTTGTCGAGCAGTTCGGCGAAGTTTTCCTTCAGCAGCACGCTGTCGACGGTCGGCCCCGGCTCCGAACTGGCCACGTGCTGCAGTACGGACGGGTCGGTAGGGTCGGTGGCATCACCGGGCCACTGTGTCGCCTTGGCAAGCACGCCCATGAATCCCGAGGCGGGCGGCGGCGCCAGCGCGCCGTTGCCGTAAGCCGTGTTGTTGGGTGAGCGTCCATGTGCCGGACGGTCCACGAAATACACATCGAACCCGGCAGCCAGAAAGTAGTCGAGCCAGCCGTCGCGCCCATCCGGCGTACCCATGTAGTCGGTGGCCTGACCGCCGCCACCGTGCACGAGAATGAGCGGGTAGGGATGCTTGCGCTCGGCCACCAGCTGAAAGCCTACGTGCATCTGCCCGTAAACCGAAACCTGCGGGCCACCGCCCGCGAAGGGCCCTGCGTTGGGCGAGGCCGGCACATCCTTGGTGCGCACGCCAACCCAGAAAAACCCCTGGTCGCGCAGGCTGATGGGACCGGCTTCCCCGCCGGCGTGGGCGGTGCTGCCGCAGACCGCGGCAAGACCGAGAGCGGAAACGAAACGGACGACGCGCTGGATGGACATGGCGGTAATACCCCTCCGGGGTGCTGTGGTGTCGTTGAGGTGGCGGCGCCGGCAGCCGGGCCGGCCGAAGCCTACCACACCCGTGCCGCCGGTCATGGGTGAGCGCGGGCGCCGGCGAACACCGCCGCGGTTCAGGAGACCAGGCGCCGCCAGCCGATCACCACCGCCGTCAGCGAAAAGGCGGCGCCGAGGAGCAGCAGCAGGACCAGCACCACGTCCCATAGCGGTCGCCGCTGGAAAAGCAGGGCAAAGTCGAGGCTGTGCAGACCGTTGTACAGCCAGCGCGCCCAGCGGTCCGTGGCGGTGAGACGCTGCACCACCGCGCCCGAACCCAGGTCGAGGTAGTACCAACAGCGCTCGGCATCGTCGAAGCGCACTTCGAGCACCGGCAGGGGTCGCAGCCGGTTGTGATGGCTGTAGTACCAGCTGTCATAGGCGGAAAGCAGGCGCTGCGAGGTCAGGGCCGCGGTCGGCTGCAAGGTGTTCAAGCGCTGACCAATCTGCGCGTGCAGGGCGGTGGCGGCATCCCCGGAACCGCTGACAAAGACCTGCCGCTCCCCGGACGCCCCGCTCACTACGAGATAGTGCAGGTCACCCAGCCTCCGCCACTCCACCTGCCGACTGCCGTCGCCCACGGCCCGCAGGGCGGCGACCGGTTCCGGAAAGTCCGCCCACGCCTCCAACAGACCGCCCTCGTAGCGCAGGATCTGCTCCTCTGCTGCGGTGGCATTGTCGAACAGCCCCCACGGCAGCATCGACATCAGGCCACTGAAACTCCACGTGGTGACGAAGACCACACAGCCCAGCCCGAGCAGGTGGTGCCACCGCTGCCAGCCGCGAAAGGGGGTCAGGCGCCCGCCGGGATAGCGCCGCTGCAGCCGGAGCCGCCACCAGCCGACGACGGCACCACTGGCGACCGACACGACACCGGCCAGCGACAACCAGGTCAGCACGTCGGTCCACAGGCCGACGTGCTGGCGGAACTGCCAGGGGTAGAGCCAGTGCACGGTCGAGCCCAGCCAGTTCCAGAAACGCTCGCGTCGGTTGGTGTCGCGCACCAGGCGACCTCGGCTGCCCGACACGTACAGCACGGTGCCAGCGGCGTCGTCGAGCGCGATGCGGTGCAGGGGGCGGTCGGGGTTGAGCACGGCGGACACGGTCCACTGATCGACCGCCACTACGCCCGTGTGGCGCGGGGTCGCCGTCCCGGCCGCCAGACCGGACACGCGTGCGGCCAGCAGCGCCTGCTCAGCGGAGATCGCACCGAGCACACGGCCGTCGTCGGCGAACACCGTGGTCGATTCGCCCGCGGCCGTGCGGAACTCGTAAGCGGGGCGGCCCAGCACCATGGTGAGGGTCAGCGACCGGTAGGTGGTGGCGCCGGCGCGCAGCGCCGCCTGCGCGGGTGACAGACGCAGCGCCTCCGCATCGAGGGCGGGCAGCTGCCGCAGCCGCTCGTCCTCGGTCAGTTCCGGGTACTCCACGTACATCATGATCACGCCGCTGGCGAACAGCAGCACGAACCACAGACAGAGCGCGATCCCCAGCCAGCGGTGGAGCAGGTACAGCCACCGTCTTGCCCGCTTCAGCATGGTGGCTGCCGGCTCAGAAGGTGTAGCGCATACTGAGTTCGTAGGCGCGCGGCTCGCCGAACACCCACTGGTCGGGTACGTACTCCGACAGCACGTAATCCTGCTCGTTGGTCAGGTTGCGCCCACGCAGGATGACGGTGGCCTGCTCGTTGACGAACCAGCTCACGGCAGCATCGACGACCTGGTAGGCCGGCAGCAGTGCGGTATTGCGGTCGTCGGTGAAGCGCTCGTCGACGTAGCGCAGGCCGGCACCGAGTTGCCATGCGGCGGTCGGTGCATAGTTGACCCACAGGTTGGCGGTGGTATCAGGCACGCTGTTGGGCGTGTTGCCCGCCAGTGACACGCCCCCGGCGAAGAAGCGGTCGTAACGCGAGTCGATGAAGGCGGCGTTCATGTCCACGCTGAGCTGCTCCAGCGGATTGAGACGCAGTGTCACCTCGACGCCGTCGGCGCTCTGCTGACCGATCTGGGTGCTCACCGTGGCGCCGGGCAGCCGCGTAACCATGTTTTCCTTCCGGATGTCGAAGTAGGCCAGCGTGTATTCGCCCTTGCCGCTGATGAACTGCTGCTTGAGACCGACTTCGTACTGACGCCCCTCGCTGAGATTGAAGTCGGCGTTGGCGAGGTTGATGGAAATCGGCGACGTGACCGGATCGGCGGCCGTGCTGGTCTGCGCGTAGAGACTGAACGTTTCGGACACGGTGTAGACCACGCCGGCGCGCCAGGTGAAGGCATCGAAACCGGCATCGAAGCTGCGACGGCTGCGGCCGGTGCGCTGCGCTTCGTTGACGCGGTCGTAGTCGAAATCGTCGAAGCGGCCGCCGAGCACGAGGCTGAGGCGTTCGTTGACCTGCAGCACATCGTCGAAGAACACGCCGTACTGCCGCGTGTCCGTGGTGTAGTCGAGCTGGGTGAAGGCAGAGACCGGCCGCAGGGTGGGCACCGCACCAAACACCGGCACGCTATCGGCGACGTCGAAGCCGCCGGTGTTGAAGTTGTTGGAGTAGTCGAGGTCGACCACGTTGACCTCGGCACCGACGGTGAAGCGGTTGTCGAGTCCGCCGAGTCGGCCGGTGAACAGCAGGTCACCGCGCGTACCCGCCTGCTGCTGGTCATGCACGATGCCGAGGTAGCTTGCGCGATCCATGCGACGGCTGCCCGCGTTGTAGGCGTACTCCTCCAGGTTCTGCCATTCACGGTCGGCCTTGATCAGGAAGGTGTCGTTGCGAAGGGTCAGGTTGTCGTGCAGGCGCCACTCCGTATGCACGCGCGCCCAGGTATCGCGGTAGTTCACCCTGGCGTCGGCATAGTTGTAGTTCTGCCGACGCAGCGACGCGCTGGCCTGCCCGTTGATCAGCGGCGTGCCCCAGTAGGGCGCGGCATCGATGTTGGCGTGGTCGACACTGAAGCGCATGTGGAATTCGTCGCTCGGTTGCCAGAGCAGGCTGGCGGCCGCGACCTTGCGCTCTTCGTCGGCGCGGTCAACGAAGCCGTCGCGCGTGGTGAACGCCACGTCGGCGCGGGCGGCAAGCGTATCGCCCAGGGCCACGTTGCCGCCCAGCGCGGCACGGCCCATGCCAAAGCTGCCCACGGCAGCCAGTGCCTCAGCGCCCTGCTGGCCCAGCACCGGCTTGCGTGGCACGTAGTTGATGGTGGTGGCCAGCGCCCCGACGCCATTGATCACGGATCCGGCACCGCGCAGCACCTCCACCCGGTCGAGGGTCCAGGTGTCGGCCGGAAATGTCACCGTCCCCGCCGTGATGTAGAGCCGGGTGCCGTCGTAGGTGTTGACTGTCGTGCCGTGGCCGTTGAATCCGCGACTCGATATCTGCATGCCGCCGTTGCCGTTGTTGGAACTGGTGGAAAGGCCGGCGGTACGAGTGATGCTGTCGATGGCGTTGTAATCCCCCTTGGCGAGGATCTCCGTGCGGGTCACGAGGTCGACACTGGCCGGTGTAGCAAGCGCGGTCAGGCCAAGACGGGAGCCGGCATCGTTGCCGCTGGACAGCCGCAGGCTGCCGATGCCCTGACCGATCACCACGATTTCTTCGACGGCGCCGCTGTCGGCGGCCGAGGCAGCGAGCGGCAGCAGCGCGATGGCCAGGGCCAGGCTGCGGGGTTGCAGGCCGGCAGGACGGACATGGGTAGCAATGGTCATGGAGCACTCCTCGAGGCAGGGAATCGGGGTCGGCATTGTCAGCATCCCGGCCCGCGACACGAGGGTGTTTCCCGTTGCATAACGGTTGTTTAACGTTAATGGAACCCGCCCAGGCCGCGCCCTTGCTCAGTCGACGTAGCGTTCGAGGAGGGCGCGGATCAGCGGTCGACCCGCTTCGCTGCGGTAGCCCGAGGCCGTCTGGGTTTCGGCCTGCTCGAACAGCGCGGCAAACAGCGGCAGGCCATCGGCTTCCTCCACGATGGTCAGAGCCGGCCTGGCGCCGAGGATGTCGGCCCACTCGGCACGGACATCGGCCCAGAACGGAGCCGTCTGCTGCCAGTACTGGTCGCCGGCGGTGAAGTCGAAATCGACGATGCGCTCATAGCGGTTGACGCCCAGTTCCTTGGCAAGGACCGGCCCGGCCGGCGCCCCTTCGCCGAGCACTCGCTTGAGGTTTTCCTCTTCCTGGACCCAGCCGTTGTGGAGGATGGTATGGCGGTTGGTGCCCTCCAGCACGTCGTAGTCGCTGCGGACCGTCGTTTCCCGCCGCGGCAGCGGACGCCACGTGGTCTCGCTGAGCCAGGTGGAGAAATTGGCCTCGTGCTGCCAGCGGCCCACGGCCTCGTAGCGCGGTGAGTCATCGACCTGAAACACCGCCTGCGCCCAGCTGCCGGTCCGGCGCTCGGGCGACACGTCCTCGTGCTTCCAGACGTGGTGACCGGCAAACACCAGCAGGCTGGGCTTTTCGTACTGCCAGTCCTGGCGCCAGTGCTTCTGCACGAAGGGGCCGAGCAACTGGCCATCCGGGTCCTCCGCGAACATCACCATGATGTGCTGCAGACTGATGAAGTCCTCCCGGTCTTCCACCACATAGATGAATTCCGTGCCCCAGGATTGGTAGGGCCGGGCGCGCGCGAGGGCAGGGTCGTAGAGCACGGTCTCGAGGAACTCGAAGCTGGTGCGGTAGCCACCGGCCATGGCGAGGATGGCGAGTCGGTCTCTCTGCTTGGCTGTCAGGCCCGGTTGCTGCAGGGCGAGCCAGCCGGGGTGCGGCGCGGTGTCGAGCGTCAATCCGGCGCCCTTGCTGGTGCCGCCGCGCGGGCCGAACTGGCAGCTGTGCTCCTGTGACCAACTGAAGGTGTAGCGCAGGGACTGCGGGCACTCGCCCTTGGCGTTCGGGGCAGCGGCATCGGCTGCCGTGCTGAACGGGGCAGACAGCCCCAATGCAGCGCTGAAAGCGGCCTGCAGCAGGCAGCGGACAAGGCACTGTGGCGAGCCATTCATGCGGGCCTCCCTTCTGGCAGTCGGCGTGGAGTCAGGACTGTTGCATCTTACGCATCCTGCGCGGGAGGTCGATGACACTCGCTCAGTAGCGCCACTCGAGGCCCGCCTGCCAGGTCCGCTGCATGCCGGGGATCAGGCCCCGACTGGCATCCACCGCATACAGGGCGTCGCCCAGATTCTTGCCGGCCAGGAACACGGTGAGGTCGCGCCCGGGCAGGGCGTAATTGAGACTGAGGTTGTACAGCTGGTAGGCCGGCAGCTGACCGCGCTGGCCACTGGCGGTGAGGGCGCGGGTGTTGAGGTCGTCCGTCACCATGCTGTCGACATGGAACAGCTCCAGCTGCGCGCGCAGCCCACCGAGCAGGGCTACGCCGGCGGTGAGCGACAGCGTGTGCTCCGGCGTGTAGGGCAGGCGATTGCCACTCACGTTCACGCGCGGGTCGAGCACCGAGCGGCGCGCGCCGAGGTAGCGCGCGTCCCGCACCCAGGTCCACGACAGATTCAGGTAGGGATTCACCCCGCTGCGGGCAAAGTCGCGGTCGTACTGCCAGTCGACCAGCAGCTCGGCACCGGCGTGCAGCGTTTCGCCGGCGGCTGTGAGGGTGGCGCCGAGACCCCCGGCCACGCTGGCGGGCACGATCTGGTTGGCGAAGTCCATGCGGAACAGGGCTGCCTCGAGGCTGAGTTGGCTGCCGTCGCGGTAGCGAAGGCCGAGTTCGCTGTTGAGGCTCTTTTCGGCCGCGAGTTCCACGCTGGCGCCGGTGCTGTTGCTGATGATGTCTTCCACACGCGGCGGGCTGAAGCCTTCGTGCAGGCCGGCAAACAGCACCAAACCGCCGTCGAAGCGCCAGTTGGCACCGAGCCCCGCCAGGGTTTCCCGCAATGTGGTGCTGCCCCGCGCCCCATTCAGCCGGTTGTAGCGCGCGTAGTCGATGTCCTCGTGGCGCAGACCGGGCGTAAGCGTGAGTCGGCCGAGCTCGATGCTCTGCTCCACGAACCAGGCGAAGGCGTCGGTATCGCGGTCGTTGTTTTCCACCAGTCCGCCGTTGACACTGCTGCCCGGTGTGCGGCCGGTTGGTGTGTCGGCATTCACCTGCAAACGCCGCTGCTGCTCCTGCTGCCGGCGCAGGCCGGCGCGCAGCGTGCCAAGGCCGTGGTCGAACTGCAGGCGCGGTTCCAGGCCCAGTACCAGGTAGTCGCGCAACCGGCCTTCGTTGCCGCAGGTGCTGAGCAGGTTGGCCATGCCGCCACAACGGGGGTCGGAGGCGTCGTTCGGTCGCTGCCCGGAGTTGCTGGACTGACGCCACCAGTCGCGGCGGAACTCGCTGCGGTACAGCGCGGTGTCCAATCGCAGTGCCGGGCCGAGTTCGAGGTGGTACACGAGCGACTGCCCGTCACGCCGTGCGGTGAATGTATCGTTCACGAAGGGATTGCTGCGCGGGTTGCTGCGGTACTCGGCCAGCGTGAGACCGGAGTAGGGCACCTGTGAGTCCTCGTCGTAGCGGGAGAGCTTCAGCGTCAGTCCCTGCCGCTCGCCCAGTTGCTGCACCACTTTGAGGTTGAGGTCGTCGACCTCGAACCCTGTGTTGTCGAGGGCGCCTTCCGACCGCTTGTGGACGCCCTGCAACAGCAGGCCGGTCCGGCGCCCGGCGCGGCCGCTGCTGTTGCTGACTTCGCCGTACAGTTGCCGGTAGCCAGCGTTGCCCGCTGCGGCGCGCAGGGTGGCGCTCAGTTGCTCACCGGGATTCGGAGTCAGGTAATTGACCACGCCGCCCACCGTGTGGGGCCCAAACGCGATCTGCGCCGAGCCTTTCAGCACTTCCAGACCGCTGAAGCGTTCGATGGCCGGGTGGTAGTAGCTGGCATTGTCCCCGTAGGGGCTGTAGGCCAGCGGGATGCCATCCTCCAGCAGCAGCACCTTGCTGGAACGTGTGGGGTTGAGGCCGCGGATGCCGATGTTGGGCCGCAGCCCGAAACCTTCCTCCTCGCGCGGGAACAGGCCAGGCGCCTTGCGCAGCACCTCGTTGACATTGAAGGCGCGCGCGGCCTGGATGGCCTCGGCGTCGATCACCGTGGCGCTGCCGGCGATGCGGGACTGCTGCTGGCGGTTGCCGATCACCGTGATGGTGGGAATGTCTGCGTCCGCCGCGCTGGCGTCGCGGCTGGCGGCGAGCAGCAGCGCGGCGAGCAGCAGCGCGGCAAGCAGCAGCGAGCGCAGCGAGGGGGCGTGGGGAGAAGGGCGTGTCGGGGTCCGGTCAACAGACTTCATACGGCTGGGTCTGGATGGATGATAAACATGAGGTGAATGATAATCGTTCGCAACAAGGTCTGGCAAGCGGGGTAGGTAGAAAGTCAGCGGGGGCGCAGAGACGGGGCGGTACCCGCGTCGCCCGCCTGCACCGGCTGTGGTATCAAGGCACGTCCCCCCGTTTCTGGAGCCTCAGGATGTCCTCGCCGGAACAGCTGCCCCACGACCCCGACCGCCTGTATGCCCCCTGGGAGCGGCAATTCCTGCGGGTGGTGACTCCCTTCGAGGAGTTCATTCACCGCCAGACCACCACCGGCCTGGTGCTGATGGGTACGACAGTGTTGGCCCTGCTGCTCGCCAACAGCCCCTGGGCCGAACCCTACCTGCACCTGCTGGAAAACTACGCGAGCATCGGGATAGGCGACTGGACTTTGCGGCTCAGCCTGCATCACTGGGTTAACGACGGCCTGATGATGCTGTTTTTCTTCGTGGTGGGTCTGGAACTGAAGCGGGAACTGCTGGTGGGCGAACTGGCGCGACCCCGGCAGGCGGCCCTGCCCATTGCGGCGGCCATCGGCGGCATGCTGGTGCCGGCCGCCGGCTACTGGCTGCTCAATCAGGAGGGCGAGACGGCGGTGGGCTGGGGCATCCCCATGGCGACCGACATCGCCTTTGCCATCGGCGTGCTGGTGCTGCTCGCCCACCGCGTTCCCCAGGCGCTGATCACGTTCCTGGTGGCGCTCGCCATCGTCGATGACCTGGGTGCGGTGCTGGTGATAGCGCTGTTTTACACCGCCGAACTTTCCTGGTTCTGGTTGCAGGTCGCCGCCGCCGTGCTGGCCGCCATGGTGGTGCTCAACCTCGGCGGCGTCCGCCGCACCCTGCCCTACCTCTTGCTGATGCTGCTGCTGTGGTTTGCGCTGCTGCAGTCCGGCGTGCACGCCACGCTGGCCGGGGTGCTGGGTGCGTTCACCATTCCGGTGCTGCCCAGGTACGACCCGGCCGCCTTCAGCGTGCGCCTGCGCGAACTCACCGATCGTCTCGAGCAGAGCCACCGCGGCAACGCCAACCTGCTGCTCAATGATGAGCTCAATGCCGTGGTGCAGGCCATGGAGCAGGGGGTGCAAAGTGTGCAGCCTCCTTTGTTGCGCCTCGAACGCAGCCTGCACCTGCCGGTCTCCTTGCTGGTGATTCCGGTCTTTGCGCTCTTCAACGCCGGCGTGCCGTTGGCGGCGGAGACAGTGGGTCGGCTCTGGCGCGATCCGGTCTCCCTCGGCGTGATGCTGGGCCTGCTGGGGGGCAAGACGCTCGGCATTACTCTCGCGTCCTGGCTGGCGCTCAAGCTGGGCCTCGGTCAGCTGCCCGCCGGCACGGAATTCCGGCAAATCGTCGGTGTGGCCCTGCTCGGCGGCATCGGTTTCACCATGGCCATCTTCATCGCCGAACTGGCCTTTGCGGGCCAGCCCGACGCGCTGTTGATGGCGAAGATGGGCGTGTTGTTTTCGTCGCTGGTGGCAGGCGTGCTGGGTACGCTGTGGTTGCTGCTCTGCGCCAGGCCCGGCCGCCAGCGCTGAGACCTGCGCTCAGAAAATGCCGTAGTTGATCACGCTGTCGTAGTAGCCGGTCACGGTGAGTTGGATCACCACCGGAAAGTCGTTGTAGTTGAGCCAGTACCAGCCATGTTCGCCACTGAACGGTGCGACCAGTGATCCCTGGCTTGCGGTAGCGCCTTCCTGGATTTCTTCGTAGCGCACGAAGAAGTCGGGCCCGAAGGAGGGGTCATGGCCGTGATAGTCCACGTAGACGCTGCCCGTTTCCACCTGCCACGCATACAGTACCACCTTGCCTTCCTGCAGCTTGGTCTTCACTTCGGTTTCACCGCCGGCAGGTATTTCGACCCGCAGGGTCTGCGTGCGTGGGGCGGCATCCTGTTTCTGGAACACGGTGGGGTTCGGCAGCGGCGTGGGCTCGCCGGCATCGGGGATCTCCACCTCGCGCAGTGTTTCATTGCCGCCGGTCACGTCGCGGATCGTGATCGTGACGGCCGGTGGGTCGGCGAGGTTGCTGAGGCCGCTCAGGGCGCCAAAGCCAGTGGGATCGATGCCGAACTCGGCCGGCAGTACCACCAGCACCAACAGCACCAGCGCGCCGGCCACGGTGGCGACCAGACTCTGCAGCAGTTGCGAACGGGAAGGCACCGGAAGCGGCGTGGCGGGAGTCTTGTCGGTCATGGCATGGTCCTCGGGCAAGTCTGTAGAGGGGCTACGGCATCAGGCCGTGAGATAGCCCATGAGCTGGTAGCCGAACAGCGTGAAGCCTGCCGTCATGATCAGCAGGTTGGTGGTGACGGCACCGCGCAGGAAGCTGTCGCTGCGCCGCCAGGCCTGGAAGGCCAGCAGCATGAGCGCCAGCGCCGCCAGTTGGCCGAGTTCCACGCCGATGTTGAAGCCGATCATGTTGGCCACCAGTCCGTCCGGTGAGAGCGTGAGATCCTGCAACTTGGTGGAAAGTCCGAAACCATGCGCGAGACCAAACAGCAGAACGGCGGCGCGCGTATCGAACTCGAGGCCAAGTGCACGGAAGCCGCCGATGTTTTCGAAGCCCTTGTACACCACACTGAGCCCGATCAAGGCATCGACGAGGTAGGCGTTGGCGTGCAGACCGGCCAGCACGCCGAGCAGCAGCGTGACGCTATGGCCTAGCGCGAACAGACTCACGTACAGCGCCACGTCCTTAAGCCTGTAGAGGAAGAAGATCACGCCGGCCAGAAACAGCAAGTGGTCGTACCCCGTGAACATGTGTTTGGCACCGAGGTAGATGAACGGCAGCAGCGCGGTACCCTGCACCCGCTGCAGGTAGTCGGCATCGCCCTCCGCAACGCCGTGGGCGAGGGCGGCTGCGGAAAGCAGGGTCAGCAGCAACGGCAACACCGCTTTGCGGAGGAGATTCAAACCAGCGTCACGGAACATGGGAGATTTCACCAGAGCTTGAGCGGCTGCCCAGGGCAGGAAAGGCTGCCATTGCCTTCCGTGCGAGCTTGGCACTTCCGGGCGGCTGTTGCCAAGGCCCGGCGAAAAAATGCTGCCGATCTTGCATCTGCCAGCGCGACAGCCTGCATCAGTCTCTGCAAAGCCCAAATGCTGCTGCGCCTATGGCTGAATGCCACGATGCAGCGGCGAGAAGAGGTGCAGAAGACCATTCGCACCCTGATCGAAAGTGGTCAGCCACTCATACCCGAGATTCTCGCGTCGCTCGCTACCCGCTTGCCCGCCACCCCTGCTGCCCACGCCAGTTTATGCGGCCTGCCGAGATGCTTGAGCGCCGGTATGCGGACTCGCAAAGGTATTGACACCTGCAGACGCATGGCTTCCCATTGGTTTGCGTCCAACGCTCGTCGTCTGTAGATGCCCTGATTCAATGAGCGCACTGCCCCACCAATTTTTTCGCCGAGGGCGACAGCATCCGCTGCTGATCGCCGTCCTGTTGCTGTGTTTGTGTGCCGGCCAGGTACTCAGCATTTCGCATGTTCATGCGTCGAGCGTGCTGCAGCACGACGACTGTGTACTGTGCCATTTCCAGGGCGCCGGTTTCGACGCACTCCCTGCCACCGGCCTCAACTTGGCCACCGCCGCGTATGCCGCTCCCCTCGCGGTATTGTCGGCCTCCATGCCTGCCTCGCAGCTGGCGCGGCCGCGCGCCAGAGCTCCTCCCCACCTCGGTTGACCCCTCTGCCATGACCTGCGAACGGCAGCGCCCCGTGCGTGCTGCCTCCGTGCATGGCCTGTCCGTGATGACGCCGCTGCCGCCGGTCCATTGGCTGTGCCGTATGCGGTAAATGCAACCGTAAACCCCACGCGAGTTCGTTGGGGCTCCATGTGGAAAAATGTTAATGAACCGTTGTGTCCTGCAACTTCGTCGCGCCTCGCTGCGCGCCGCCGTCATGATGTCCATTGCGTGCCCGAGCGCATCGCTCCTGGCACAAGCTCCCACCCAGTCCCCCGCCATCGAGGAGGTACTGGTGATCGACAGCAGCCGCGCCTACCGCGGCAACTTCGCGCCGCTGGAAACGCCCGCTGCCGATCTCGTCATCGACGCCCAAACCCTGCGCGATGCCGGCGCCCTCGACCTCAGCAAGGCGCTGGACCTCTCGAGTTCGGTGGCGCGCCAGAACAATTTCGGCGGGCTGTGGAACAGCTTTGCCATCCGCGGCTTTGCGGGCGACGAGAACCTGCCGAGCAACTACCTTGTCAATGGCTTCAACGCCGGGCGCGGCTTTGCCGGCCCGCGCGACATGGCCGGCATCGAGGCCGTCGAAGTATTGAAGGGGCCGCGCGCCGCATTGTTCGGGCGTGGTGAGCCTGGCGGCAGCATCAACCTCGTCACCAAGCGTCCGCGTGCCGAGACCGGTGGCGAGTTGAACCTGTCGGCAGGGCGCTGGGACACGGTGCGTGGCGACCTCGATTGGAACCAGCAAGTCAATGAGGCGCTGGCCTATCGCGTGGTGGGCTACGCCGAAGAGGCCGACAGCTTCCGTGACACAGTCTCCACCGAACGTCATGGCCTGTTCCCTTCCGTAGCCCTGAAGGCCGGCGATAACACCACCGTGGTCTATGAACTCGAATACAGCAGGCAGGAACTGCCGTTCGATCGTGGCATCGTGTCGGTGAACGGCCGGCTCGATGCTATCCCGCCCTCACGCTTTCTCGGTGAGCCGGGCGACGGCCCCATGAACGCCGAAGCGCTCGGCCACCAGGTCGAACTGCGGCACCGCTTCTCGGAAAGCTGGTCGCTGTTGACCGGCTTCAACCAGCGCGACACCGAGCTCAATGGCTTTTCGACGGAAGCCGAGCTCACCACCAACCGTCAGCAGTTGCTGCGCGACGGCCGCACGCTGACGCGCCAGCGACGCTCGCGCCAGTACGATGCCGATTACCGCATTCTGCGTGCGGAGCTGAACGGCGACCTATCGTTTGGCGATATCCGCCACCGCGTCATCCTCGGTGCCGACAGCGACAGTTTCGAGATCGACCAGGTGTTCCTGCGAGCCCGCGCGCCGGCCCTTTCCAGCAATCCCACGCGCACGCAGTTGCAGGCCATCGACATCTTCGCGCCCCTCTACGGCCAGTACGTGCTGCCCACGCCGACGCCGTTGACCAACCGCGTGGAAACGCAGGAGGCCACCGGCCTCTACGTGCAGGACCAGATCAGCCTTTCGCCACAGTGGGAACTGCGGATGGGTGGCCGCTTCGACAACTTCGAGCAAGAGATCTTCAACCGCGCCAACAACACCCGCACCCAGCAGGATGACGAGCGCTTCAGCCCCCAGGTGGGACTGGTGTTCGCCGCCAATGACGCGCTCTCCTTCTACGGCGTCTACGGAGAGGGCTTCCGTGCGCTGTCCGGCACTGACTTTGCGGGGAAAGCCTTCGACCCCAACACGTCGGACGCGCTGGAGCTCGGGGTGAAATTCCAGATCAACGACGGTCGCCTGAGCGGCAATCTCAGTGTGTACAGCATCGACCAGGAGAACATCCTGGCCAGCGATCCGCTCAATGCCGGGTTCCAGGTGGCCGCGGGTGCCGCGGGCAGTCAGGGCGTGGAGTTGGACCTCGAAGGCGAACTGATGCCGGGCCTGCATGCCTGGTTCTCCTACAGCTACATCGACGCAGAAATGGACAACAACCTGCTCGACGCCAACTTTGCGTTGCCGATCCGCAGCGGCGACCGGCTCATCAACGTGCCGCGCCATACCATGAGTGCGCAGCTCGTCAAGGAGACCACGCTCGCGAGCAGGCCGCTGCGGTTCGGTGCCGGCGTGAACTTTGTGGGCGAACGGCTTGGCGAGGTGGCCACGCAGTTCGAACTGCCAGACTACACGTTGGCCCGTGTATTTGCTGACTACAACGTGAGCGACGCGCTGAGTCTGCGTGCCGAGATCGATAACCTGTTCGACGAGGAGTACTACACCAACTCCTTCTCCACGCTATGGGTCCAGCCTGGCACGCCGCGCAGCTATCGTGTCAGTGCCAACGTGCGTTTCTGAGGAGTCGGTGATGAATGCCATCGCGGTTGACAGGTTGGTGGTCCGGCGCGGATCACGTGAGGTGCTCAAGGGAGTGTCGTTCGCGGTGGCACGCGGCGACGTGTTCGCGCTGCTCGGCGGCAATGGCGCCGGCAAGTCCACCACGCTGCTGACGCTGCTGGGGCTGTTGCCCGTCACGAGCGGCACGGCGCTCGTGATCGGTGACTCGGTTGCGCAACAACCGCTGCTCGCCCGCCAGCGCATCGCCTACCTGCCGGAGTCCGCCAATCTCTACGAGCACCTCGACGCCTACGAAAACCTGCGCTACCTGCTGGCCCTCGCGGGCCGGCAGCCGAGCCAGGCCGCAATCGACGACGCACTTGATCAGGTGAAGCTGCAGCCGGAGGCGCGGCTGCGCGCGCTGAGTGGCTACTCGAAGGGCATGCGGCAAAAGACCGCCATTGCGCTGGCGCTGCTGCGCGACGCGCCGGTGCTGCTGCTCGACGAACCCACCTCCGGTCTCGACCCTCTCGCCATCGAGGAGTTCAACGGACTGCTGAAGACGCTTGCACAGGGCGGTCGCGCCATATTGTTGGTTACCCACGACCTGTACGGGGCCTGCCAGGTGGCAAACCGCCTGGCGCTGCTGCGCGACGGCACGTTGCAGGGCGAGTTCCAGACCACTGCCGGCGAACCGCTCGACCTGCGCCGGGTCATGCAGAGCTTCACCGCTCAGGAGGCCGCATGAGCACGGCATGGCTGGTGTTCGGTGCCGAGTGGCGTTACTGGTGGCGGTCACGGCTGGCGAGCACGGCACTGCTCGTGATGGCCGTGGTGCTGGTGGGCGCCACGATCAACGCCTTCGTGCACAGCGAGACGGAAACGAGTCGTCGTGAGCGCCTGCAGGCGCTTGCAGAGGAAACGTTCGTGAATCAGCCGGCCCGGCATCCGCATCGCATGGTGCATTTCGGTCACTATGCGTTTCGCGCCCCGGTGGCGCTGGCGGCGCTCGACCCCGGCATCGACCCGTACGCCGGCGTGGTGATGTTCCTCGAAGGGCATCGGCAGAACAGTGCCACGTTCGCCGAAGCCTCCGAGCTGGCGTCGTTGTCGCGCTTCGGCAGCCTGAGCCCGGCGTTCGTGCTGCAGACCTTGGCGCCACTGCTGCTGGTGATCATGGGCTACGGTGCCATCAGCCGCGAGCGGGAACGTCGAACGTTGCTGTTGCTGCAGACCACGGGTGTTTCTGTCGCGGGCCTGTTGGCTGGCAAGGCACTGGCACTGGTCTCGGTGGCTGGGCTGCTGCTGGTGCCGCTGCTCTTGGCCGGTGGCCTGTTGGTGCTGACGGCGGACGCCAGCCTGCTGGCCGTGCTGGCGCTGGTGGCTGTCTACGGGGCGTATCTCACGGTGTGGGCGTTGGCCACGGTGGCCACCTCGACGTTGCTGCGTGGCTCGGCAACCGCGTTGGCCACGCTGCTGCTGGGCTGGGTACTGCTCGCAATGGTGCTGCCCAAGCTCGCCTCCGATACCGCACGGGCCGTTGCGCCGGTGCCCGGGAAGGTCGCCAGCGATCTCGCACTGATGACCGACGAGACCGTCGCCGACGGTCACAACGTGGCCGACCCCGGCTTTGCGGCGCTGACGGCGCAGCTGTTGGACGCCTACGGCGTGGAGGATGTCGCCGACCTGCCCATGAATATCCGCGGCATCGTGTCGTCGGAAGGCGAAGCGCTGGGCACGGCCACGATGAACCGCTACGCCGAGCAGCGCATGCAGGCCGAGGTGGCCCAGGCGACACTTGTCGACCGGTTGGCGGTCCTGTCACCGCTGCTGGCGCTGCGGCGCGCGTCGATGGCGCTGGCCGGCACCGACCTCCTGCACTACCACCGCTTTCTGCGCGAGGCCGAGCAGGTGCGCTTCACGTTCGTGCAGGGGCTCAACAAGCTGCACGCCGAGGAACTTGCCTACGCAGACGACATCAAGCGCAGTGTCGATGTTGGCGCCGAGCAGCGCA
>CANGUU010000028.1 GCA_947457195.1 Gammaproteobacteria bacterium
CATGGCCTGCGGGGTGACTGGCGGCTCCAGCAGGACAACCGTTACACCATGGAAGGGTCGGCGACCGCCGGCACCATGCGGGGCAGTGCCTTGCCGGTCGATCTGCAACTGCTGTCGTCAGACAGCACGCTGAATGCTGCGCTGGCGCCCCTGCTGATCGAGGCCGTGGCGCAGAGCACGGCCGGCGGGTTGCTGCGCACGCCGACCACGGGCCGCTTCGCCCTGCAGCACGGCGGCCGCACCCTCGCGTTGCCGGTGACGGATGCGTCGCTGACCGGGCTGCAAAGGCCGGATGGCTTCGACGAGCTCCTGCCGGAGACGGCGCTCGGTTTTCCACCGGACATCATCAGCAAGCTGCGCGCCGCCAGTGTGCGGGAAGGTGTCAGTGGCGGGCTGGGGACGAGCCTCAGCAACGAGCAGAAGCGCACGCTGCACATGCAGGGTATCTGCCAGCGTCGCGATGACGGCCTGCTGGAGGTGAGCGTTGACCTGTTCAGCCCCTTGGGTAGCCGTTTCCGCTTTCTGGTGGAGCCAGCCGAGCAGTGCCTGGCGCCACGTGCGCCCAGCCCGGCCATGTATCTTGCCGCCGGTATTGCCTTCTGTTTCCTAACGCAGATGGGTCGCTACGCCCACATCGTACGGCGACCATTGACCGATTACCGGCTCGTGCAGGACAGCGCGCTGGCCCTGCCCGGGAGGGCAGGCCATGCGGCGCCGGCCATGGTGCCCCTGCAGACTGCCGTGTTCATCGACAGCAGCAACGACGACGACCATGCCCGCCAGGTGGTGCTGATGAGCGAGCAGACCTGCTTCCTGCATGCGGCCTGCCGGCAACGCGTGGGCATCCGGCTGAAACCGCCGCTGCTGGATAGCGTTCGTGCGGACTGACGCCGGATCTCAGCGCGGAGCTTGCAGATAGATCGCGCGCTCGTGCGAGAAGGCCCGGAAGCCGAACACGCCGTGATAACTGCCCGTGCCGCTTTCATTGACACCGCCGAAGGGCAGCTGGTTCTCCAGATAGTGCGAAAAGAAGCCATTGACGGTGACACCCCCGCTGCTGGTGCGCTGCAGTACCTGGTCCACGGTATGGGGATTGCGGCTGTAGACATACAGCGCGAGCGGCTTGGGGCGCTCTTCGATGTGGTGAATGACCTCGTCGAGTGATTCATAGGTCAGCAGCGGCACGATCGGTCCGAAGATTTCTTCCTGCATGATCGCCATGTCCGGCGTGACATCGGTCAGCAGTGTCGGGTGTACCGTACGGTCACTCGCCTCCAGCACGCCACCCGCTGCGACCTGTGCCCCCTTCGCCACGGCATCGTCGAACAGATGCTTGATGCGTGCAAAGTTCTGGTCGTTGATGATCTGCGCGATCCGTTCTTTCTGCAGCGTGCCCGACGCATCGTAGAGGTTCTGTTGCACACGGGCGCGGAATTCTTCGATCAGGCGGTCCCGCTGGGCAGCCGTCACGAACACGTAGTCGGGGCAGATGCAGGCCTGGCCACCGTTGAACTGCTTGGCCGCCGCCAGATCAGTGGCCAGCTTGGTGATGTCGGCATCGACATCAACGATCACCGGCGATTTGCCACCGAGTTCCAGCGTGACACTGGCGAGGTGCCTGGCGGCGGCGGCCATGACGATGCGACCCACGCGGGTGCTCCCCGTGAAAAAGATATGGTTGAACGGCAGCTCCAGCAGCGCCGTGGCCACCTCGACACCGCCTTCGAACAGCGCCACCTCTGCCTCATCGAAGGTCTCGCGCAGCAGCTGGCCGGCCAGGGTGGCCGTGGCAGGACAGAGGTCGGTCAGCTTGACCATGCAGCAGTTGCCGGCTGCGATGGCCGCTGCCAGCGGACCCAGCACGAGGCCGAGCGGAAAATTCCAGGGTCCAAGGATGAGGCAGACACCCTTGGCTTCGTAGACGATGCGGGCCCTGTCGAGCGCCGAGCCACTGGGCTGTACCTCGACGGGTTTCATCCAGTCGTCGAGGTTGTCGATGTTGCGCTGGATGTTGGACAACACGTTCAGCACTTCCGTGATGCGGATTTCCTGCTCGGGCTTGCGCGTGTCCTGACGCACCGCCGCCACGATGGCATCCGCGTGGCGCTCCACCGCAGTCTTCAGCGCCAGCAACCGCTGTTTGCGCTGCTCGGCACTGGAGGCCTTCACCTGCCACTGGCGGGCACGTTGCAGGGCGAAAATGCGCTGGATTTCCGATGCGGTGGCGGGGATGGCAGGGCTGGCAGTGGTGGTCACGGGGCAGTCACTCGGTCAGGGGTGGAAAGACGGGCGCGGCACAAGACCGCAGGCCCGGTCGCGGGTACGAAGCGGCGCCCCACGCGGATTGGCGAATCGGATTGGGCGTCAGACCAGCTTGAAGACGTCTACCTGCACGGTGTTGGCGCGCGTGGCATGGCGCGCGGCAACGCAGAGGAACAGCGCCTCGTTCAGCCACTGGTGCGCGCCAAGCGGCGCATCGAAACGGATGGCGGTGCGGAAGTACGGACTGTCCGCCGGTGCCTGGCGGTCGATCAGTCCGCGGTTGACCACCTTGATCAGCGTGCCGTCATCCAGCTGGATCGCGTAAGTGGCCTCGATTTCGGTGATGCCGTCCTCGCGCGTGCGCTGCCAGTCGGCCCCACCGGGCACCACGCGCCCCCGCAGGGTGGCGCCTTCTACCTCGCCGCCCGTGATGGGGATGGCGCGGATCTGGCCGCGCGCCGTCTGGCCCACCGTCAAGGCCTCGCTGATCGTGGCGTAGATGGTGAACACATACTCACTGGACGGGTTGTGGGCCGGCAGGCTGGGCGTGCCGACCTGCGGAATGGCGGGCGCAGCGGCCGGCTGGGCCAGGCCGGGGCTGGCCAGCAGAGCGCCGCCCAGCATGGCCGTGGCGCCTGCCAGCATGCCGCGACGCTGCAGGTCCGTAGCGGCGCTGTTGTCGTCGGCGGGCAGAGCGGTCGGTGCTGCCTCGGCAGCGGTGGAGTCTCGCAGGTTCATGTCACAGCACCTGGTAGTAATGGATGATGACGCGGTCCGGGTAGCGCTCGCCCCAGGAAACGAAGAGGGCGCGATTCAGCCAGTCGTACTTGCCGGCCGGTGCCGCGAATTCGGCTATCGCCCGCATGTAGTACTGCTCCGGCGGCACGAGTTCGCCGCGTCCGAGCGCGGCCATCACGTCGGGCGGCCCGTGGCGCATGCCCTTGCTGGACACCCGGATGGTGACACCATCGTCGGTGAGCATGGCGCCGGTCACGTCGAGCAGGTTGATGCCGTCTTTCTGGACCAACTGCCAGTCTGCCGAGCCGGCGATGGCCGTGCCGCGCAGGCGCGGGCCCGCGAAGGTCCCGGCACCGATGGGCACCGCCTGCTGGAAACCCAGCGGCGTGTCGCCGATCTGCACCGGACGGAACACCTGGACGTGCGCGTCCATCAGCCATTCGAAACGCAGTGGATCCGGCATGCATGACTCCCGTGGGCAGGTGGAAGCGCCCACCATAGTCGCTTACCGGCACGCCGGCAACGCTCCCACTGCGGGCCGGTCCGATGCGAGGCCCACGGTCACCTTAATGCCGGCTTTATCGGCGCTGTACGCAGCAGCGTTAGCGTGCCGCGGCATGCAACAGGCGCTCTCGGAGGAGTCATGGTCGAAAAACAGCAAGGGTTCAATCGTCGGCAGACACTGGTCGCGCTGCTCGGGGCGGCTGCAGCGCCCGTCGCAGGTCTGCTCACACCGGCAGGCTGTGCCGCCGAAGCAGAGGCTGCCACGCTATTCCAGCATGGGGTGGCCAGCGGAGATCCGGACCACCAGAGCCTCGTGCTGTGGACACGCGTGACCATCGCCGGTGACGTACGCGGTGTGTGGCAACTGGCGCGAGACCCCGATTTTGCCAGCGTCATGCGAAGCGGAGACTTCACCACCGGTGAGGCGGCCGACCATACGGTGAAGATCCTCGTCCGCGATCTGGCGGCGGGAACCACGTACTGGTTCCGCTTCCTTGTCGACGGCGCACAATCACCGGTCGGACGAACGCGCACGCTGCCGGATGGGCCACTGGACAGACTCGGTCTTGCGCTGGTCTCCTGCTCCAATCATGCCTTCGGGTTCTTCCACGCCTACGCGGCAATTGCCGGCGACCCGCAGGTGGAATTCGTGCTGCACACCGGCGACTACCTGTACGAGTATGGTCAGGATGGCTGGGGCGACGATGTGGCGCGGGCACTCGGCCGCCGGCATGAGCCGCCGCACGAGACCGTGTCGCTGGCGGACTATCGCCTGCGCCATGCGCAGTACAAACGTGATACCGGCTCCCGGGCCATGCTGGCGGCGCATCCGCTGCTGGTCTGCTGGGACGATCATGAGAGTGCCAACAACCCCTGGGTCGGTGGTGCGCAGAATCACCAGTCGGCGACTGAAGGAGACTGGCAGGCGCGCCGCGCCGCGTCGGTACAGGCCTACTACGAGTGGATGCCGATACGCGAGCCTGAGTGGCTGGGACCCGGCACCCGCAGTCGGCTGCAGTTCTGGCGCAGCTACCGCTTCGGTGAACTGGCGACCCTCTTCACGCTCGAGACGCGGCACACGGCGCGGGCGGAGCAGATCGACTATGCTGCCTACGCCACCAGTCTCGCCAGTGATGCCGATGCACAGCGTCTGCGCGACGATGTACTCGGGGCGGCCGGACGCCCCCTGCTGGACCCCTCGCTGGAAGCCGATCTGCGTGCCGTGCTTGAAGGGTCCGTTGCCGGTGGTCAGCCGTGGCGGCTGATCGGTAATCCGATGCCCATCGCCCGCACCCGGGTACCCGACGTGGTAAGACTCGGTCTGGTGGCGGACCCTGCCGTCACGCCGGAGCTATCGGACGCGGCGCGGGCGCTCGCCTGGAAGGGTCGCTGGAACCTGCCGTTCTACCCGGACACCTGGGATGGCTACGCCTGGGCGCGTGAGCGTCTCTACGAACTGGCGCGGGTGGCAGGGGCCAGTGACCTGCTGTTTCTCACGGGAGACAGTCACAGCTTCTGGCTCAACCAGCTGGCCGATGCCGAGGGCAGGCCGACGGGAATTGAGGTGGGTACGGCCGGTGTGACCTCCCCTGGGGACTTCATCGACAGTGGCTTTGCGCCAGACTTGGCCGCGCGTCTCGATCAGGCCTTCACCGACCACAATGCGGAGGTCCAGTGGACTGACAACCTGCATCAGGGGTACGTGCGCCTGGAGCTGACACCGGAGAGTGGAGTCGCCAGCTTCATTGCCGTCGATACGGTACGCGAACCGGTGTACGTGACAACCGTACTGCGGCAGGCGTTGCTCGTGCGGGAGGCGGGTAGTCTGCGGACACGCATCGAGGCCTGACCTCGACGGGGGCGATCGGCTGGTGATCGTGTTCGCGGCGGGCTTATCATCATGGCCAGCCTCCACCAGCCCTGTCTTCTGGTCTCCCCATGTCGCAGCCAGCTACCCGCAATCTCACCATCCTGCTCACCGATATCGAGGACTTCACTCCCAAGACCTCCCGCAAGACCCGGGCTGACATCCTGCGCATGCTGGAGGAACACAAGCGTCTGGTGCTGCCGCTGCTGGAGGGTCGTGGTGGGCAGCTGATCAAGACCATCGGCGATGCCTTCCTGATGGTATTCGAGAGCCCAACCGACGCCGTGCTCGCCGGCGTGGAAGTGCAGCGTGTGCTGCGAGGGCACAACGCCGACAAGCAGGGCGATGATCGCCTCGATCTGCGTATCGCCATCAATGCCGGCGAGGTGACGCTGGCCGACAACGACGTGTTCGGCGAACCGGTCAACATCACCTCGCGCATCAACGGCATCGCCGAGGCGGGGGAAGTGTTCTTCACCGAGGCCGTGTACCTGGCCATGAACAAGCGTGAGGTCCCCTCCAGCGAGGTCGGCTTGCTGCAGCTCAAGGGCATCGCCGAAAAGATCCGCGTGTACAAGGTGGTGCGGGAAAAATCCATCGGGGACGCGCTGGGCCACGCTGCCGCCAGAGCCGCCCCCGACGCTACAGGCAGCAGCGGGGCTGCCGAGGCTGACGCCGCAGGGGTCGCTGCGAAGATCACGGCACCTGCAGCCATGCCACCGGCCGGCCGTCAGCGACGCGCAGCTGCCCTGCTGCTCGATGCGGCATTCTGCAGTTTTTTCCTGAGTTCCCTGTTTACCCTCGCGCCGTTGCCCGTCGACCTTGGCCTGCAGTTCGAGCCGGATCCCGAGCTGGGTCCCGTCGACGGCCAGGTCCTGTGGGACGCGGACGGATTACAGGTCGGTAACGACGTGCGCTTCGCCGGCGCCGATATCAGGATCGGTGAAGCCTTCCGCCTCGGGGAGGACGGTATCGCTATCGACCTGTCGAAGTGGGACGACAAGACGGCGCAGCAGCTGGGCCTGGCCATCGAGGCCTTCATCGAGCGAGAGGAGCGCGAAGCAAACCTGCAGGCACCGGGTGCGGTGAGTTTCTGCCTGTTCTGGTTTGTCTACTCGACGTTCTTTTTGAGCGTGTGGGGCGCCACGCCCGGCAAGCGCTTGTTCGGTGTGCGCATCGTGCGCAGCGACCGCCAGCCACTCGACTGGAAAACTGCGCTGATTCGCTCGCTGTTTTCGCTGGTGTCCGGCAACCTCGGGTTACTTGGCTACCTGTGGGGCCTGTTCGGCAGTCGCCGCACCTGGCATGACCGCATTGCCGGTACCGAGGCCGTCGCGGCAAGGCAGTAAAGCCGGCAGCCGGGCGTCAGTGCCGGGCCTCGAGATACGCCGCGAGCGCAGGGTAGGTTTCTTCCTGCTCGCCACCAGCCTTGGCCAGCGCCGAATCCACTGGCGTCTTGCCGTAGAAATCCACGACATCCGTCCGCGCCCCATGCTCGACCAGGTACTCGGCCACGCGTAGCCAGCCCCACTTGCCCGGTCCGTAGATCGCGGTCTGCCCCTGGCGGTTGCTGATCGAGGCGTGGCGCGGCCATTCGGCGGTGTAGCTGGTGGTATCGGTGATGACCGCATTGATGTCGGCACCGGCCTCCAGCAGCACGTCGAGCGTGGCGATGACGAGGTCCTCGATGTCTGGCTCGGGGAATACGCTGCCGTCACTCAAAAGGCCGCGTGGCGTAGCGATGCCGGCCACGGCGATGAGCGGTGTGATACCGAAGATATTGGGCAGGTCTACGCGTGCACCGTGCTGCAGCAGCAGGCGCGCTGCCTCGGCATCATGACCCACGGCGGCCCGCAGCAACGGCGTGGTGCCGGTGGTCAGCAGTTCATCGGCATAGCGGCCGTTGCCGCCGCCGGGGCCGGGGCGATGGAAGTTCATCTGGGGATCCACGTACACGCCGGCCGCCAGCAGGCGCTCGGCGAGGCGCAGCGCGAGGTCACGACGGGCACGGTCCAGTTGCTGGCCCCGGCTGGCGATCGAGCGCACGTCGATGGCGAGGTACAGCGGCGTGCGGCCCCACCAGTCGAAGCTGTGCGGGTCGGCACCGGCATCGAGCAGCCGGTTGGCGATGCCGAATTCGGTGCTCTCGATGGCGGACAGCAGCGGAGTCACACCCTCCGGCGTCGGCAGGTCGGGGTCGGCGCCAGCCTGCAGCAGCGTTTCCACGCAGGCGAGGCAACCGCTGCGCGCTGCGTACAGCAGCGGCGTGAGACCACCCGCCGGCCGGTATTGGCCGCGCGGCTCGGAGGTGATCTGGCTGGACCAGTCGAAGGGGGTGGCGCGCGCGTTCACTGCCGCGCCGTGCGCCACCAACAGGGCCACCATGTCGGCATGCCGGCCGGCCGCGGCCCACATCAGCGCCGTCTGCCCGGTCCACTGCTCGACGGCATTGACGTTGGCACCGGCCGCCAGCAGTGCTTCAGCGCTGGCGAGTGACCCGTTGCCTGCCACCAGCATCAGCGGGGTCTGGCCGTCGGCGTTGGCACTGTCTGGCGCAGCGCCGGCCTCCAGCAGCTGGCGTACCAGGCCGGCATGCCCCAGTTTGGCGGCTTCGGCGAGCGGTGTGGCGCCAAAGCGGTTACCGAGATCGGGGTCGGCTTCACGCTGCAACAGCGTCGCCACCAGGGCCTCGTCTACGTGGTAGACGGCCCACAACAGCGCAGTGCTGCCGTCGGGCTGGGCGGCGTTCACTTCAGCCCCGACAGTGAGCAGGGCCAGCGCAGCGCGGGTGTCGCCGGCTTCGATCAGGTCGGCAAGCGGAGCGGCGGCACGGGCGGCCATACCCACCCCGAGCCCAAGCCCGAGGAGCAGCACCCGGGAGCCGGCAGCCAGACGGCGCATCATTGTGCCGAGGCGGGCAACCGAGAGACGGCAAAGCCGGCAACGCGCAGGACCCATGACCAGGCGGCAGTGCGTCGGAGAGTGAATGCTCATGCCAGCCTCACAGCAGGTCGGCGGACAGGTTGTAATGGTGGGCCCACAGGCCCTTGTACGCGGCGTACAGGAAGCGCTGCGGGTCTTGCCACGCATGCCCGAGGCCCTCCAGCGCACCTTCCTGCTGCATGCAGTCGGCGCTGCAGCCCTGGCGGATGAGTTCGCGCAGGCGCTGATACAAGGTATCGGTGCGGTCGCGCTCCAGCAGCAGGTCTGCCTGCGTCATCACCGCGCCGGTGGCCGGCACGATCAGCGTTTCGGCATTGGTCAGCTGCGCCAGCGTCTTGAGCGAATCGGCGCGACCGCCCAGCCAGCCACCGCCGTACCAGTCGAGTTCCGGATCGCGGTCCGATGCCACCGCCCCGCCAGCCACCAGCACATTGGCCTCGCGCAGCCATACATAGAGGTCGCCATCCGTGTGGGGTTGCACCAGCAGGCCGTGGTCGAAGGTGAGGCCGCCGATACGGCGGCTACCGTCGGCTTGCAGTTTTTCCGTGGGCCGGGCTGTCTCCGGTAGCGGCACGTGGTAGCGCTGCTCCGGGGCGACGTAGTAGCGCGTGGACAGATGCTGCCAGGTCTTGGCGCTGGCCACGATGCGGGTCCCCGTCTGCCCCAGCGCGGCATTGCTGCCGACCTGCTCGGCATGCCAGTGGGTGTTGAACAGCGTATGCACCATTCCGTCCTGCACCCCGGATAGCGCTGCCAGCAGGGCTTCACTTGCGCTTGCCGGACCGCTGTCCACGAGCACCAGGCCGCTGCCGGTCCGGCAGGCCACCACGTTGTGCCCGTCGGCGTCGATGAGGAAGACACCCTCGCGCAGTTCGCTGATCGCGGCCACCGTCTGCGCCCGCAGCGGCAGCCGTGGCAGTGCGGTCAGGGCGGTGGCCAGCGCAGCGCCGAGCAGGCGGCGTCGGGGCAGGGCAGACTGCATGCTCATACCTCGCTGATGACACCGGTGCTGTCGGCAAAGCGCTCCACCTCGATACCCGCCTTGTGCAGGACGGTCAGGTGCAGGTTCGCCAGCGGCGTCCGCTCCGGCAGTACCACGTGCTGGCCGCCGCGCTTGAGCGTGCCGCAGCCACCGCCGACCAGCAGGTTGGGCACGGGGTAGTTGTCGTGGCGATCGCTGTTGCTCATGTTGGAGCCGTACATGAAGAGGGCGTTATCGAGCAGGGTGCCGTCGCCGTGCGGGGTGGCGGCCATCTTGTCGAGGAAGTCCTTGAAGCGCTCCATGTGCCAGGTCTGGATCTTCGCGACCTTTTCCAGCCGTTCCCTGTCGTCGGCGTGGTGCGATACCGGATGGTAGGCATCGGGCACGCCGATGTGGTTGTAGGTACGGTTCGTGCCCTCGGAGACCATCATGTACGTGATGACACGCGTGAGGTCTGCCTGGTAGGCCAGCGCCACCAGGTCGAACATCAGCCGTACCTGGCCGTCGAAGTCGTCCAGCTCACCGATTGGCGCGCCGGGCACATCGATGGCGCTGAGATCACGCTGCGCTGACTTCTGCACGCGGCGCTCCACTTCGCGTACCGTATCGAGGTAACCCTCCAGGATCTGCCGGTCACCGGCACCGAGTGTCTTCTGCAGGTCGCGCGCGCTGCTGGCCACGAGATCGAGCAGGCTGGTCTCCTGCTGGTTGATGGCGCTGCGCTCGGCGGCGCTGTCGCCTTCGCCGAACAGTTGCAGGTACAGCTTGCGCGGGTTGTGCTCCATCGGCAGCGGCGAGGTTTCATTGGCGAACGACAGCGTCGAACTGTAGTAGCAGCCGGCGGAGCTGCAGGCGGCGCTCTGGATGGTGGTTTCGGAGGCGACCTGCAGCGAGGGCAGCGCGGTGGACTGGCCGAGATGAGCAACCAGCACCTGGTCGAGGGTGCGCGCCATGCTGGCGCCGGCGGCAGATTCCGGTGGCCGCACGCCGCTCAGCCAGGTGGCAGGGTTGAGGGTGTGCACCGACCCCTTGCTGGCAGCATTCAGCAGATTACCGAACGAGCTCAGGTAGCTCTTGTAGGGCTCAAGCGGTTTCATGATCTGGTTGAGCTGCAGGTCGGGCCCGCTGCCACCGAGCGGGTTCCAACGGTCCATCGCCTTGCCATGGGCCGTGTTGTCCATGACGGCCCCGTGCGGGATGTAGAAGAATCCGGTGCGCAGCGTGGGTGCCGCCGCAGTCTGCGCCAGCGGGGTACCGGCCGGCACCATCGCGCCGAGCAGCGGCAGGGCGATCGAGGCACCGGTGCCGCGCAGCAGCGCGCGCCGTGACAGGTGCTTCTTGGTCAGGAACATGGTGGTTCTCCTGCAGGCCCGCGGCCCGCGTCAGTGTGGCGTTTGTCCCGGCGGGGCCTGGTAGCGGAAACTGTCGCTGCGCACGATGCCCAGCACGATATCGGAGAGTCGATAGTCTCGCGCCTCGGCAGCGGCGACGATGGCGCGTACCTGCGGCATGTCGAAATACTCGAGTTCCCGGCCCAGGGCATACATGAGCAGTTTGGCAGTGAAGGTGCGCACGAATCGTGCCGGTTGCTCTACCAATTGCTCCCGCAACTGCACCGGCCCGTCGATGGCGATACCCCCCGGCATTACCGTGGCAGCATCGATGGGCGCATCGGCCTCGTTATCGTGCTCCCGCCAGCGGCCGGTCACCGTGAAGTTTTCCAGCGCCAGCCCAATGGGATCGATCACGCCGTGGCATTGGTTGCAACTGGGGTTGGCACGATGTTCCTCGAGGCGCGCGCGCACCGTGGTCGGCTTCTGCCCCGGCAGCACACTGAGGTCGGTTTCCACATTGGGGGGTGGTGGGGCAGACGGCGTACCCAACAGGCGCTCCAGCACCCAGTTGCCGCGCAGCACCGGTGACGTGCGATCGCCGTAGGAGGTGCGCAGCATCACCGCGCCCTTGCCCAGCAGGCCGTGCCGGTTGGCATCGGTGAGCGGCACGCGGCGGAACTGCGGGCCGTATACGCCCGCCACGCCGTAGTGCTTCGCCAGTCGCTCGTTGAGGAAACTGTGGTCGGCGGTCAGCAAACCG
Source organism: Gammaproteobacteria bacterium (assembly GCA_947457195.1). Lineage (GTDB taxonomy): Bacteria > Pseudomonadota > Gammaproteobacteria > Pseudomonadales > Pseudohongiellaceae > CAILUG01. The sequence continues at coordinate 11,391 of CANGUU010000028.1, forward strand.
GTGAGTGGGGCGTCCTCGAGCAGCACGCTGGCGATGAAGCGGCGCGTTTCTTCCGACAGGTCGGCCAGCAGGCCCGCGCTGTATTCGGGAAACTGCTGGGGGTTCGGATCGACATCGCCGAGGTTGTCGAGGTTGAGCCATTTGAGCGCGAAGTTGTCGACCAGCGCGTGCGCGCGCGGGTCCTGCAGCATGCGCCGTACCTGCGCCTCCAGCTCAACAGGCTGCCCCAGCCGGCCCGCCAGCGCCGCGTCGAGCAGGATCTCGTCGGGCCGCTGGTTCCAGAGGAAGAACGACAGACGGGAGGCGAGCTCCAGATCATCGAGGGCAAAGTACGGTTCCTGTTCCTGCCCGGCATCGGGCACCACCCCGCGGTAGAGAAAGTACGGACTGGCCAGCACGGCGGCCACCACCTGTTCGATGCCCCTCTCGAAGCCACCCTGTTCGGCGCCCCGGCGGTAGAAGGGCAGCAACTGGTCGAGATCGGCTTCGGTAACGGTGCGGCCAAAGGCACGGCGCGCGAGGTTCTCGGTGATCCTGCGCGCACAGGCCTCCTGCTCCGTGCTTTGCGCGGGATGACAGACAAAGAGTCGGGCACGACTGGGCGTGAGCGACAGACCACTGGCGGCCAGCGGGCCCACCACTTCCACCGGGCCACCAAGCCGTGGCATGCGTGTGTGCGCCCCGGAGCCAGACCAGTACAGCGACTGTGCGCGCGCACGTTCGACGAAGGTCACCACCACTTTGTGCGGTCCGGCCTTCACCTCGGCCGGGATGTCCATGAAGCGGGCGAGGATCTCCTTGCTGCCGGCCGGGCCCCGGCGCTCGGTCAGTTCGAAGTCCGCCGCGCCGCCCAGCGTACCGCGGAACACCTCTGCGCCGTCCACCAGCAGCACGACGGTGTGTTCGCTTTCGAGGGCACTGGAATTCAGCCCCACACCGAGACCTGCGAGGTTGAAGCGGTACTCACCGTCGGCCGGGAACTCATGGATGAACTGCGTGCCACCGCGCGTGCCCGGCGGCATGCCCACCAGATGGGTGGTTTGCTCATCGGCGGCCGGGTAGCTGCTGACGGCGGGTTTGGCCTGGCTGTCGCCGACGGCCTGCCGCGCCAGCAGACGGGCCGTCCTCAGGTACTGGCTCATGAAGGCGGGCGACACGCTGAGTGCCTCCGCCACGTTGTCGAAGCCGTCCACCTCGATTTCCGTCGGCAGGTAGTCGGCGGGGTCGATGTCGATACCAAGCAGGTCGCGAACGGCGTGTGCGTACTCGGTGCGGTTCATGCGCTGCAGCGGCACATGGCCGGCGCGCGGCAGCGCCGGGTTGTGGTCGAGTGTCTGTTCGAGCGCCGCAAGGAAGGCATCGATGCGGGGCTGCTCGGGCTGGGGATTGCCCGGCGGCGGCATCAGGCGGCCGCTGAGCTTCTTCAGCACCTTCTCGTACACAGCCGGATGCTCGGTGATGCGGTTTTCGCCCAGCAGGTCGAAGGCCAGTTGACCGGCCCAGTCCTCGCTGTTGTGACAGCCTGTGCAGTACTCCTCGATGAGGGTCCACTGCTCGGCCGGGACCTGGGCGGGGACGGCAGCCGGCAGAGCGAGCAAACAGAGCAGGGCAGTATGACGTTTCATGGCACATCGCTGGTGGCAGGTGACGGGCAAAAACCGCCGTCGCGGCTCGCAAAAACTATACGGAGCCGGGCCCCGCGGCGTCCAGCCTTCACGCCGGCCAAATGTGCAGAAGCGGGGGAACCCCTGTGACTCCCGCCGGGCAGCGGATGTTCAGCAGCGGCCGCGGGCCGTTGACCCACCGCGCAGAGACCGGAGTTACCATGGCACCGTCACCCATGCGCGCCGGCAGCCGCTGCTGCCGATACAGCCGGATCCTTGCTCATGAACCTCGTCTCGCCGCTCAACTACATCGCGGGTTATGCCCCGGAACTGCAGCAACAAGTGCAGCAGCTGCAGCAGCAGGGGCAACTCGGTGCCTACCTGCACGGCAAGTACCCGGGCAAGCCGCGGGTGGTCAACGACGGCGAGCTGCGCGACTACGTACTGGCAATCAAGCAGCGCTTCCTCAGGCAGTCAGAGCCGGTGAGCAAGATCCAGTTCGACAACCACATGCACGTCTTCGACAACGCCCTCGGCCTGCACACTTTTGTGTCGCGGGTGCAGGGCAGTCGTCTGAAGCGCAAGAACGAGATCCGGATCAGTGCGCTCTTCAAGGAAGCCCCGGAGCCGCTGCTGCGCGCCATCGTCGTCCACGAGCTTGCCCACCTGCGCGAGAAGGATCATGGCAAGGCCTTCTACCACCTGTGCGAGCACATGCTGCCCGACTATCACCAGTTGGAATTCGACGCCCGCGTGTTCCTGATCTGGCTGGAAGCCGGGCGCTGAAGCGGACAGAGCCGGGCTGCCCTAGAGCGGGAAATTGCCGTCGTAAGGCGGCCAGTTGGGTAGCGGCTGCGTGGGCGGCGCGTAGAACATCGCGCCGTGCACATGGCGAATCAAGCCGTCCTCGATGCTCATGGTATGCGTGAAGTGGTTACGCCAGCGCTCGTTGCCCGGCTGACGCAGGAACACGACGGACATCATGATTACCTGCTGTTCGACGTCCACGACCTGGACGCGCCGCGCGGTGATTTGCGCGAGTCCGAAATCCCCCACCGTCCGGCAATCACCCTTGCCTTCGAAGCCTACGGCGCCGGGTGCCAGCGGTCCGCCGAAGGTGGGAAAGCCATTCTCGCGACGCGAGCAGCCCGGATGGCCTTTCACCACCTTGCTGTTCTTGGCGATGATGCCGTCGAAATAGCTGTTGGCGATGGCGACCAGGTCAGCGCGGCTGTGGCGGCGGTCGAGTGCCACAAAACCTTCGTTGGGTGGATTCGCCAGCAGGTTCTCGAGGTCGAACACGGCCGTGCTGCCCTCCCCGGTCAGGCCTACGTCGCCTTCCCGTCCGATGTGCCATTCCGCTTCGGTGATCTGCTGGTTTTCCACTTTCAGGCGCAGCGCCACGATCGCCGGCTTGCCGCCTTCATCGAGCAGTCCGAAGTAGCCAGCGGTCTGGCCTTCCGGGTCGTAGTAGCGACGCTGTAGCTCGCCAAGCCCGGTCACGCTGGACCAGAGGCCTTCGTCGTTGGGCCGGACGACGGAGTTTTCCGTCTGGCGGAAACCGTAACTCAGCGGGGCCTTGGTGGCATCGTTGGCGACCACGGCATCCAGATAGCTGTCGAGAAAGCCTGCCAGGCAACTGCGGTCGCAGTCCTGGGCGAGGACGGGAGCGCAGAGGGCACTGGTGAGCACGGGTACCAGAAGACGACGCAGCATGGAGTGGTTCCTGTTGTTCTTGTCGGATTGCCCGATTCTCTCGGTGCGCGCCGCGATATTCAAGCCGATGGAAGCGCGCCGCGCACAACGCCGGTGGCCGATGGATCGCAGCCCGGCGAAGCACGACCGATCCGCTGGATGACGGCGGAATGCGTGGTTTGGCTCCCGTTTTGCATTATCTTGCGGCGGATCTCACCCGCAATACGTCTCTGCCATCGAGGATAGCCATGCTGGTCCGCCCGACTCTGCTCCTGTTCGCTGCACTTCTCGGCCCACGCCTGGCGTGGGCCCAGCCCATGGCGGAGCCCTGCGATGCACTGCAGGCCGCGCCACTCGCCGGCGGCCGCATCCTCGGGGCCACGGCGGTGGCGCCCGGGGAGTTCGCGCCACCGCTGCCAGCGACGCAAGCTGCCGCGGCCATCAGTGTGTTCGGCAACTTGCCGGCGTTCTGCCGCGTACAGGCCGCGCTCACGCCCACGCCGGATTCCGACATCCGCATTGAAGTCTGGATGCCGACCGCTGGCTGGAACGGCAGGCTGCAGGTCGTGGGGAACGGCGGCTTTGCCGGGTCCCTCGGGTACCCGCAGTTGGCTGCTGCGCTGGCCGCCGGCTACGTAGCCGCCGCCACTGATACCGGGCACAGCGGGGGTGATCCGGCATTCATGCAGGGGCAACCGGAGCGTGTTATCGATTTCGCCCATCGCGCCGTGCACGAGTTGGCGGTGGCGGCCAAGGCGCTGAGCGCACGCTTCTACGGGGAAGGCCCCCGACTCTCCTACTTCAACGGCTGTTCCACGGGCGGGCGTCAGGCCCTCACCGCGGCGCAGCGCTACCCTGCCGATTTTGATGGCATCGTCGCCGGGGCGCCGGCCAACAACACCGTTCGCATGACATCCATGCAGCTCTGGAGTGGCCTTGCCGCGCAGGACGACCAGGCGGCAGCGCTGGCGGACGCCCAGCGCGCCGCGCTCCACACGGCTGTCCTGGCCGCCTGCGATTTGCAGGACGGTGTCGGGGACGGCGTGCTGGAGAATCCAGCGGCCTGCGATGTTGACCCACGGCAGCTCGCGTGCCCGGCAGCGGACCCCGCGATCTGTCTCTCCGAAGCGCAGGTAGCAGCGGCCCGGCGCCTCTACGCGGGCCCAACCAATCCCCGCACCGGCGAATCGATCTTTCCCGGGCTGGCGCGGGGCAGTGAGACGGGATGGGATGCACTGGGCGGCCGTCAGCCCTTCGCCTATGCGCTCGGCATGTGGCGCCAGGCACTGCTCAAGGATCCGGGCTGGGATCACCGGCAGCTCGATTTCGACCTGATGATCACGGAGGCCCAGCAGGCCGCGGAGCGGACGGGTCTGCAAGCGGTCAACGCCAATCTTGCGCCGTTTTTTGATCGCGGCGGCAAACTCCTGCTGTACCACGGCTGGAACGATCCCCTGATCTCGCCGTTCAACAGTGTGGACTACTACACCCGTGTGCTGCAGACGACGCCAGGGCAGCCCGGCGACGCGATCCGCCTGTTCATGATGCCCGGCGTGAATCACTGCGCGGGCGGCAGTGGCCCGGATACGTGGGACAAGATGGCCGTGCTCGATGCCTGGCGCTCCGGGGGCGAAGCGCCGACGCGCATCGTGGCTGCCCGCGTCAAGGACGGCGAGACCGAGCGTACGCGGCCACTGTGTGCCTATCCGCAGGTAGCGACCTACACCGGTAGCGGCAGCACGGACGACGCTACCCACTTTGTCTGCCAGTAGCGCTGTCGCGTGGGACGAGTTGCACACCCCGGTGGTATCGCCACTCGGCGTGCTGAAGGACTGGGCGACAGAAAAAAAAGCAACCCCAGCGTCGCCATGGATCAGGCGCGCAATTACCCTGAAAAAATAGGGAGAATTGGTGGGCATGGCGTGGCGTTGGCAGCAACGATGGCTGCTCAGCGCGGCGTGCCACGCCGTATTCAGGCAGCCAGGCTGAACTCCCGTATCGACTGGCTTCGATTCCCGCTCTATCCTTCGCACCTCAATTCAGTTGGGTGAGGTGATGCATGTGGCATGAAGTACGCGGACTGAAAGACGATGTTGATCTTGGCACGCCGCCGCGGGACGGGCCGCCGGTCTCGCTGGAGATCGATGGGCAGCCGGTTACCGTACCGGCCGGCAGCTCAGTGATGCTTGCTGCAGCCACCGCCGGTCGAGCCATTCCCAAACTCTGTGCGACAGACATGCTGGAAGCCTTTGGCAGCTGTCGCGTGTGCCTCATCGAAATCGAAGGTCGCAACGGGTTTCCGGCCAGTTGCACCACGCCGGTGGCCGAGGGCATGAAAGTCAAAACGCGGTCCGAGGCGCTCACCCGCCTGCGCAAGGGCGTACTGGGCCTGTACCTGTCGGACTTTCCCCGTAACGAAATCCCTGGTGGCTGGAGCGAATTCCACGAAACACTCAAGGCAGAAGGCATCACGTCACATCCCTACGGGGAGGGTGGCGCCAATCACTTCGACGCCCGGGTGGATGACTCCAATCCGTATTTCCTGTTTGATCCCACCAAGTGCATCGTGTGCAGTCGCTGCGTACGGGCCTGTGCCGAGGTGCAGGGAACGTTCGCCCTCACCATCGACGGTCGGGGTTTCGAGTCGAAGGTCGTCGCCAGTCAGAACCAGCCCTTCCTGCAGTCCGAGTGCGTGAGCTGTGGCGCCTGTGTCCAGGCCTGCCCCAGCCATGCGTTGGTGGAAAAAAGCCTTTTTGATGGAGAGTACAAACATGCCTAATCCGATCAAGCCGGAGAAGTCGGTCGTCACCACCTGCGCCTACTGCGGCGTGGGCTGCGGTTTCAAGGCGGAAACGCGCGGCGAGAAAATCGTGCGCATGATCCCCTGGAAAGAGGGCAAGGCGAACCACGGCCACAGCTGCATCAAGGGTCGCTTTGCCTACGACTACTACAATGCACCCGATCGCGTGCTGACGCCGTTGATCCGCGCCTCGATCGACGATCCGTGGAAGTCCGTGAGCTGGGAGGAGGCGTTTGCCTATGCCGCCGGCGAGTTCAAACGCATCCAGGCCAAGTTCGGCGTCAAATCGATCGGTGCCGTATCCAGCTCGCGCTGCACCAACGAGGAGATCTTCCTCACCCAGAAGCTGGCGCGTGCCGTGCTCGGCAACAACAACATCGACAACTGTGCCCGCATTTGCCACTCACCGACGCAGTTCGGCCTCACCCAGACCATTGGCGCCGGCGCGGCCAGCCAGCATTTCGACTCGATCCTGCAGGCCGATGTCATCATGATCGTCGGTGCCAACCCGACGGAGGGCCATCCGGTCTTTGGCTCCCTGATGAAGCGCCGCATCCGTGAGGGCGCCAGGCTCATCGTCATCGATCCGCGCAAGACTGAAACCGTGGAGTCGGCACATTGCAAGGCGGATGTCCACCTCGCCATACGTCCGGGGACCAACGTGGCGATACTCGACAGCATCGCCCACGTCATCGTGCGTGAGAAGCTCTATAACGAGGCATTCGTCCATGCCCGCTGTGAAGTGGCGGAGTTCGAGAACTGGAAGGCGCTGGTCGGCGACGACAAATACGCACCGGAGGTCATCGGCCCGATCGCCAACGTCGACCCGGCCGACATTCGCAGAGCCGCGCGCCTGTATGCCGGCGGCCCGAACAGCACCATCTACTACGGCCTCGGCGTCACCGAACATTCGCAGGGCTCGACCGGTGTGATGTGCCTCGGCAACCTCGGCCTGTCCTGCGGCATGCTGGGGCGCGAAGGGGTTGGCGTGAATCCGCTGCGCGGTCAGGGCAACGTGCAGGGTGGCAGCTGTCTTGGCAGCTGGCCGCACGTGTTTTCCGGCTATCGCTTCGTCACCGACCACGCAACGCGTTCGAGCTTCGAGGCCGAGTGGGGTGTAACGCTCGATGCCGAGCCCGGTCTGCGTTTGCCCAACATGCTGGATGCCGCCGTGGCGGGATCATTCAAGGGCATGTACATCATGGGTGAGGACCCGGTGCAGAGTGACCCCAACCAGCACCACGTCATCGCGGCCATGAAAAACATGGAGTGTGTCGTACTGCACGACCTCTTCCTCAACGAGACGTCGAAATACGCCCACGTGTTTTTCCCCGGCTCCTCTTCGCTCGAGAAAGACGGCACCTTCACCAACGCCGAGCGCCGCGTCTCTCGTGTCCGCAAGGTGATCGAGCCGCTTGCCGGTCTGCAGGACTGGGAAATCACGGTGAAATTCATGAACGCGCTGGGCTACGAGCTCTCCTACGACAACCCGGGGGAGGTGCTCGACGAGATTGCTCGCCTGTCGCCGAACTACAGTGGCATGAGCTTTGCGCTGATCGACCAGATTGGTTCCGCGCAGTGGCCCTGCAACAAGGATGCGCCGCAGGGCACCGAGGTGCTCCACCGCGAGAAGTTTCCGCGTGCCAACGGGCTCGGCACGTTCATGCTCACGGACTATGTGCCGACGGCCGAACGTACCAGCGACAGGTTTCCGCTGCTGCTCACGACCGGCCGCATCCTGACCCAGTACAACGTCGGCACGCAGACGCGGCGCACGCCCAATTCCGTGTGGCATCCCGAGGACGTACTGGAGATCAACGAGCAGGATGCGATTGCCCGTGGCCTGCAGGACGGCGATTGGGTGCAGATGTCCAGCCGATTCGGGCAGATCCAGTTGCGCGCCAGGATTTCGGAGCGCGTGAATCCCGGTGTGGTCTACACCACGTTCCATCACGCCAAGTCGAAGGCCAACGCCGTGACCTCCGATCTTTCCGACTGGGCAACCAATTGCCCGGAGTACAAGGTCACGGCAGTCGATGTGGTCCGCATCAGGGTCCCGACCGGAACGGCGTCACTTGAAGCGGCTCGACTGGAGGCAGCGGAGTAACCATGGCACAGACCAATTCCCCGACGCAGGGCGCAGAAATGCCAGTCATGGCACTCGACCGGATCCTGTCCATGGCCAACCAGATTGGTGACTTCTTTGCGCCATATCCGCCGGAAAGACGCGCCGAGGGTATCCGCAACCATCTGCGCACCTATTGGGATCCCCGTATGCGCGACCAACTCCTGCAGCACATCGCAGCGGGTGGGGCCGGGCTGGCAGCCCCTGTGATCGCCGGTGCCAAGCTGTTGCAGGATGAGGCGCACGCCAAGCCTGGCTACTACGGCCCGCCGAAGGCGTGATCCGAGGTGCCAGCGGTGGGGTATCCTCCGGCGCTGCGTCGAAACAGGAGAACGTCGCGTGCCAAATTTCAATCCGCTGGTGCTGGTTCACGGGTATTCGGACGCCGGTAAATCGTTCAATCAATGGAAGAAGCGCCTGGCGGCGCTCGGCTATCCTGCCAGGCTGATCCACACAGTGACTTACGAATCCCTGACTAACGAAGTCAGCATCAAGGACATTGCCGAGGGATTTGACCGGGCGCTGCGCTTGAAGGTCGGTCTCGCTGCCGATGAGGACTTCGATGCGATCGTGCATTCCACCGGCATGCTGGTCATCCGCAGTTGGCTCACCACCTACCCGAGTCGCCGCAGTCGTCTGAAGCGCCTGATCGGTCTGGCCCCCGCCACCTTTGGCTCACCGCTGGCGCATACGGGCCGCAGTACGCTGGGCGCCCTCTTCAAGGGGCGTAAGGAGCTTGGTGCGGATTTCCTGGAGGCTGGCGATGAGGTGCTGCAGGGGCTCGAACTCGGTAGCCGCTTCACCTGGGACCTTGCGCACAAGGACCTCATCGGCAAAAAGCCGTTCTATGGTCCCGATGCCGATACGCCGTATGTTTTCGTGTTTTGCGGTACCGCCGCCTACGGCGGCCTTCGTCGACTGGTCAACCAGCCCGGTACAGATGGCACCGTGCGACTGGCGGGTGCTGCGCTCAACACGCGCAAGATCTCGATCGACCTTACCCGGCCGGCTGACGGCAGCGAAGTGCGCAAGCGGGTACAGCTGGAGCGCTGGTCCAACATGGCGGCGCCCGTCTATCTGGTGCCCGGATTGAATCACGCCACGATCCTGACCGCTCCGGCGGACGCCTTGGTAGCCCAGGTATACAGCGCGCTGCAGGTCTCCACGAAGGACCAGTTCGAATCGTGGAGTACGCAGGCAGCAGCGCAGTACGGCGCAGAGCGGGCCGATACCCGCCGATTCCAGCAGTTCGTGGTGCATGCCGTGGATGAGCGCGGCGATGGCATCCCCGATTACAACGTGCAGGTGCTGACCGACGATGGTCAGGGTGGCCGGCGCGAGGTAGCGGGCTTCGATCTGGATGTGCACGTGTATGGCCGCGATCGCAGTCTGCGCTGTTTCCATGTGGATCTCGATGCGCTCAAGCCCGACGCACTCGGTTCTCTGTATCTGCAGGTGGTGGCCAGTGCGCATTCCCGGAGGGTGGGTTACCTCGGTTTTGATTCCTCCAACCAGCCGGGATCCATACAGTCACCGTCCATCAACGAAATCACCATCGACATCAGCAGTGTGTCCAAGCGTCGGGAGTTCTCTTTTTTCTTTCCGTTCACCACCACGTTGGTGGAGCTGACGATGAATCGTGAGCCCCTGCCCGTGGATAAGGCCAACGAAGTCTGCTGGTTCATCTAGCCAGGGCAGCCGTCGGCGACCGCGCGCTGTAAGGCGCAGGCACCCGGGCCCGCGGGCAGTCAGGGTATTGAGGCTATACTCGCCCGGGCCGAGCCACTCGAGGTCAATGGATCATGTCCAGTCCCGCCCTGTTCAACCTGCTGGTCTTCCTGGGCCTGCTGTATGTCTTGCAGCGGTTCGCACGAGGAGAGGCGCGCGTGTCACGGCGCGTGCTGGCGGGCCTGGTGCTGGGCACGCTGTTTGGATTCTTCCTGCAGGCCGTCTTCGGTTTCGCAGCACCGGCCGTCCAGCAGACCCTGGCCTGGACCAACGTAGTGGCCGATGTCTATGTGAACCTGCTCAAAATGATCATCATGCCGCTGGTGCTGGTCACGATGATTGCGTCCGTGCTCAAGGTGGACGAGATCAGGACGCTGGGCAGTATCGGGGGCTGGGTGATTGCCGTGCTGTTGCTCACGACCCTGGTGGCTGCCTTGTTGGGTATAGCCATGGCCAGTGTGTTTGGACTCAGCGCCGAAGGCCTGGCCGGCGGCATGCGGGAGCTGGCCGAGGCAGAGCGCTTGCTGCAGGAACAGCGGCAGGTGGCCGGGCTAGCCATCAACGAGCTACTGGTCAGTTTCGTGCCGGTCAACATCTTTGCCGATCTCGGCGGCACCCGTGACGTGTCCATCATCGCCGTGGTGGTTTTCGGCCTGCTGTTCGGCAGTGCCGCCCTGCTGGTGTGCCAGGAGGATCCGCCGCGTGCCGAGGGCATCCGGGCCTTCGTCGGCACCAGCCAGGCCGTGGTGCTGCGATTCGTCAAGCTGGTCATCAGCCTCACCCCCTACGGCGTGCTGGCGCTGATGACACGCGTCATCGCCGGCTCCGACGGCTCTGCCATCGTGACACTCATCTCCTTCGTGGCTGCCTCCTACCTCGCCATCGCACTCATGTTCGTGGTGCATGCCGTGCTGCTGGCGCTGGTCGGCACCGATGTACGCCAGTATTGCCGGCAGGTGTGGCCGCTGCTGTCCTTTGCCTTCACCACCCGCAGTTCCGCCGCGGCGATTCCCCTGTCGATCCGCACCCAGGTCGAAGCGCTGGGAATCCCGGCACCGATTGCCAACATTGCCGCCTCCTTCGGTGCCACGATCGGCCAGAACGGCTGCGCCGGCATCTATCCCGCCATGCTGGCCGTGATGGTGGCACCGACGGTAGGCATCGACATCGATGCGGGCTTCATCGCGACGCTCCTGCTGATCATCACTGTCGGCTCGTTCGGCATCGCCGGGGTGGGCGGTGGCGCCACCAATGCCGCGCTGCTGGTGCTGCCCGCCATGGGCATGCCGGTCACGGTGGTCGCAATGCTGATTTCCATCGAGCCCCTCATCGACATGGGGCGCACGGCGCTGAACGTAAACGGCGCCCTCACCTCCGCCATGGTGACCCGACGGATACTGGGCCGCGCGTTTCCCGGCAGCGTCTGAGCGCGCACACTCCCCGGTTGGCGCCGCCAGTACTGCCTCCGGTACCGCAGCGCCTCAGCGGGTGTAGATGCGCTGGCGCAGTGGTGCCCTCACGATGACTGCCGCAGGTCCTCGATATGCGCGGCCACGGCACTGATGTCGCGCTCATGGTCGTGGTCGCGCCAGGGTTCGATGAGCGCGGCTGCATACCAGTCACGCATCGCGGGCAACTGCAGCAGGCGAGCCGCGTAGGCGTCACAGGCCGGGTCGAGGCGGATGCCGTAGGTCTGCAGGCGGAAGGCGACCGGCGCGAAGAACGCATCGACTGCAGTGAATGCGCTCCCCGCAAGCCACGGACCCGCGAAATGCCTCAGGCCTTCCTGCCAGAGTTCGCGCAGGCGCCCGAATTCGCTTTCGAGTGCGGCGGGTCGCTCGCGCAGGACCACGCGCTGCCCACAGGTCATGCTGCAGATGTTGCGCAGGGTGGCGAAACCGGCGTGCATCTCGGCGGCTGCCGAGCGCGCCCAAGCGCGTGCCACCGGGTCCGCAGGCCAGACGCCCGGGTGTCGCTCGGCGAGATACTCCACGATCGCCAGGGAGTCCCATACGCGCAGCACGCCATCGTGCAGGCAGGGAACTTTTCCTGTTGGCGAGAAACGGCGGAAATGTTCGGTGGTGGTCGCAGCGGTGAACGGCTCGAGCCGCTCCTCGAACGGTATCGCGAGTGTGCGCATCAGCACCCACGCGCGCAGTGACCAGGACGAGTAATTCTTGTTGGCGATATAGAGGGTGTACATGTGCCTGACTCCCTGCATCGGGGTGGATGTGGCATGCCCCAATCAATTTTCCCGAGCCTTTTTGCGATCAGCGTACTGACGGCGTCATCGCGCGACGGGCGTCAACTCGTCTCCTGCCAGGAGAGGCTGAAACCTGGGCAGCGTGGTCAGGATACCCGGTAACGGAAACAAGACGTACGGTCCTTGCCTTCCCATGCCCGCCTTCCGGCGTTGCTGACCCGACTGGGCGGGCTGCCCCGGGCCGTGCGATGATTGCGGCGTTCTCATCCGGGACCAACGTCAAACAACGAGGGGAATCACCATGCAACAACTTACCATGCACCGTGTGAGCGCGGCCCTGCTGGCGCTGGCGCTGGCTGCGTGCGGCGGCGAAGGCGGCGACAGCGCGCCTGCCCCGCAGGACCCGGCCGCGGGCAACAATCCTGCAGCGGCCGCCGCCGGCGAATGGCGCTCCTACGGCAACGATTACAGCGAGCAGCGCTTCAGCCCGCTCGAGCAGATCACCCCCGACAATATCGGCCAGCTCGGGCTGGCGTGGTACGGCGATCTGGCAGAGAAGGGCGGTAGTTACGAAACCACACCGCTCATGGTCGACGGGGTGGTCTACGTCAGCGCGCCGTGGAGCAGGGTTTACGCCTTCGACGCCCGCAGTGGGCAGCAGGTGTGGAAGTATGATCCGGCCGTGCCCGGGCAGTGGGCGGTGAACCTGTGCTGTGGCATCGTCAACCGTGGCGTGGCCCATTGGAACGGCAAGATCATCTGGGGCACGCTCGACGGACGCCTGGTCGCCGTCGATGCGAAGACCGGCACGCTCGCCTGGGAAGTGCAGGCCACCGACCCCACCAAGCAGCTCTCGATCACTGGCGCGCCGCGCATCGCTGACGGCCGCATCTTCATCGGGGAGGCTGGCTCGGAGTTCCACCAGCGCGGCTACCTCGCGGCGTACGACGCCGAGAACGGTCAGGAGCTGTGGCGCTGGTGGTCGGTACCGGGTGACCCCGCGTTGGGTTTCGAGCAGCCCGAACTCGAAATGGCCGCCAAGACCTGGAACGGTGAATGGTGGAAGACCGGCGGTGGCGGCACGCCCTGGGACGGCATCCTTTACGACCCGGCCACCGACCTCGTGATCTTTGGCACCGGCAACGGCGCGCCGTGGCCGGCCGAGGTGCGCTCGCCGGGCGGCGGCGACAACCTGTTCACAGCCTCGATCGTTGCAGTGGAAGCCAAGACCGGCAAATACCGCTGGCACTATCAGGCCACTCCGCAGGACAGCTGGGACTTCGACAACACCCAGGGGCTCGCGACGGCGGACCTCGTGATCAACGGCCAGACCCGGCACGTGGTGATGCAAGCGCCCAAGAACGGTGTGTTCTATGTGATCGAGGCGGCCACCGGCGAGGTGATCTCGGCTGACCTGTTCGTGCCGAGCGCCAACTGGATGACCGGCTTCGACGACAACTGGCGTCCCATCCTCAACCCGGACGCCAACTACGGCGCCTTCGGCGACCGTGGCTTCCACGTGGTGCCCTCGGCCGGGGGTGCTCACAGCTGGCATCCGATGGCCTTCAGCCGCAGCACCGGCTACATGTACATCCCCACCAATTACAGCAGCTTCCCGCTGGTGGCCGAGGCCGGTGCCAAGATGGGTAACCAGCTGCTGTCGATCAACGTGGGCAAGCGCCCGCAGATGGATCCCCCGCAGCTGGAAGGCGGCGGCTCGTACCTGCTGGCCTGGGACCCGGTGGCGCGCAAGCCAGTGTGGGAGCAGCGTATGGGGGGCTCGCGCGCCGGTCTGCTCACGACGGCGGGCAACCTGGTGTTCCAGGGCACGGCGCAGAACACGTTCTCCGCTTTCCGCGCCGACACCGGCGAGCAGGTCTGGACCACGGCCACCCAGGCCAACATCGTCGGCGGCGCCGCCAGCTACGAAATCGACGGCGAGCAGTACATCGCCGTGGTGGCGGGCCAGGGCGGCGGACGCGGCGGTTACTGGGCACCCAACTACGCCAGGCTGCTGGTCTACAAGCTGGGTGGCACGGCGCTGTTGCCGGAACCGGTCAGCTACACACCGCCGGCGCTCAATCCGCCACCGGTGTTTGGTGATGCGGCGCTGCTGGCCGAGGGCGAGCAGCATTACAACGCGCACTGCGCCAGTTGCCACGGCAACAACGGCCGGGTCAGCAGTCTCTTTCCCGATCTCAAATACGCGGCCGCCCTCAATGCCGGCGAACTGTTCAAGGCCATCGTCATTGATGGCGTGCTGCAAAACAACGGCATGGTGTCGTTTGCCAACGTGCTGACCGCAGAGCAGGCCGAGTCGATCCGCGCCTACGTAGTGAAGCTGTCCAACGAGGCCAAGAATGCGCCACCGCCGGCTGGCCC
>CANGUU010000029.1 GCA_947457195.1 Gammaproteobacteria bacterium
GAGCCGGAACTCACCCAGAGCAACCCACGTGGTGGCGATACCGATAGTGACGTGACCAACCCAGGTATCTACGACCTGCTTGGCCGCCGCTGGTTCTTCGGTGTGCAAGCCAGCTTCTGATCCGGGTCAGTCGTAATCAGTACGGAACAGCCGGCGCATGCCGGCTGTTTTTTTTGACCGAATGTCAGAGGCCTCGTCCCAAGCACAGCGCCTGCTCAGTCAAGTACGTATTTCACCGGTCGGTCGCGCACGAACTGCGAGACGATCCACTTCTCACCCGCAGCAGGTGGTTTTCCAGCGTGAAGGGTCCTCAGGTCAGGAGAGCCATCGGCTAGGGCATTCACAAAGTAGAGACCTTCTCCTGCACTGCCTTTGTGCTCGAAGCCCAACTCCGGAAAGGCAGTTTCACCTCCCACATAGTCGTCATTTAAATAAATCAGGAACGTGATTACGCGCTGGCCGTTGTCGGCGATTTCGTCGGCATAGTTGGGTAAATCGGGATCGACGAAGTCGTAGTGATTGGAGATTTCCTCACCCGGCTGGTAGTTGAGGATGGCCGTGGCCTCCATGTGGATCATGGGCTTTCCACAGGCGGTGCTCATCTTTTCCTGCAGCAGAAAGTGCAGCAAGCTGTTCTCTACCAGCGTGAACTGGGCGATGGAATTGGTGCGGGTCTTGTAGCGAATGTTGCGGCGATTGACCGGGTCGTAGACGAGGGCTGGTTGCAGCCTACTGGTCGCCTGGTTAATGAGGTATTGGCAAATCGGCTTTGGTATGAAGTCAGCGAAGCGACGCACGAAGGGTGTCTCATGCAGTGTTTCTCCCGGGGACGCACGGAGCCACAGCGACAGGTCCACCGATTTTCCGACTTCTCCCCAATACTGCTCACTCGGGTTATCTAGCTCGGTGTGCACCTTGTCGATAGGCAGGCCAGTCAAGAGTAGCAGTTCCCGACGTGCGGGCTTCCATCCACGCTGCGCCGCGGTAGTGAGCGTTGCCACACTGCGGGGCCAACTCTTCGCCAGATAAACACCTGTGCATTGCAGCACTGCAACTTGCGCGATGGCCTCGGCTTCGCCTTTGTTGGCGGCCTCCACAACCAGTGATGCCCCATCGCGCGGCAGGTATGGCGCTCTGTCTCCTACTAATAGTCGCTTGGCGAGCATGGTCATGGCTTTTAGGTCGCCGCCCTGCGTTGCACGGGCAAGCAGGTCGACTGCTTCGTCATGGTTGCCGCTGGCATCGAGTGCGGCGACGGTGTGCAGGATGGGTACACTGTTCTGCATGGGGAGCTCCCTGTTGACGACCCCAGTTTATGCGAGGCGCTATGCCTTGTAATCCGACATGCGGACAGCTGCAAACCGTCTTCATTTCATTAAAATGCGGGCCTGCAATGTCGAAGTTTGTTTGCTGACTCGAAGGAGAGCATGGCTATGAGGTTAAGGTTTCGCGGTGCTGTCTTTGCGGTGGGGGTGACCAGCCGGCTCTGTCTAGCGTCGGCTCTGCTTTGGATGCCATTTACGGGGGACCTGGGCTTCGCTGCAGAGGTACAGGCGGTAACGTTGGAGTCTTTTCTTGCCTGTGCAGCACAGGAGGATCGTGGTGCGCGTATCGCCTGTCTGGAGGACGCGCTTGAAATGGCTACGACAGTAGATTTACCACAATCCGCCTCTGGTGCGGGGCCTGCCACAGTCAGTGCTTCTGTTGTCGCTGAGACCCCCCGCTCCGACGGCGCTGCCCCGACACAGAGTGAGGCGTCGTTGCTTGACCGTGTGCGAGACTTTGGTCGTCGGGCAAGGGTGAGTGACGATGCGGACGGCCGAGAGCGTCTTCATGACACCATCGCGGGCTTGGAGAAGCGCAGCAATTTGTGGGTGGTTACCTTGACCAGCGGCCAGGTGTGGCGCCAGGACGTGGCCAGGACATTCAACCTTCGGGTTGGGGACGAGGTGGAAATCTATCGCGAAGGTGTGGGGAATGGTCTGCGCCTTTCTACACCGCGATTGAGCGGCTTCATCCGCGTGGAACGAGTCCGCTAGGATCTGCTGCGGCCGCCGCGGAAGAAGGCGGTGGTTTGGGAAGCACGTTTCTATCGATGTTAAAAAGCCCGGGGCTGTTTCCAGCGCCGGGCCTTTGCCGAGCTGGCTTCGCTCAGGATTGTTTGAGACGATTCGCGAGTAAACCAGTGCTCTCCTCTTCGAGTACGTGCATGACGGACTTGGAGAGGGAGACGAGCCCCGCGTTGATGAACAGCAGCGGGATGGCGATGCCCAGACCGAGTACAGTCGCGATCATGGCGGCCCCTATGCCTTGCGCCATGAGCTTTGGATCGGACGACCCAGAGGCTGTGATACTTTCGAAGGTGATGATCATACCGATTACGGTTCCGATCAGACCCAAGAGTGGGCCGGCTGCCACGGCGAGCCGCAGGAAGGACTGGAAGCGCTCAAGACGCGGCACCTCCCGAAGCACAGCCTCGGATATCCTGAGTTCCACCACCTCGGGGGAATCTTTCTCAGTTCCTTGCACAGCAAGCAGGAGTCGTCCAAGCGCGTTGTTCGCCATTGGCGTACCAACTTTCTTTAACTGGGCGGCCACGTTGATCTTGGCGAGGAACAAGTAGCCATACTGGAACACCGCCACCAGTACTCCGATGAGACCCACGGCGATGATCACGTAATTGACCACCTCGCCTCTCTCGATCCTCTCGATGAAGTCCGGACGTTGAACATACATCGAAAGCAAGGCACCTCGCGCGGGATCCACGATGGCAGGCTTGTAGCCGGTACCACTGGTATCTCCCAGCACGTCACGCATGGATCGCATCAGTTCGGGTTCGGCAGGTTGCCGGGTCAGCGTGGAAATCGACTCAAGGCTTGGCAAGTAGAACAAGTATTGGTCATCCCCGTACACCATGAAGGACCCAACCCTGACCACTTCGGTAGGAATCGAGGTTACCCCATCATTTTGCAAAACTGGCGTAGTGTAACGAACGACTTCGCTATCCAACTTCATTTCCGTCATTAATTCGATCCACATTCTTTCGAGATCAATGATGTTCGGCAAAGCGGCGGCAGCAGCCATACGGCGCATGAACTCCAGACGACCTTCCTGACCGGGCTGCAAAGAAAGCGCCATCTGGGTGTTGTTCAGCGATTCCGACAACTGCCCCAGCGCGTCACCTGCGATCTGGCGAGTAACACCGAACAATTCACCGAGGTTGCCCTGGTTGACCAGCAACAGTGCGTTCAATTCCTCAATGCGCTTTTCGTTATCGGCAAATTGCGCGTCAAGACGATTGGTGCGGGCCTCGGCAGCGTTGCGTCTCTGCTGAGCGTCGGCGTTCAGTTTGCGCTGATCTTCCATTGCCTTGCGGAAAAGGTCTTCGCGTTGCTTGTTGAGCGCCTGCATGGCAGCACGTTCCGCCCGAACTTTCTCCATGAGATCCGGGAAGGCTGGCGGAGGCGGTGCAGCAGGAGCAGCGGCGGCGGCTGGCGCTGCGGCAGGTGCTTCCGCAGCAATTGCAGCTACGGAAGACAGGCAGCACAGGATCCCAAGGACCAGCGCCGGTTTTAAAGTGATTTTTGGCAACATTCTGGCGTTCTTCCGAAAGTCGGTGATTAGAGCTTGCTGTCGATCAGCTGTATGTACCCTTTGGCAGTTCGCCCTTGGCTGGACGAGGTAGCGGCGCGTTCGAACCAGGTTTTTGCCTCACGCAATTTTTCCTGGTTGTACAGCGAAATACCCAGCATCAATTGCGCATACGGCACGTCACGCAAACCGCCCTTGTTGATGGCCTGCTCAAGGGCCTTGGCTGCGGCGTCCCACTCGGAGATCTGGATGTTGACCTCCCCGAGCCGCAGAAGGTTGGCGCCGTCTGGCGACATTTGCCCTGCCCGCTCCAGAATCGGGATGGCCTTGCGGAATTCTCGCGCAGCGACCCAAGAGTTGGCGAGGCTCTCCCAGGTTTTGAGTTCAGGCTCGATCTTCTTGTCATCGATGGCTTTGGTGACGAGTTCGGCGGCGCTATATGGCATGTTTTGCACCATCATGAAATCCGCCAGACGTTGGAATTCGCTTCCTTCAGTCAGCAGGCCCGCATGGTTGGCCATCTGCATGATCACGAGTGCATTGGACATGTCTTCTAACTGGGCATAGACGGAAGACAATTGCATCCAGTAGACCTTCTTGGCGGGAAACATGTTGACCTGGCGCTGGATAACCGGGAGCGCATCTTTGTAATTCTCTTTTTGCAGCAACAAGGCAGAGAGCATTTGCAGCCAGCCTTCTTGGGGCGTGTCAGTCATATCCACAGCCTTGCGCGCATGCGGAAGGGCAGCATCAAAGTTGTCGAGGTTGTAGTAGGCAGCAGCGAGCAGGTAGTAAACGCCACCGTTGGGGTTGGTTGCCGTCTGCAGCCAGTCTTCCAAGGCCTTAGCACCTTCTGCCCATTTTTCTTCCTGCATCCACAGCTGCGCCAACTGGTAACGCCCTTGGGACACTTCCTGGTCATTCAACCCGCCGGAGGCGATGGCGGCTTCCATGTGCTGACGCGCACCAGCGTAATTTTCCTCTTGGACGTCGAGCGAAAAAAACATCTGCTCTACGCGGCTTCTTTCGTACGGGCTGAGCCGCTCGAGATTCAACTCGGCGAGGGTTGTGCGCGCCTGATCGTTTTGATCGTTATTGAGGAATTCGATCGCCTTGGTGAGAATTTCACCCGTGCGCTGATCAATCTGGTTGGCAGGCGGGGCCTTATCGTCTTCCTTGGCTCGTTGGGCGTAGGCGCCTTGCACGGCCAGAACGGAGGAGAGGGTCAGTACCAGAAACCCTTGAACGAACGTTTTCAGTTTGCGGGACATGGCTTAATTATCCTCCAGCTCAAAACGCAGGATGGTTTGCACACCCTTGCGGGCAACAGCGACGGCACCTTCAACCTTCGGGTTGTAACGCCAGCGCAGGATTGCCTTGATGGCAGCGTCATCGAAGACGCCCTTCGGACTTGCGTCCACGACGATGGCATCAGCGACGCTGCCCGTTTCTGTGATGGTGAACTGCACCTGCACCCATCCTTCGATTCCACGGCTCAGGGCGCGCGGCGGATAGTCAGGGTTAATACGCACCAAGGGAACAACGTCACGGTCGGAACCAGCGCTTATGCTCAGACCCTGCATCGCAGATGAGGTATCGACTACCGGCGCGAGCGTTACCACGTTGCCACCGACGTTCGCACTTGACGTCGCTATGCTCGGTATTTCCGGAGTTGGTGGTGGTGGTTCCCGCTCGACTTTCTCTTCGCGACGAGTTTGGGTTTCGGAGTCTCGCCGCATGCGAGTGAACTCGATGCGAGTGGCCTCACGGACTTCGATGTCAAATTCGACGTTTGTCAGGCTCCACAACACATAGAACATGCCGCTGTTGAGGAGCAAGCCGAGCAAGATGGCCAACGGCATTCGCAGACCAGACAAAAAGGACATGACTCAGTCTCCCAAATTTGCAGCGATTGAAACTTCTCTAATCCCACCTGAACGCACCTCATCCATGACGCGGGCCAGGATTGCGGCGTGCGAGGACTGGTCAGCCAGAATCACAGCAGTATCGTCAGGACGCTCAATATGGAGCTTTTCGATCATCGGCCTTACTTGGCGGATGTCGACGCGCTTACGATCCATCCAGATTTCGCCATTCTCACGGATTGCGATCAGAATGTTGCCGCTTTCTCTGTTTTCGGCCGTGGTTGCATTGGGTTTCACCACAGTCACACCCGCCTCCTTGATGAAGGACGTGGTGATGATAAAGAAGATGAGCAGATTGAGTACGAAGTCGAGCATCGGCGCCAGGTCGATGCCGTGATCTTCGCTTTCATGCTCGCTAAAGTGCTTTGATTTCATGTTTCCCCTCTATTCCTGACCTTCAGACTCTGCCGAGAAAGGCAACCTGCAAGGCAGCCCCCTCTGCACCGACGAGCAAATGCAGCTGCTTACTCGGACGTACTGAACGTGATGTTGTACACACCGCCAAGACGGACCTGATCCACTGCAGTGAGAATTACCCCTGTCTGAGCTTCTTCATCCGCGAGGATAAGGGCTCCGATGTCATTGGCCAGGGCCTTCTCTCGCTCCACGTTTGCACGTATGGCGCGAACATCCACGATGCGATTGTTGAAGAACACCTCGCCCGTGTTGAGGATCTGGATCTGGATATTTTTGCTCTCGGCATTGTCGGGCTGGTTGACGTTAGTAGGACGGTTGACGTCTAGCCCGAACTCCTTCACGAAAATGGCAGTAATGATGAAGAAGATCAGCAGATTCAGAACGAAATCCAGCATCGGGGCAAGATCGATCCCATGCGAAGACTCGGCTGAATCAGACGATCCGTGACGTTGCATTCTCATAATCAGAAGCTCAATTTGTCGGACAAGAGTTCCGTCTCGCGACGGGCCCGTGTACGGAAGTAGTGGACCGGATACAAACCGGAAATACTCACCGCCAGTCCCGTCATTGTGCAGATCATCGCCGTGGATACCCCGCTGGCCATGGTGCGCGCATCGGCAGACCCGCGGATGGCCATGGAGTCAAACACCTCTAGCATGCCGCTCACGGTACCCACCAAACCCAGCAGAGGGGAGAGGGGGACCAGTACCTGCATGAGGGGAAAGCCAGCCGTCATGGCAGCATTCACCTTGGAGATCAGCATCTGGCGGATCTGACGAGCACACCAAGAGGAGTGATCTGCGCGATTACTCCAGGTCTCGTTGGTCTTGCTGACTAGCCGCGGCAAAACGGCAAAGTAGAAGACATAGCGTTCCAGAATGATCGCCCACATGATCACGCCCGTCATGAAGATCCCGAACACGTATGGACCTCCTTCGCTGACGAGCGCGTCTACGGCGACGTAGAAGCTGAAATTATCCATGTTTGCGCTTCTCGAGGTTCTCGGCAAGGATGCCGGCGCTCTGCTCGTCGAGAATCTGGACAATGGAGCGCGACAGCGAGTTGAGCAATGCGTTGGCGAACAGCATGGGCACAGCGATACCAAGACCCAACAGCGTTGCAATCATGGCGGTACCGATACCGTTGGCCATCAATTTCGGGTCGCTTGAGCCGGTTTCGGTGATGCTCTGGAAGGTCAGGATCATACCGATTACGGTGCCGACCAGACCCAGCAGAGGACCAGCAGCCACGACGAGCCGCAGTAGTGGTTGGAAGCGTTCGAGTTTGGGCACTTCACGCATGACAGCTTCGGAGATACGCAGCTCTGCGATTTCCGGCGCTTCATCGATCGTCTTGCCGTCGCCTTTGAAGGCGAGCAGGACGCGACCAAGCGCGTTGTTCTTCTTGGGATTGCTTAGGTCACGCAACTGCGAGGACACCCCGAGTCGGGCGAAGATCAAGTAGATCAGCTGGAAGAAGAAAGGCAATGTACCAGCTGCTCCCACCGCGAGGATCGTGTAGTTGATTTCGACCTCACCACTGGTGATTCGCTCGACGAAGGTTGGACGCTCAACATACATGTTGAGCAATACACCACGAGTAGAATCGACGACGGTATTCACGTAACCGCCGGTAGCGTCTGCCAGATCAGCAGCGGCCGGCAGCAGCTCGGTGGGCTGGCGGGGCATGACGTTCAAGCGAGCCAACTCGGGCAAATAGGAAACAAACTGACCGTCAGCAATGGCGCTGAAAGGCCCGATACGAATCACAGTCGCAGTGCGCGGCGTGCCGTTCGGTTCGACAACGGTACCGCTGTACTTGGCCACCTCGCCGGTTGCTGTCATTTCCCGGGCGATTTCCATCCAGAGACGCTCGAGCTGTGCCGTGGTCAACACCCGCTCACTGGTGGCTACCGCCTCCAGGAAAGCGATGCGGCTGTCTGTATCGCTGGCGTACTGGGCATTGATGATCGACTGCTCCATCGGGGTTACGGAATCACCGGCTACCTGACGGGCCAGACCAAACACCTCGCTCACGCCCAGCTGACTGGCTTTCTCGCGCAACTGCGTGTTGAGCTGGTTAATCTCGAGGTCGTTGTCCGAGTAGGTTCGAGTCTTGGCATCCACCTGAGTCTGCACGGCAGAACGCTGCTGATTGATGCGCTGCATGGCAGCCTGCTTGTCGGCCGCGCTCATGGCGTTGTACTCGCCGGAACGCTGCTGATACAGGGCGTTTTCGGCTTCACGCGTCGCGCGGGCTTCCGCCAGGATGTCTGTCAGCGTTTGGGCGCAAGTCAGCGTGGAAAGGCTTACGGAAGCAAGCAGAGCTATGCCGCCGCAGAATTTACGAATATTCATTTTCATGACGGGTTGACTCCGACCTTAGTTAGCTTGTTTCGGGGCCGGAACCGGCACGTTGAGAAGTTCGGGAGCGCCTTCGGCACGAGCAACCGACAGGGCCTGCGCCACGTTGTCTGCGTACTCGGGCGACTGCACCCACTGCTTGGCAGCCGCATCCCAGTATCCGGTTTCACTGCCATCCAGCGTCTGGTACATCAGCGCTACGCGGCCGAGCTGCACAAATTGAACCGTGCGGGCACTGGCACCTTCGCCGAGGGAGCCTTCGTAGGCACTGAGCGTACGGCCGTATTCCAGTTCGATCTGGTAGGCCTCAAGGATACGACGATATTTTTCGGAGATGGCGACGTCGGCGCGAGCCATCAGCTCGACCAGATTGCGCACGCGGTTGCTGCGCTCTTCGAGAAAGAAGGGGATATCCGCCTTCACGAACTGATCAAGCGTGGCAACCATACGCTCCATCAGCGGCAGCACTTCACGGTTGGTGGTTTCGATTTCAGTCAGCTGCGTCTGGATGGAAGCTTTTTCGGCTTCCTGGGCATCGACTTGCTTTTGCAGCTGATCGTTGTACTTGTTGAGGGAGTCAAGCTCGGCGAGGGCTTGGGCGTATTCATTCGCCAGCTCCTGCGTCTGATCTACCAAGCCGTTCACAGTTTCCTGGGTGGCAGCGACACCGGCGTTGTTTTCGGTCTGGGCGGCAACAGCGGCTGCGTTCACCGGTTGTTGCTGGGCCAGCAACTGGGTGGAGGCAAACGTGGCCGGAATCATGGCCAGCATCATCGCCCTGCGCATGGTCTTGGTGGCGTGCTTGCCCAGTATCGTGGTCGATTGCGTGGTGAACATTGGATTTACGGTCTCCCCCTAAAGAAGAAAAGTGCGAAAACTAAAAAAGTACCTGCTCCAGCTCTCGCGAGCTACAAACCGGATACGCTGCATCAGTATCAAGTCTCTGGTACCGGGACTGTTTTGTAATAAAGGTTTGGTAAACCCCAATCCAGTTCCGATCAGGATACCGACGGACGAGGCCTTGGCTTCGCCCTCGGCGCAACCTCGAAAAACGAGTATGCGATCCAAAGCAGATAATACCTAACGTCCAAATATAACCTCACAATCTTTTGACTGCCAAGTACCTGAGCAAAATAACTCAGGCGGTTTTTGCAGGAGCTCTCGATCGGTGTTCGAGCGCCAATATTCGGTGCACAACGAGAACGAGACCGTGCGGTTCCAGCACTGAAAAACACGGCACTTTTCACCATTTCAGGTCGATGCGCACTACTGTTGGGCACAGAGGATTCCTGCGCGTGCTAATGCCTCGATCACAGCCGCTGATGACCCCAGGGCCGACTGTTGTGCAGGTCGATCTGATAGGGCGGTCGCTGCTTGACTTCATCATAGATTCTTGCCACGTACAGACCGATCAGGCCGAGACTGAACATCAGAATGCTGGCGATCAGCAACAACAAGAGGATGACGGTGGAGAAACCATCCGCTGCGTGACCGGTCCACTTGTCGTAGATGGCCTTGCCGCCGAATACCAGACTAACGAGGAATGTTAGCCCCCCACACCAAGTCACGAGTTGCAGGGGCACGGAAGTAAATGACACCAGTGACGAGACCGCATAGCGCAGCAGGTGGGCGCTGCTCCAGCGCGAAGCGGGCCTGGCACCCTCAGCCACGTCAAACTGAACTCTCATGGAGGGAAACTGCAACCAAGAGATGAGGCCGCGAAAGAATCTCTTCCTTTCCGGCAGAGCAACGTAGACCGCTACCACCTTGGCATCGAGCAGCTTGAAGTCAGAGTGATGCTCAATGTCGAGATCTGTGGCGGCCCTGAACAATCCATAAAAAAGTCGCGCACCCAGCCCGCGAAACCAACCTTCCTTGCCTCTGCTGGATTTACAGGCCTCTACGACGTCAGATCCAGCCAACCAGGCCTCGAACATCGGCAGGAGCAGAGCGGGCGGGTGCTGCAGATCTCCATCCATGACGACAACGGCGCTGGCGTCCTGCGCGGCGCAGAGGCCAGCAAGGATCGCCACCTCCTTACCACAGTTGCGAGCCAGTCGGAGGTAGGCGATTTCGCTACCCAATTCGAAGTGTTGTGCAAGTCTGGCGGGGGTACCGTCAGAAGATCCATCGTCGACCACGAGAATGGATGCGTGCAGGCCAGTCCGGGTGGCAGCCAAAGCGGCTTCTCTCAGTATCACCCGCAAACTCTTTATGAGCGGCTCACCCTCGTTGAACACCGGAATCACGATGACAACATGCGAGCTTCGCTCGGGATTTTCTGCTGCTTTTGGAGTCATGTTTCGCCGAGCCGGTCAACAGGCCGAGTACCGTAGCACACTCCTGGGCAGCAGCGGCATGCCGGCAGCCTCCGTTCCAGACCCGGAAATACGCCAGGGCAGTGTCGTGGCTGCTAGGCAGCAGTAGTGTGGCTGGATAAGCTGTCGCCCCGCATGGCGCGAAGCCGGCATCAGCCTCGGCGCTGAACCGGATCTTCCTGTGCCGCGCACTCTTCGTCCCCGGGCAACTCAACGCCCGCTCCTTCTGCTTCTGTACAGACCTTGCCCCATGCGCCACCTGCGGTCCCTGACGCCCCTGTTCTGCCTGCTTCTCGCGGTTTCACTGCTGTTCTGGCACCGGGACGCCGTGCTGGCAACGGTGGATGCGGCGCTGCTGCGCTTGTCACCGCCACTGGCTGGTCTGCTGTTTGTCGTGGTCTTCATGTTGGGGGAGGCACTGTTGGTACCGGGCGCCCTGCTTATGGTTCTTGGCGGCGCAGTGTTCGGCGTGGCCTGGGGCTTCTTGCTGAACATGATCGGTTTCACCAGCGGCGCGGCATTGGCCTTCCTGATTGCGCGCAGCCAACTGCGCGGCAAGGTCATGCGCTGGCTGCCTGCCGGCACCATCTCCTTACTGGAAAGCCATGCCCTTGGCTCCTGGCAGACCGTGGCAGTGGTCCGCATGGTGGGGATCATTCCCGGAGTACTGCTGAACTATGCATTCGGGCTTACCGCCCTCCGTTTTCGGACGTTTCTCTGGGCTTCGGTGCTCTTCACGCTGCCAACCGGCGGGCTGCTCACTTATGCCGGGGCGGCCGGCGAGGAATTCGCGCGTGAGGGCAAGCTCGGCAACCTGATGATCGCCATCGGCTCGCTGGCTCTGCTGGCGGCGGGTGCTGAAATCTGGCGTCGCCAACTGCAGCGCCGTCGCAAGCAACATTGAAGTCGTGTTGGCAATAGACAACAGGATCGGTGCGGAGCGCCCGGTGCAATCGTCCGTCAGACTCGCCGCTGCTGACAGCACGCCGGCAACCCCTCAAGGTATTGGAGAGGCCAGTCGGTGGTGCCGCTTCTGCAGGCAGCGCACGAACCGATCACACGGTGGCTATTTGCGGCGCAGCGCATCCTGAAGCAGGCTGCCGAGACTGCCGACCTTGTCCGCTGCCTGCTTGTTGTTGTCTGCCGGGCCGCGATCCCTTTGCCCTCTCCGGTCTCGGCGCGCACCTTCACCCTCCGCGGAGCGCTGCTCACTGCCACCCGGCACGTCATCCAGCCGCATCGTAAGAGCAATCCGTCGGCGCTTCTCGTCGATGTCCAGTACCTTGACCTTCACCACATCGCCAGTCTTCACCACGGCGTGCGGATCCTTGACGAAGGACCTGGAAAGCGCCGAGATGTGGACCAATCCGTCCTGATGAACGCCGATGTCCACGAAGGCGCCAAAGTTGGTGACGTTGGTCACCGTGCCCTCGAGCACCATGCCGGACCTGAGATCCTTTAGCTCTTCAACCCCCTCCAGCAACGACGCCGACCTGAATTCAGGCCGTGGATCGCGTCCGGGTTTTTCGAGCTCCTTGAGAATGTCGCGCACGGTCGGCAAGCCGAAGCGCTCGGTGGCGAAACGCTCGGGTTGCAGGCTGCGCAGGAAGCCGGTATCACCAATTACCTGCCGCAGTGATTTTCGGCTTTCCTGCAGAATCCGCTCGACCAGGGCGTATGACTCGGGATGTACAGCCGAGGCATCCAGTGGATTTTCACCCTGGCTGATTCGCAGAAAGCCGGCTGCCTGCTCGAAGCACTTGTCGCCCAAACGGGGGACCTTCTTCAGATCCTCGCGCGATTTGAAGGCTCCATGCTGATTTCGGAAGCTCACTATGTTGCCGGCGATCGAGCTGCTGAGGCCGGAAACACGCTGCAGTAGAGCAGCGGAAGCAACGTTGACCTCGACGCCCACGGCGTTCACACAGTCTTCTACCACGGCCTCGAGCGCCTGATTCAGTCGCACCTGACTGACGTCGTGCTGATACTGGCCGACGCCAATCGCCTTGGGCTCGATCTTCACCAATTCTGCCAGCGGATCCTGCAGCCGACGCGCGATCGAGACTGCTCCCCGGATCGAGACATCCAGCTCCGGGAACTCCTCGCGGGCTACGTCGGATGCCGAGTAAACCGAGGCGCCCGCCTCATTGACCACGACCTTTTGCAACTTCAGATCGGAATGTCTCTTGATCAATTCGCCTGCAAGCCGGTCGGTCTCCCGGGACGCTGTGCCGTTGCCAATACTGATGAGGGCCACGGCGTGCTGTCTGCAGCTCTGCGCCAGCAGGGCGATGGATTCATCCCACTGGTTGCGTGGCGCATGCGGATAGATGGTGAAGTGCTGCAGCAGCTTGCCGGTCTGATCGACGACCGCACACTTGACCCCGGTTCGGAGGCCGGGGTCCAGACCAAGGATGACCTTGTTGCCCGCCGGCGCTGCAAGCAGCAAGGCCTTGAGGTTGGCCGCAAACACGGCGATCGCTTCATCATCACTGTTTTCGCGCAGCTGACCAAGCAAATCCGTCTCCATGCGTAGCAGCAGCTTCACCTTCCAGGTCCAGCGCGCGACTTCCTGCAGCCACTTGTCGGCCGGTCGACCTTTGTCTTGCAGCGAGAAATGCTCGGCAATCATGGATTCGCAGGGATCGCGCTGGTCTTCCTGCACTCCCTGTACACCAATGCTGACCAGCAAAAAGTCTTCATTGCGGCCACGAAAAACCGCCAGCGCACGATGTGAGGGTATCTTGGCGAGAGATTCGCGGTAGTCGAAGTAGTCACGGAACTTCTCTGCCTCCGCACGCTTCTCTTCGATCACGCGACTGCGCAGCTCACCGTGGGTCCAGAGGAACGACCTCAGCTTGCCTGCCAATGCAGGATCCTCGGCAAAGCGCTCCATGAGAATGTATTTGGCTCCCTCCAGGGCAGCCTTGCTGTCCGGTACTCCCTTCTCCGCATCGATGAACTGCAGCGACAGCGACAGGGGGTCCAGCGCGGGATCCGCCAGCAATTGCTCAGCCAGCGGCAGCAGCCCGGCCTCCGTGGCAATCATGCCCTTGGTGCGGCGTTTCGGTTTGAAGGGAAGGTACAGGTCCTCGAGCTCCGTCTTGGTAGGGGCAGCCGCGATTTGTCGTTCGAGCTCCGGAGTTAGTTTTTGCTGCTCCCGGATGCTTTCCAGTATGGACTGGCGTCTGTCCTCCAGCTCGCGCAGGTAGCGCAGACGCACTTCGAGATCGCGCAACTGCAGGTCATCGAGCCCGCCCGTGACCTCCTTGCGATAACGAGCGATGAAGGGAACGGTGGCCCCCTCGTCGAGTAGACCGATGGCAGCCTCGACTTGCGCGGGTTTGACGGAAAGTTCCTGAGCGATCTGAAGGCTGAGAGTCATGAGCTACTTCGGCAGGGATGAGGGGTAGTGGGAGCAGCGAGCCTGCTCGTGCGGCGGCCACTGTTGCCGACGCAAGACCGACAGCTTGGGGTGCTCGGTCAAGGGAGCACCGCAGGCGCGGCGCACGGTGGAGGCATTCGACGGCAAAAAAAAGCCCGGCAGGCGCCGGGCTCTTTTCGAAGTCGCCTGCGGACGACTTACTTGGCGCTGCGCCAGCTGCCGTCGACGTACTGGGACCGCACGACTTCAGCGTAGGGCACGGGGCTGACGCGGGCGCGGATCTTGGTCTGGGTAGCACCCGGCTCCACGGTGGTCTTGCCAGTGCGTGGGCTTTCGCCCCACAGCAGTACCACTTCGGTTCCGATGGCGACATCGGCATCGATGGTGGCCAGCGACAACATGGAACGCTCGTTGTACGAGTATCCGGAGAACATGGACAGACCGACGATCTTGTCGCCACCCATCACAGCATCGAAGTTGCTGTTGGCGTAGTTCGACAGCGGCAGCTCCATGTACTTGGAGTGATCACCTTTCTTGAACAGCGAAGCGAAGGCACCCACCACGTCATCGCTGTTCCAGGCCAGCGTGACTTTGCGGCGATGCTTGTTGCCCTGGATTTTTTCCAGCGCGCTGCGGCCGATGAAGTCATGGTCGAACTTGATGAAGGGGCCGTAGCCGATTTCGTAAGGGGTGACGTAGTAGTCTTCGATGTTGCTGGATGCAAAAGAGCCGCCAATGGCACCGGTGGCTTCGTAGCTGGCAGCCGGCAGCCACTTGCGGTAGGCCTCCATTTCCTTGCCGGTATAAACGGCAGGCAGCGGCGACGGAATCCAGCCAGACTCCAGGGTGTTGGTCGCGTAGGCACGCGAGCCGACAGGAACGATACCGAATTCGGCACCGGCCGTGAGGATGGCGTCCTTGATGCGATCGCCGTCTTCGTAGGGACCCCAGATTTCCAGACCCGGCGAACCGGCCATGCCGTGACGCAGGGTGCGCACCTTGGTGCCGGCGATGTTCATGTCGGCCATGTGGAAGAAGTTGAGCTGTTCCAGTTTGCCGCCGTGCAGTTTTTCGATGACGGCCCAGGCATTCGGACCCTGGATCTGGTAGCGGTAGCTGATGCGCTTGACCGGCTTGCCGCCCGGTCGCGACGGGGAACGATCATCGTGGATGATTTCGACGTTGTAGCCACCGGTTTCCGCGTGGTAACGGATCCAGTTGGCGGACGGGGCACGACCAACGAATACCAGCTCGTTTTGGGCAAGGTGGAACAGGATGCCATCGCCGATCACATGGCCGCTGTAGCTGACAGGCACGTACTGCTTGGCGCGGTTGACCGGGAAGTTGGCGAACGAGTTGATCGCGGTGTCGGACAGCAGCTTGATGGCGTCGGGGCCTTTGATGTAGATGTCCACCATGTGGTGGCTCTGGTCGAACAGCACCGCACTGTTGCGCCAGGCATGCTGCTCACTGCGCCAGTTGTGGAACTCGGGGGCCACCACGGGGTACACATAGGCACCGATTTTCGAGTTGCGCAGCAATTTGACGGTGTCGCCGCCGTTCTCATTCAGTACATCCTGCAAGCTTTTGCTCATGTTGTTGCCGTCCTCTTGATGTGCGGAAAAAAAGCAGCGCGGACTGTACACGCTCGCCTGAGCCATTGCAATGAACCGAACCGTCTGGTTCGTATACTTTTTGCCCTGTGCGTCTCTTCAGGCGGCTGGCGTATAGCCCAACAGGGACTTGTATTCCAGGAACTCCCCAAAGGCCTCATTGCTGAACTCGCGGCCATTGCCACTGTGCTTGAAGCCGCCGAAGGGTACGTTCAGGTCGAGACCGGCATTGTTGATGCTGATGTAGCCCGCCCGGATGCCTGCTGCCACGGCCCGGGCATGGTCAAGGTTCTTGCTATGTACGTAGCCGCCAAGGCCGTACTCCGTGTCGTTGGCGATCTCCAGTGCCTGCTCCTCGGTGTCGTAGCCGAGAATGCATAACACCGGGCCGAAGATTTCCTCGCGGGCAATCTCCATGGCATTGCTGACATCCCTGAAGACCGTAGGCTTCACGAAGTAGCCGGCCTCCAGACCCTCCGGCTTGCCGGGACCGCCGGTGACCAGCCTGGCCCCCTCGCGAACGCCGCTCTCGATGAGGCGCTGGATCTTGTTCCACTGGGTTTCGGAAATGACCGGGCCCATGCGGCTGTCGGCTGCCGGATCGCCGGGTTTCCAGCTCTCGGCGACTTCCTTGGCAATGGCGCAGACTTCGTCCATGAGCTTGTTCGGTACCAGCATGCGCGTCGGGGCCCGGCAGCTCTGGCCACTGTTCATCATGATGCCGTTGATGCCACCGGTGATGGCCGCCCTGAGGTCGGCATCTTCCAGCACGATATTCGGGCTCTTGCCCCCCAACTCCTGATGGACACGCTTGACGGTCTTGGCCGCCGCCTGCGCCACCTGGATGCCCGCCCGCGTGGAGCCGGTGATCGAGACCATGTCTACCCGCGGATGTTCGGCCAGCGCCTGCCCGACCTCCGGCCCCTCACCCTGCACGAGATTGAACACACCCGGCGGCAGACCCGCCTCGTGCAGGATCTCGGCAAAGATCACGGCAGAAAACGGGGCGATCTCCGAGGGCTTCAACACGACGGTACAGCCCGTGGCCAGCGCCGGCGCCACCTTGGCGCAGATCTGGTGGATTGGCCAATTCCAGGGCGTGATGAAACCGCACACGCCGATGGGTTCACGCACCACGCGACTGGTCCCGCGGTCCTCTGCGAAGACAAAGTTTTCGAGCACGGCAATCGCGGTCTTGAAATGATTGACGCCGATGGCAGCCTGCGTGCCCTGGGCGAGCCACTTCGGCGCACCCATTTCTTCCATGATGGCAACGCCAAGTTCGGGCACGCGCCGGGCAAAGATATCGACCACCTTTCGCAGCAAGCCAAGCCGTTCCTCGCGGGAAGTTCGCGACCAGACCGGAAAGGCGGCAGCGGCGGCCTGCACGGCGCGATCAATGTCCACCGCTGTACCGAGGCTTACCGTGCCGGCCGGGGTTGCCGTGGCGGGATTGGTGACTGCGCGGGTTTTGGGCACCACGGGATCGACCCAGGCACCGTTGATGTAGAACTGCAGGGCTTGTCTCATCTTTGCACTCCACCTCGCGCCGCGGGCGCTGTCATGATGCTGGCGGCGCAGTATATGCGCGACGACCGGGCTATTTCCTGCTGCTGTCCCCCAGCAAGGGCACGCCGGTGCCGGCGGCCGGTGACAGCAGCCCCGTCTGCACGTAGATACCCAGCTTGGCCCGCGTGTCCATGATGTCGAGATTGCGCATTGTCAATTGGCCTATGCGATCCTGGGGCGAAAACGCAGAGGCGCCCTTTTCCATGGTCAGGCGCTCCGGGTGATAGGTGAGGTTCGGGCTGACCGTGTCCATGATCGAGTAGTCGTTGCCTCGCCGGAGTTCGAGCGTGACTTCGCCCGTGATCGCCTTGGCCACCCAGCGCTGCGCGGTTTCCCTGAGCATCAGCGCCTGGGAATCGAACCAGCGACCCTGGTACAGCAGGCGACCGAGGCGGCGACCATTGCTGCGGTACTGCTCGATGGTGTCCTCGTTATGGATACCGGTCACCAGCCGCTCGTAGGCGATGTGAAGCAGGGCCAGTCCTGGCGCTTCGTACACGCCACGGCTCTTGGCTTCAATGATGCGGTTTTCGATCTGATCACTCATGCCGAGACCGTGGCGGCCACCGATGGCGTTGGCTTCGTAGAGCAGGGCCACGGCATCACTGAACTCCCGGCCATTCAGTGCCACCGGCACCCCCTCCTCGAAGCGGACGCTGACGGTTTCCGGCTTCACAGTCACATCATCGCGCCAGAAGGCTACGCCCATGATCGGCTGCACCAGAGTGATGCCCTTGTTGAGGAATTCCAGTTCCTTGGCCTCATGGGTTGCACCCAGCAGGTTGGAGTCGGTTGAGTAGGCTTTTTCCAGGCTCATCTTGTAGGCGAAACCCGAGCGCTGCATGTATTCAGACATCTCGCGGCGACCGCCGAGCTCGTTGATGAACACCTGATCCAGCCACGGCTTGTAGATGCGCAGCTCCGGATTCACCAGCAACCCGTAACGGTAGAAGCGCTCGATATCGTTACCTTTGTAGGTACTGCCGTCGCCCCAGATGTTGACGTTGTCTTCGCGCATGGCAGCCACCAGCATGGTGCCGGTGACAGCACGCCCTAGCGGCGTGGTGTTGAAGTAGGTGGCCCCGGCCGTGGTGATGTGGAAGGCGCCGCTTTGCAGTGCAGCGAGACCTTCGGCCACGAGCTGGGCGCGACACTCGATCAGGCGCGCGCCAGCGGCGCCGTATTCCAGCGCCTTGCGGGGAATGGCTTCGTAATCGGACTCGTCGGGCTGACCCAGATTGGCGGTGTAGGCATAGGGAACCGCGCCCTTTTCGCGCATCCAGTGCAGGGCCGCGCTGGTATCGAGGCCTCCGGAAAACGCAATGCCGACTCTTTCGCCGTGGGGCAGACTTTGCAAAATGGTGCTCATCGTGGGGCTCCTGAAATCAGGCGCGCATTGTAGCCGGGCAGCACGGCACTGGCATCCTCGAATACGGCAGGTGAGCGCGTCGACTTGCCGCCGCTCGCTGATTATGCTGCCGCAACGACAGCAAGGAGCGTTGCCCGAAAACCATGGAAATCAGCGGCTATCGCATCACCACCGACCCGGCAGACTTCGACCTGGACGCTATCCATGGCTTCATCGGCCGCTCTTACTGGGCTGCGGGTATGCCCAAGGCCCTGCTGGCCAAGGCCATCGCCAATTCCCTCTGCTTCGGTATTCTCGCCGACAGCGGCGAGCAGGTGGGTTTTGCTCGCGTGATCACCGATCGCGCCACGTTCGGCTACCTGTCCGATGTCTATGTGCTGGAGCAACATCGGGGCAAGGGGCTTTCCAAGTGGCTGATGACACACATCATGCAGCATCCGGAATTGCAGGGACTGCGACGTTTCAAGCTGGTAACGGCCGATGCGCACAGCCTCTACGCGAAATTCGGATTCACCGCACCCTCTCGCCCGGAACGCATCATGGAAATCTTCGATCCCGAAGTGTACCGACGCCGTCCGCGTTAGGACTGCGCCTGCAGCGCAAGCACCAGCAACTGCAGCCCCAGCCAGGCAAAGGATCCAGCCAAGGCGTCGTCGAGCATGATGCCGAGTCCTCCCTTGATGTGGCGATCGAAGTAGTTGATCGGGAAAGGCTTGAGGATGTCGAACAGGCGGAACAGCAGGAAGCCGACCACGATCCAACCCCAGCCCGGGGGTGCCGCCAGCATGGTCAACCAGAAACCGACGAACTCGTCCCAGACGATGCCACCGTGGTCGTGCACACCGAGTTCCTGCGCGGTGCGGCCGCACACCCACAGGCCCAACGCGAAGCTGGCCACCAGTACAGCGAGGTACAGCGGCACTGGCAGCTGGGCCAACATCAGGTAGCAAGGGACTGCCGCCAGGGTACCGGCCGTCCCGGGTGCCCGAGGCGCCAGACCACTGCCAAAACCGAAGGCCAGCAACTGCCAGGGGCGAGACAGGTCGGGACGCGGCGAATCAACCATGGCGCAGTTCTGCTGTCGGTGGGGAGGAGCTGCATTTAAGCGCCAAAGGCAGCGAGCGGCCACTCCCCGCCAACGGGCACAAGCTGCGGGGCTCTGCTATACCAAGACGAGAAAGCCCAATCGATCCTGGCTGGCGACCGGTGGACTCGCTCCACCACTCGCCCTCGGCACCACGGCAGCGCGGAGAAACCATGCCCAGACCACAGACAGCAGCCGCTGGAGTTTGCCGATACTGCGGCTTTGCTCTCGTGGAATCGCTGCTCTGCCTTGGCCTGCTGGCCTTTGCGCTGGTCAGCCTGGTGGGGGCGCAAGTGGAAGCACTGAGGCTGGGCCAGACGGCCTGGCTGGACACACAGGCACAGTGGCTGCTCAATGACATGCTCGAGCGGCTGCACGCCAATCCGGCCGGCGGGGATTACACACTGCGCTTCGGCGAGGCGGTTCCGGCATCGGGAGTGGACTGCGAGCAACTCAGCTGCTCCAGCCAGCAGCTGGCTGCCTACGACCTGCGGCAGTGGCGCGCCCGCGTCGACGATAGACGTGTGCTGCCTGGAGCTGAGGGCCAGATCATGCGTGCCGGCGACGCCGACTGGGAAGTCTCCCTGCGTTATCACTGGCGTGGAGCCGGGCCGTCGGCGGCGGGTACTGCCACACGCACGCTCACTGCGCGCACGAGGCCCTGAGCATGCACTGCGGCAGTCTCCCGCGCTGGCAGCGTCTGGGCCCGGAACCGCAGCGCCCACTTGCCCGGCTGGTCCATAGCCCAGCTGACCACAGACAGCAGCGAGGAGCGGCACTCGCCCAGGGGTTGACCCTCATCGAACTGCTGGTGGCGCTTGCCCTCTCGCTGGTGGTGCTGGCCGGCGTGCTCGGGGTCGTGCAGGATGCCTCAGGCAACTTCGCCGTGGCACGCGAGCTGGCTGCCCTGCAGGAAAATGCCAGCACGGCGCTGCGCCTGCTGACTTCGGACCTGCGCCTCGCCGGCCATACCGGTTGTGGATTGCGGCCCCCGCATCTGGCCAATGCCATCAGCAGCACGTCCCAGCACTGGTACCTGCAGCCGCCTGGTCTGCAGGGTTTCGACTCCACGCAAGGCCGGGGCATGTTGCCAGCCGAGTTCCGCGCGGCCGCGCGCGCGGCAACCGATGCCCTGATCGTCCGCCGTGGCGAGTCGAGCCGTCTGCTTTTGCGGGCACCGTTCGCGCACGACACGGCGTCGGCGCGTCTGTTCCTCAATGGCAACCACGACTGGCGCGCAGGCCAGCCCCTGCTGCTGGCCGCGACCGACTGCAGCCAGATCGCCCTGTTCCAGCAGGCAAGCACCCACGGCGCGGCCAATACCCTGAGCCATGACGTGGATCCGACGGTAGAGCCGGGAAACTGCAGCCCGCGACTGGGCGGAAACTTCGACTGCGCGAATCTGGCTGGCGCAGAGACCCTTGCCTTCCCGGTGGGATCCCGCCTGCTGGCGCTGCAAAGTGCCGCCTACTACATCGGCCACTCCCCATCCGAGCCGACGCTGCCCTCGCTGTTCCGCGAACGTTTGTTGCTGAATGCAACCCAGCGCAGGCCCTACACGGCCGCCGAAGAGTTGGTGCAGGGCGTCGAAAACCTGCAACTTTTGTACGGGCTCGACCTGCAGGGACAGGACGGCAGCGTAGACCGCTACCTGCGGGCGGGGGACCCTGCACTGGACTGGCAGCGGGTGCTCAGCGTGCGTGTCACCTTGCGTGTACGTTCCATCCGACCCGTGCTGCCGACTGCTGCCGATTTCGAGCGCATCGAGGATGTACCGGGAACGGACGGCTCCGATCGCTACCTGCGGTACACGCTCGGCACGACGGTGCGCGTGCGGAACGCGGGTCTCCAATGAAACTGACCTGCCTGCCAAGCGGCCTGCCACCACAGCAGCGCGGTATGTTGCTGGGCCTGACACTGGTCTTGCTGCTGATCATCGGCCTGCTCTGCCTCGCCAGCCTGGAGGGCAGCGTCATCCAGTTACGCCTGGCCTCCCGCAGTCAGCAGCAACAGCGCGTCTTCGAGGCCGCCGAACGGGTACTCGTGTTTGCCGAGATATCGCTGGTCGGCAACAGTGCCCTGCTGCAGGGCCCGATCAGTGGCCCCGAGTGCTCCACACTGTGTTTCACCGCGGACTGCCTGAGTGGTTATTGCTTCAGCGGTACCCATGCCGATGACTGGCAGCGCTGCAGTGTGGCTGGCCCAGCGCTCGAACCGGCCGCCGACACCGCGCTGTGGGCCGCCGGCAGCGGCAGGACGCAAGCCGTCACCCTGGGCGACCCGGACTTGCTGGGCCGCTATCTCGTGGAATACTGGTGCTTCACGGCTGCCGATCCCATGCAGGCGCTTGCCAGCAGCAACAAGGCCAGGCTATTCAGGGTCACTGCGCTCGCCACGAGCCTGGACGGCCAGGTTCACACCTTCCTGCGCAGCTTCCTCGCCATTGCGGGTCAGACCACGACGGCGTCGGGCGCGGCGCGGCACGCGCGTGGCCGCCTGTCCTGGGAGCCATTGTCGGGTGGCTCAGCGCTGTGAACATCCCGGAGTGACTGCATGAAGCACGGCAATCACGCGGGATTCACGCTCGTGGAACTGCTCGCCACGCTGGCGATAGCGGCACTGCTGCTTTCCCTCGCGCTGCCGGGTTATCGCCAGCAGGTGCTGAGAGCAAACCGGTCAGCGGCTTGGCTGTCGCTGCAACGTTTTGCCGCACTCCAGGAAGCCTACTACCTGCGCGAGGGTCAGTACGCAGCGACGCTCGAGGCACTGCGCGGGGCGACATCGCAGGACCCCGCGCCGCCGAGCGGGGAAAACCTGTACACCATCAGCCTCGTCAGCCACGGCGAGGGAACGATGTGGACGCTGCGAGCAACGGCTGTCGGCTCCCAGCAGACCGATCGACTCTGCGCCACGCTCAGTGTCGACCAACTCGGCAGCAAAACTGCCACCACCGTCGCCGGCGACCCGGCAGAGGGATGCTGGTAAAGCAACCACCCATCTGCCGCCGGCGACGCCACAGACAGGTGCGGATAAAGCGGCCTCCAAACCACCGCGGGCCCCGCGGCAGACGGTGGCTGACGCTGCGGCAACCGGGCAGTCTGCTCAGGGCGGACAGGTGACAGGCAGATTGCCCGCGCCGTTCTTACGGCCGTCACCGTCGCTGTCCACGGCCACCCTGACCCGGCCGGACTGGGCAATCAGCAGCTGCTGCGCATAGCGGGCGTCGTTGCCGACTGGACACCAGGTGAAGCTGCCGTTCTGTTGCCGGGTTGCGCCATCGGCACCGTAAAGCAGCACGGTGCGGCGCGGAAAAGAGGCAAAGCTGAGCGAGGCAGGCTGCGGCTGCCAGGCATGCCAGCGCAGCAGCGCCGCCTCGCTGTCGGGCAGTCCGTCATCGTTGGCATCATGGAAACCGAGCACGCCATCCTGCCAGCGACCGGAACACTGCCGGCCATCGGAACTGCCGCAGAGGCCCACGGTATGCCCGCTCGACAGCGCGGCGCTGCGCGCCAGACCCAGCAGGCGTTGCAGCGCGACAATCTGCACCTCGCCCTGACGGGCCAGCCACAGGCTGCGCAGCTCGGGCCACCCAAGCCCAAGCATGACAGCGAGGATGGCAAGCGTGCACAGCAGTTCGGTGAGGGTATGGCCGCGCGGCTGCCGCATGCTGCAACTCCGTCTGCACCTTCGGGGCAATACTCAGTGAAGTCGCCCTTTTGCCACCTGTAAAGGCGCGATTTGCCGCGCTCAGGTGAAGTGCTGGTAGCCGGATACTGCGACCGGGACCCGACGTCCGCCGGCGTCCAGGACCTCCACATCCGCTCCGGCCACTACCCGACCGATGCAGGTGAGCAACACCTGCAACCGAGCGCCGAGCGCTTCGATGGGCTGGTGGGCAGCAGACGGCGCAGTAAATACCAGCTGGTAGTCATCGCCACCGCCGAGTGCGAGCTCGCTGGCGCGTCCCGCCGTGGCAACAGCCAGTACGGCAGGGCTGACCGGAACAGCCGCCAGCTGCAGCTCCATGCCGACGCCACTGGCGCGGGCAATGTGCCCGAGGTCGGCGAGCAGTCCATCGGACACATCCTGCGCAGCGTGGGCGAGATCCAGCAGTGCCCTGCCCAGTGCCAACTGCGGCACGGGCCGGTAATAGGCACTCAGCAGGGCAGCGGCAGCCTCGCCCTCTGGGGACAAGCGGCCCGCAAGGACCTCCAGCGCCAACGCCGCTGCGCCGAGCTGACCGCTTACCCACACCTCATCGCCGACACGGGCACCGTCTCGTCGCAGGGCCTTGCCCGCAGGCAGCGTGCCATGCACCTGCACGGCGACTTGCAGGGGGCCGGCCGTGGTGTCGCCGCCGAGCAGGGGGCAGCCGTAGCGCTGTGCCGCAGCCGCCAGCCCGGCGGAAAAGCCGGCCAGCCAGGATGCCTCCGCCACTGGCAAGGTCAGTCCCAGGGTAAAGCCGAGCGGGGTGGCTCCCATCGCGGCCAGATCACTGAGAGCAACCGCAAGCGCACGCTCCCCTATAAGCGACGGATCGGCGGCGGCCGGGAAATGCACGCCTGCCACCAGCACGTCGAGTGAAATCGCGAGACGCGTCGCAGCGCCGAAATCCAGCAGGGCACAGTCGTCGCCGATGCCGAGGGCGACCCCGGGGTGCAGGAGCGGGTCGGCCATCAACCCGGGCTGCTGGAAGTAGCGGCGGATCAGCTCGAATTCACTCAAGGCCATCGGCAGGTCTCACCGTGGTTGTCAGCCGGCGATTTCGATACGCCGGTGCTCACGCGCCACCTTGTCGAGAATACCGTTGACGAAGCGGTGACTTTCGGAAGCTCCGTATTTTTTCGCCAGCTCCACGTACTCGTTGATGACGACGCGGTAGGGTACCTCGATACGCTGGGACAGCTCATAGCTGCCAAGTCGCAGCAACCCGGCCTCGATGGGCCCAAGCTGCGCGATGTCCCGGTCGAGAAACGGCTTGTATAAGGCATCGATTGCCAACTGGTTGGCTGTGATGAATACCAGCGCCTCGTGAAAAAAATCCCAGTCGTTCTTGCGGCCATTGTCGGCACGGAACTCGGCCTCGATCTGGCCGGCGTCCGCTCCGCCGATCAGCCACTGGTAGAGCGCCTGGACGAGCAGGTCCCGCGATCGCTTGCGCTGGGCCACTGCCACTTTGCTGCCGGAACCTTGCATCGGTCGTCTCCGC
>CANGUU010000030.1 GCA_947457195.1 Gammaproteobacteria bacterium
CACACTCATGCTGCTGTCGCGGCTACCGCCGTCGACCACCAACAGTTCATGTCCAGCCCTGCGCAGGGCTTGGAGGCCGGCCAGCACCTCGGCCAGTCGCGCGGCCTGATCGGTGACGGGGATGATGATACTGGCGCAGCTGACACTCACGATGAGACCCTCATTGCAGACCACGATTATAGGGAGCGAGCGCTACAGCCAGCCACCGCCCCGGCGCTGGACTGTCGCGTTCGACTTACGCGATGTTCCTGCTGCCTGCGTATACTGCCGAGCCTGCCCGAGACCCGCCAGCCATGCCGACCCAACAGCCCCCTTTCCTGCTGGACGATTTCACCCGCTCGCTACCCGGTGACCCCGAGCGGCGCAACTACCGGCGGCAGGTCCGCGGCGCCTGCTGGTCGCATGCAGAGCCGCTGCAGTTTCCCAAGGCGCGGCTGCTGACACACACGGCGGTGCTGGGCGAGCAGCTCGGTCTCAGTCCCGCCATCCTCGGTGAAGATCGCTTCACCCGGGTGTTCAGTGGCAGTGAGCTGCTGCCGGGCTCAGTACCGCATGCGCAATGCTACGGGGGGCACCAGTTCGGCTCGTGGGCGGGCCAACTCGGGGATGGCCGGGCGATCAACCTGGGGGCCGTCCTCGACAAAGAGGGCCAGCAACACATGCTGCAGCTCAAGGGTGCCGGACCGACGCCGTATTCACGGACAGCCGATGGATTGGCGGTGCTGCGCTCGAGCCTGCGTGAGTTCCTCTGCAGCGAAGCCATGCATCACCTCGGTGTTCCGACGACCCGCGCGCTCAGTCTGGTGGCCAGCGGGGAGGAAGTCGTGCGCGACATGTTTTACGACGGCAACCCGCAGGCTGAGCCCGGGGCGATCGTGTGCCGTGTGGCGCCTTCGTTCCTGCGCTTCGGATCCTACGAGCTTTTCGCCGCCCGTCAGCAACCCGGGCTCCTGCGCCAACTGGCCGACTACACGATCCGCCGGCATTTTCCGCTGTTGGCCCCCAACCCTGGGCCTCTCGAACGCGAAAACTACGTGGCATGGTTCAGAACGGTGTGCGAACGCACGGCAGAGCTACTGGTGCACTGGATGCGCGTCGGTTTCGTGCACGGTGTCATGAACACCGACAACATGAGCATACTCGGGCTGACCATCGACTACGGACCCTATGGCTGGTTGGAACCCTACGATCCGCTGTGGACGCCCAACACCACCGATGCCGAAGGGCGCCGCTACCGCTTCGGCCAGCAGCCGCAGGTCGCGCTGTGGAATCT
Organism: Gammaproteobacteria bacterium; assembly: GCA_947457195.1. GTDB lineage: Bacteria > Pseudomonadota > Gammaproteobacteria > Pseudomonadales > Pseudohongiellaceae > CAILUG01. Next base: position 1,274 of record CANGUU010000030.1, read on the forward strand.
GGTGCAACTGGCGAATGCCCTGTATCCGCTTATCGAAGAGACGGCGCCACTGGAAGACAGTCTCGACCACTATCGACACCACTACGAACAGCAATGGCTGCAGATGATGCGCGGCAAGCTAGGGCTACAGCAACCGGATCCCCGGGACAGTGCGCTCTGCGAAGCGCTGCTTGAGTGCCTGCAACTGGTCGAAACCGACATGACGCTGCTGTTTCGTGCGCTGGGCGACCTCGATTCGGAGTTGGCGGTGGAGCAACTGCCGGCCGCGCTCTGTGACTGCTGGTACCAGCGCCAGCCCGGTGAGGCCGTGGAACGCCAGTGGCTGGACTGGCTGCAGCGATATCAGCAACGCCTTCGCGAGGAGGATGCGACCACTGACCGGCGTGGACGCATGCGCGCTGTGAACCCGCTCTATGTTCTGCGCAATTACCTCGCCCAACAAGCCATCGACGACGCCAGCGCTGGTGACCTCGGCAAGTTGTTGGAGCTGCAACAGGTGCTGCAGCATCCCTACACGGAACAGACCGGCAAGCAGCACTTGGCAGCCAAGCGCCCCGAGTGGGCCCGCCACAAGGCCGGCTGTTCCATGCTGTCCTGCAGTTCCTGAGCGCAGCGGCAAGTCGACTGGCAAACCGCCCCAGACCGACTACCTTGAGGGCAGGATCCAGAGCAAAGGGACTTGCCATGCAAAACCACCTGCCCCACCTGCCCCACCTTCCCCACCTTCCCCACCTTCCCCTCCCTCCCCACTCTCGCCAACCATCCCAACTTCCCGGACCTCCTCACCCGCCGGTGCAGCAGCCCGGTGTACAGCCTTCAGCGGCACGGCCAGTCCCGGGCTGTAAAGCCTCACGTTTCTTTTGCAGTGCTTTGCTGCTGGCCAGCAGCGCCGGCGCTGCCGTGCATCAAGCGGACGACGCCCTGCCCGCCTCGGCTCCGCACCCCGCCGTGCTGTCTGCGGATCACCCGGCCTACACGGAAGGGCGTGAACTCTTTCAGGTGGGGTACATGCTGCTGGAGGCCGAAATCTGCGTTCCGCTGACCGGGGAGGAAGCACCGCCGTCCGCTGCTGGCCCCGAAACTCCGCGAGCGAGCACTCTGCGGGGTTTTGCGTGGCGCCAACTGCAGCACTACCGTGCTGTCGACACGCCTCCGCCCCACGGCCTCTGCTTCTATCCGGCTCCTTGAGGCCACGCCGCGCGAGCACCGGTGCGGGTCAGCACGCGCCCGTGGTTTGAGAACGGGCTCGCGAGTAGAATGCCCGCCGTTCGAGTTTCCGTGACATGCCCCGGTGGCACAGTGGATAGCGCGGCCCCCTCCTAAGGGGCAGGTCGCAGGTTCGATTCCTGCCCGGGGCACCATTTTCGGACGGTGTCTCCACCCCTCATGGCTGACTCGCCGGCACGCTTGCGGGGTCTACCTCTACCATCACTTCATTGCGTCGCATGAACGGAAGCGTGAACGGCGCATTGTAGGCCGCATGCACCAACTCTCCCCGGGGCTCGATACCAGCCGCACGCAGCGCCTCCAGCAGCCGCTGCCCATGCTTTTCGTGGTTTTCGTCTGTCCAGCGGCCGGAATAGGTCAGCACGGCCATGGTTTGCTCCGGGATGGCGCGAATGGCGACTTCGGGTCGGGTAGGACTCGGTACCGACGTCTGGTCATACGCGCTCGGGACCACGAAGGAAACGGACCAGCCGCCGGGAGTACGGACCTGCTGCACTGGGGCCGTCATGGCGATTTTCTCCGCGCGCTGCTGCCGTACCGGTGCCGTCATCGGCAGATCACTGCGTGCCGTGTTGTCACCGGAGATGTAGCCAAACAGCCGGCGGAATCCCGTGTTGGCAGCCGCCGAGCGACCGACCTCGCCGCTGATCTCGGTCTCTGCCACGAGGTAGGGAGCGTAGCGCCGGAACTCCAGAAGCCCCGCGCGCCCGGTCACAACGAAAGATGGTTCTTCGATGGCCATCGCAGGCACGCTCCACAGGGTCAGAGGCAGCAGGAACAGCAAACACGAGCACAGTAGACGTAGCATAATGCCTCCGCGCAATCCGTAGTTTGACCGTACGCAATGAAAGGACCGATGGATGGCCGGCGAGTGATCGCGGGATAAACTGCTCGTCTGTGCATGAATGCTCGGTCAGCGCACCATGCCTTGACTTCATGTCCCCTCACCTCCACCTAAAGGCGCAAGAGCGGGCCAGCGCTGGCTGCTGTCCGGTCGCGTATCATCACCGGAACTGCAGCGACACCCGAACGTTGCCTGCTCGTACCCTGTATCACCAGAAGAGTCAATCGATCGGCATGAGTGCCACCATACTTCCCTTTGTACGCCCCCTGCAGGATGCCGTGCTGGCAGTACACAGTCAGGTCCCCGAGCGGGCACTGACCGCCGAGTTGCTCGGTACCGAGCGTCACGGGCACGCCGTGCAGGTGACAGCGGACGGATTGCTGCTGACGGTGGGTTACGTCGTGCTGGAGGCAGACAAGGTCTGGCTGACCAATCGCAAGGGCCAGGCAGCCGAAGGCATCGTGCTGGCGCAGGATCATGACTCGGGCATTGCGCTGCTGCGACCCTTGCAGCCCATCGGTCTGCACCACTTGCCGTGGACCGCGGCAGATACTCTGGAGAGCGGCAGCGAACTGCAGGTGCTCGCCCACAACGAGAAGGAGCCTTTTGCCGTGCACGTGCACGCGCTTGCTGAATTCGCCGGCCGCTGGGAATACCTGCTCGACACAGCCATCTATACGCTGCCCCTTTTCGAGCGCTGGTCGGGGGCACCCCTGCTGACCCGGGACGGCAAGCTGGTGGGCATCGGCTCGCTGGCTCTCGGCATACGCGACAGCGAGGGCAAGATGAACCCCGGCAACCTCTTCATTCCCGTGGATCTCGTGATGCCGCATCTGCGCCACATGCAGGAGCACGGTCAGCGGCCAGGGGCCGTGCGACCCTGGCTCGGGGCCATGGTGGAAGAACACAATCGCGAGGTGTACGTGGTCGGCGTCTATCATGATGCCCCCGCTGCCAAGGCCGGCCTGCAGCCCGGCGACATCATCCTGTCGGTCAACGATCTGCCGGTCCACAGCATGGCATCGCTGTTCCGCACGGTCTGGGAACTCGGCCCGGCCGGCACCCCGCTGCCCCTCAGATTGAGCGACGGCAAGAGGGTCCGCGAGGTGGTGCTCACCACCACTGATCGCGAGAGCTTCTTCCTGCACTACGCCAGCAATCTGCTCAATTGATCTGGTCCCGAGGGTTTTCCATGCGCCTGCTTTCCTGGAACGTAAATGGCATTCGTGCCTGTGTGAAGAAGAGCTTCCTCGAGGCCATGCGGCAGGTGGATGCCGACGTGATCTGCCTGCAGGAGACCAAGGCCACGCCGGATCAGGTACGCGAAGCACTCGCCGAGCTGCAGGGTTACCAGATTCACTGCAACAGCGCGGCCAGGCTCGGTTATTCCGGTACGGCAATCCTCACCCGCGAGGCGCCCCTGCAGGTGCAAAACGACATCGGCGTCCCCGAGCATGATCAGGAGGGCCGCGTGATCGCGGCAGAGTATCGGGACTTCATGCTTGTCACGGTGTACACGCCGAATTCCGGGGACGGTCTCAAGCGTCTGTCTTATCGACAGCACTGGGATCGTGACTTTCTCCAGTACTTGCAGAAGCTGAGCCAACGCAAACCCCTGGTGGTCTGCGGCGACCTCAACGTAGCCAACACGGAGCTGGACCTTGCGAGGCCAAAGGAAAACTACAACAAGAACCCCGGCTTCATGCAGGAAGAGATCGATGGCATCAACGCGCTGCTTGCTGCCGATCTTGTCGACAGCTACCGCCACCTCTACCCCACTGCCCGCAGGTATTCGTGGTGGAGCTACCGGGCAGGAGCGCGGGAGCGCGATGTCGGGTGGAGAATCGACTACTTCCTCACATCACAGGCCCTGAAGGCACGCATCCGCCACGCCGATCTGCTGCGTCACATCGAAGGATCGGACCACTGTCCGGTACTGCTGGAGCTGGCCTGAGTCGCCGCCGCTCTGTCAGTCAGACGCGGCGAGGCCGCCGTCGGAAATCCACTGGAAACGCGGCACTTCCCGTCCATCGAGCAGCACGGTTTCCCTGAACATGGCGAGTGGCCGCACCCAGTAGCCACCTTCGCCGTAGAGCGGCACATACAACACCATCCATTCGCCGGTTTCAGAGTGGCGGGCAAAACCCACCACGCTGTAGTCACGACCTTTGTAGTGGCGATAACGCCCGAGCGGCAACGTCATGGGCACTCCGTAACGACCTGAGCCGCCTCAGCCCTCAGGACTGACGGCATCCCGGTATACACTAGCTGGACCGATGCAGCGAAAGCTGCGCCTCGTCCTCATCATTGCCGGAAGGTCCGAAGATTTCCTGTTCGCGATCCCGTCTCTGCTTGGCAAAGTCATTGCGACGCGCTTCAAGCATCGCGAGATAGGCCTCGCTTACATCGCCGGTCACGTACTGACCATCGAACACCGAGCACTCGAAATTCATGGGCAGGATTTCTGCACTGCAGGAATCGATCAGATCCGGCAGGTCTTGGTACAGCAGCCAGTCGGCACCGATGGCCTGCTGCACCTGCTCTACGGTTTTGTTATGGGCAATCAGTTCGCTGACGGCCGGCATGTCAATGCCATAGACGTTGGGATAGCGCACCGGGGGCGATGCCGAGGAAAAATAGACCCGCCGCGCACCGGCCTCGCGAGCCATCTCGATGATCTGCTTGCAGGTGGTGCCCCGCACGATGGAGTCATCGACCAGCAATACTGTCTTGTCCTGGAATTCCTGGGGAATGGCATTCAGTTTTTGCTTGACCGATTTCTTGCGCTGGCTCTGTCCCGGCATGATGAAGGTCCGGCCGATGTAACGATTCTTGACGAAACCCTCACGGAATTTCACGCCGAGCGCATTGGCGAGCTCGACGGCAGCCGTACGGCTGGTGTCCGGAATGGGGATGACGACATCGATACCGTGATTGGGTCGCTCGCGCAGAATCTTCTTGGCGAGTTTTTCGCCCATCTTCAGGCGTGAACTGTAGACAGACACACCATCCATGCGTGAGTCCGGGCGGGCAAAGTACACATGCTCGAAGATACAGGGCACCAGGCGGCTGTCATCTGCACACTGGCGCGTCTCCACGTTGCCATCGATATCGATGTAGATGGCCTCACCGGGCTCTACGTCGCGGACCAACTGAAAGCCCTGGGCATCAAGCGCCACGCTTTCCGAGGCCAGCATGTACTCGTAACCACGGCGAGCCTTGCGCTTGCCGAACACCAGCGGGCGAATGCCATATTTGTCGCGAAAACCGACGATTCCGTAGCCGACAATCATGGCCACGACGGCATAGGCGCCCCGACAACGCTGGTGCAGCGCGCGCACGGCGGTGAATACATCGGTGGCGGTGGGCTTGACCTTCCGCAGGATCTGCAGCTCGTGGGCCAGCACGTTGAGCAGCACCTCGGAATCCGAGTCAGTATTGAGGTGACGCAGGTCATCGCGAAACAGCTCGCCGGAAAGATCCTCGGCGTTGGTCAGGTTGCCGTTGTGCGCGAGTGCGATGCCGTAGGGGGAATTCACGTACAGTGGCTGCGCCTGAGCCGGGCCGGAACTGCCCGCGGTGGGATAGCGCACATGACCCACTCCCATATTGCCGGGCAGATTGCGCATGTGGCGCGTGTGGAAGACATCCCGCACCAGACCGTTGTCCTTGCGCAGGTAAAGCCGGTTCTTGTCACTGGTGACGATGCCTGCCGCGTCCTGCCCCCGGTGCTGGAGGACAGTCAGCGCATCATAAATCGCCAGATTGACATTGGACTGACCAACGATGCCCACGATGCCACACATGCCCAGCCCTCTCTCAGTAATTTGATATTGTTTTTTGGCGAGCCTGCACCGGATCAGGCCGGTGTTGCCACCGGCGCTTCGAGCGGTGGCAATGTCTCGAACCATCCCTGCAGAAGGTCTGCCAACACCGCGAAATAAGGCAGAGCGATCGACTCGCTGAACGACGTCTGCAGGAAAGCGAAACGCGAAGTCAGCCAGACCAGCAGGGTAACGATCACAAGGCCACGGACGATGCCGAACAGACCTCCCAAGGCGCGATCGGCGGCGGCAAGCCCGGCCTGACTGAACAAGGTAGACAACAGGTTGCCGAGCAACCCCCCCACGAATACCACTGCCACGAAGAGCAGCACGAATCCGACGACGCGCTGCAACAGCGGACTACTGATCATGCCTGACAACAGCTGGCCGGCCTCGGCGTTGAACATGCCGGCAGCAACGACGGCGGCAATCCAGAAGAACAGCGACAAGGCTTCCTTCACGAGCCCTCTCAGGACGCCAACAAGAAAGGAGATTCCCATGATCGCTGCAATGACGATGTCGATCGTGGCCATGTAAGTTCCTACTGCAGCGCCGGTGGTGTGAAGGTTTCCACTACGCCCTGCAACTGGAAGTCCTGGGCGAGTGTGGCGAGGAGAGAACCGGCTTCACCACTGGTCAGCACAGGTCCGACATAGACGACCTGCAGGGTGCCGTTGGCCGTCTGTACCTGCCGGCTGTACGCCTTGTGGTTGGCGGCGAGCAGTTTCTGCAGCAAAGCGTCGGCATTGGCCTTGTCGCCAAAGCTGCCCAGCCGCACCACGTAGGAGCGGGGTAGCCCGTTGGCCTCGCGCTGCGGCGTATTGTCACTGGTTGGCGCTGCATCCTCGTCACGCGCCATGACCGCGGCAACGGCAGCCTCCAAGGCGTCGATCTCCTGACTGGCCACCGGGGACCCCAGCGGAGCGACGACTGGCAGTACGATGGTGCCGTCCGCTGGAGCGAGGCCCGCACCCTCGGCAGAATCAACCACCATTGGGCGCGACGGCAGAGGGACAGGATCGGTACCAAAAACCGGCGCCGGGGGAAAACTGCTGGCTAGCGGAGGAGCGACCACGCCCTCGCCGTCCAGCAGCACCGGGATCAGGATGATGGCCAGGCAGCCCAGAACGAGGGAGCCCACCACCCGCTGTCTCATCGCCTGATTCAAACTGACTCCAACACGGCTGCTACGGTGAAAAAGGACCCGGCTACCACGATGACCGGTGCTGGCCCCCCGGCGGTCAGGGCGGCGGCAGCGACCGCCGCCCGCAGGGCCTCGGCAACCGAGTCATGACGGCTGACCGCGGCGTAACCCAAAGAGCGCGCGTGATTATATAGGACATCGGCGCTGGCTCCGCGCTCACCCCCGAGGGTTGCAGCAAAGAGTGCGCTGACCTCGGGTACCAGCAGTTCCACCACGCTACGGCTGTCTTTGTCGGCGAGCATGCCCAGCACCAGCAGCACGCGCCGGCCGCCAAGTCGCTCGCGGATGTTGCGAGCCAGATTGCGCGCAGCGTGTGGGTTGTGCGCCACATCGAGGATGCACTCGACACCGTGACGGACCACGCGCTGGAAGCGTCCGCTGAGTTCGGCGGTCGCAAGTCCCCGCTCGATGGCTGGCCGCGGCAGCGGCAAATCCAGCTGCCGAAGCGCCTGCAGAACCCCGGCTGCATTGTCGAGAGGGAAGCCGTTGCGCGGCAGGTCGCGCTCGCTGATCGGGGCGCCGTGACGATCCTGGCCGAACCAATGCCAACGGTCGCCATCGACCTGCCAACCGAACTGCAGTCCCTGCCTCAGCAGGGGGACCTGCCGAGCGGCAGCCTGCTGGCCTACCGAGGCGGGCATGTCCCGTTCGCCGTAGATGGCGGGCCGGCCAGGGCGAAAGATTCCAGCCTTCTCACTGCCTATTTTCTCGCGGGTGTCACCGAGCCAGTCCATGTGGTCCAGGTCGACATTGGTGAGGACGGAGACATCGGCATCGATCAGATTGACGGCATCGAGCCGGCCGCCGAGACCGATTTCCAGCACCACCACGTCTAGCGGCTCGCGAGCGAACAGCCAGAGAGCTGCCAAGGTGCCGAACTCGAAGTAGGTGAGGGAAATGTCACCTCGCTGCGCCTCGACGGCCACAAACCCCGCGCACAGTTCCTCATCATGGGCAAGCCGGCCTTGCAGGCCAACGCGCTCGTTGTAACGCAGCAGGTGCGGCGAGGTGTAGGTGCCGACGGAGTAGCCCGCTGCCCGCAGGATCGCAGCCAGCATCGCCACTGTCGAACCCTTGCCGTTGGTACCACCGACCACGATGAAGCGAGTACTGCCGAAGTCCAGCGCAAGCCGCTCGAAGACCACACGCACACGGTCGAGTCCAAGTTCGATGGTCGATGGGTGCAAACGCTCGAGGTGCTGCAGCCAGGTGGCCAGGTCCCGGTGTGGCGCAGGTCCGGCGCCCACGGCCATACTAGCCCGCAGACCTGTCGCTGCCCCGGCGCGAGCCAGGGGCAGTCCGGGCCGGCAGTACCTGCCCGACCTGGGCAATGTCGGGCATGAACTTGCCGATCAAGGCGGCTACACGGGTCTTCAACTGGTGCCTATGCACGATCATGTCGATGGCGCCGTGCTCCAGCAGGAATTCCGCCCGCTGGAAACCCTCCGGCAACTTCTCGCGAACGGTCTGGCGAATGACGTCTTGGCCGGCAAAGCCGATGTAAGCGCGTGGCTCGGCAATATTGACGTCGCCAAGCATCGCCAGACTGGCACTCACACCTCCGTACACGGGGTCGACCAGCACAGACACATACAGCAGTCCTTGCTGCTTCATGCGCTCGAGCGCTGCAGAGGTCTTGGCCATCTGCATAAGCGAAATCAGGGCTTCCTGCATGCGAGCACCGCCGCTCGTGGCGAAGCACACGAGGGGCAACCGCCGCTCGAGGCAGCGGTTAACGGCCAGGGTGAATTTTTCACCCACCACCGCACCCATGGATCCGCCGATGAAACCGAATTCGAAGGCGGCCACCACGACAGCACGTCCGTTTACACGGCCCTCCTTGACCACCAGTGCGTCTTTTTCACCGGTGAGCTTGCTGGCGGCCGACAAACGATCTTTGTATTTTTTGAGATCCTTGAACTTGAGTATATCGGTGGGCTCGATGTCGGCGCCGATCTCCTGTTGGCCGTCCTCGTCGAGAAAGAGTTCGAGGCGTCGGCGCGCGGAAATGCGCAGGTGATGATCACATTTGGGACAGACATCCAGATTGTCATGCAGGTTTTCGCTGTAAAGCACAGCATCACATTTCGGACATTTGCTCCAGATACCCTCCGGCACGCTGCGAGACTTGACGGCGGTCTGGGCCTTCATGATCGAAGGCAGGATTTTGTCGATCCACTTGCTCATGCAGAAAACTACTCGGTCAGATGATCAATAGGTCGCTTCAGCGGGCATCGAGCGCGCGGCGCATGTCGGCGATCAGGCTGGTCTGCGCCTGCAAGTAGGCCTGATCATGGTCTGTGCGATCTTCCAGCTCCGCGATATGGTTGACGAGAGCGCTGCCCACCACCACGGCATCCGCCACCGCGGCAATCCGGGCTGCACTCTCGGCATCGCGGATTCCGAACCCCACACCGACCGGCAAGGCAGTCTGCTGGCGCAAACGCGCCAGATTCTCGACCACCGAGTCGATGTCGATGTGGGCGGCGCCGGTGACACCCTTAAGGGACACGTAATACACATAGCCGCTACTCTGCGCGCAGATGGCCGCCATGCGTGCCGGGCTGCTGGTCGGTGCAACCAGATAGATGGTTTCCAACCCTGCTTTGCGCAGCACCCCGTGCAGTTCGTGCGATTCCTCGGGTGGCATGTCGACCAGCAGGACTCCATCCACACCGGCGGAAACGGCTGCCTCGGCAAACTGCTGATAGCCCATGTACTCCACGGGGTTAAGGTAGCCCATGAGCACGATCGGCGTGGTCTGATTGGTTTCCCGGAAGCGGCGAACCAGTGCCAAAACGGCGCGCAGCGTGGTTTTCTTGGCAAGCGCCCGCTCCACAGCCCGCTGAATGACCGGACCATCCGACGACGGATCGCTGAACGGAAATCCCAGTTCGATCAGATCCGCACCATTGGCACATAGCGCATGCATCAGCCCAAGTGTCGTCTCTAGGTTGGGATCACCTGCCGTGAGGTAGGGAATCAGGGCCTTACGGCCGCTGGCCTGCAACTGCTGAAAACAACGTTGAATGCGACTGCTCATGTTCCGGGATTCCGTACCCTCTGGCGCCTGCGAAGCCTTGCGGTTGTTACAGTTTGATGTTGTCGATGCCAGCGACGGTATGCAGGTCCTTGTCGCCTCGTCCAGAAAGATTGATGACCATGACGTGATCACTGGGCAGCTTGCCAGCCACCTTCATGGCATACGCGACGGCATGACTTGACTCCAGCGCCGGAATGATACCTTCCGTGCGCGTGAGTGCGCGGAACGCGTCGAGCGCTTCGCTGTCGGTGACTGCCGTGTATTCGGCGCGCTTGAGGTCCTTGAGCCAGCTGTGCTCAGGGCCCACACCGGGGTAATCGAGACCGGCAGACACCGAATGCGTTTCGATGATCTGGCCATCGTCGTCGTTCATCAGGTAGGTACGGTTGCCATGCAGCACGCCGGGCTTCCCTGCGGAAAGCGGTGCCGCATGCTTGCCGGTTTCCAGACCGAGACCGCCCGCTTCCACGCCAATCATGCGTACCGAGCTGTCATCGATGAACGGGTAGAACATGCCGATGGCATTGGATCCACCCCCCACGCAGGCGACCAACGAATCCGGCAGCCTGCCGATCTGTCGCAGCGCCTGCTCCTTCACCTCCCGACCGATGATGCTCTGGAAATCCCGCACCAGCATCGGGTAGGGATGCGGGCCGGCGACGGTACCGATGATGTAATAGGTGGAGTCGACATTGGTAGCCCAATCCCGCAAGGCCTCGTTCATGGCATCCTTGAGGGTGCGGGACCCAGAACTCACACCGACCACGTTGGCACCCAGCATCTTCATGCGGAAAACGTTCGCGCTCTGGCGTTGGATGTCCTCGGTGCCCATGAACACGTGGCATTCGAGGCCCATGCGGGCTGCCACGGTGGCCGTGGCCACGCCGTGCTGACCTGCGCCCGTTTCGGCGATGATGCGACGCTTGCCCATGGCACGCGCCAGCAGCGCCTGACCGATGGTGTTGTTGACCTTGTGTGCACCCGTGTGGTTCAGGTCCTCGCGCTTAAGAAAGATCTGGGCACCACCGAGTTTCCGGGTAAGGCGCTCGGCAAAATAGAGCGGCGAGGGTCGGCCGACATAGTGGGCCATGTCGTAGTCGAACTCGGCCCAGAAGGCCGGGTCTTCCTTGAGCTTGGCGTATTGGCGATTGAGTTCCTCGAGCGCCGGCATGAGGGTTTCGCCGACGAAAATGCCACCGAAGGGTCCGAAATGCCCGTTCTGATCGGGATAGTGGTAACTCTGATGCGTCACTAGATGCTCAGACACGCTGTACCTCGCTGATGAACTGCCGGATGAGAGAAGCAGACTTGCGGCCGGGAGACTCCTCGACGCCGGAACTGACGTCGACCGCCCAGGGCTGCGTTACACGAACCGCTTCGGCTACGTTGCCAGGGTGAAGACCGCCGGCGACGATGATACGCGCAGTACCCGCCAGCTGTGCCACTTCCCGCCAATCGAAACTTTGTCCGGTGCCGCCGTAGCGGTGCTCGTCCCAGGCATCGAGCAACAGGCCCTGAGCCGACTCGCGGTGCCCGTCTGCCTCGGGAAGGGCTATCGCCGCGCTCCTGACGCGTATGGCCTTGATGTAGGGGACGCGAAACCCTCGGCAGAACTCCGGACTCTCGCCACCGTGGAATTGCAGTAGATCGAGCGCAACCTCCGCGAGCACGGCGTTGACCTCAGCCACTCCGGGGTTGACGAACAAACCTACCACCGTGACGAAGGGCGGTACCCTGGCGCGGATGACACGGGCCTGCTCGATATCGACGCAACGGGGGCTGCCTGCGAAAAACACCAGACCGAGCGCGTCGGCCCCGGCTTCTGCAGCGGCAACTGCATCCTCGACGCGGGTGATGCCGCAAATCTTGGTGCGGGTGCGGGCCTGGGCCTGCCCGGTGTTGACGGGTGTTGCTTGCACGAATGACAACCTGCCTGACGAAGGCGCGAGTCTAGCAGCTTGCCGTCAAACTATCTGCCGGAAACTGGCAGGCCGTAGCGCTCGGGGTAACGCACCGCTACCAGCGTGAGCCCGGCGGCGGGAGCCGTGGGCGCTGCGCGCGTGCGATCCCGCAGTGCCAGGAGTTCACCGGCCCAACCCACCGGCTTGCGTCCCTCCCCGATCTCGAAAAGCGTGCCGACGATGTTGCGAACCATGTGCAGCAGGAAAGCGTTGGCTTCGATATCGATGTGAACCCGATCTCCATGGCGCGACACGACCAGCGCGGCCACGTGGCGCATGGGCGATCGGGATTGACAGCCTGCGGCGCGGAAGGAGCTGAAATCCTGCTCCCCCAGCAAAAACTGGCCAGCCTCGTGCATCAGCGCCGCATCGAGCGGTCTGGCATGGTGAGTCAGGAAGTGGGCCTGCAGGGCGGGACGCACCGGGGTGTTGGCGATGACATAGCGATAACGCCTGCCCGTGGCAGAGAAGCGGGCATGAAAGTCGTCGGCCACGGCCTGCGCCCAGCGCACCACCAGCGAAGCCGGCAGCAGTGAATTGCTGCCGTGTATCCAGGCCTTCAAAGGCCGCTCAGCCGTGGTGTCGAAATGAACGACTTGACCACTGGCATGCACACCGGCATCGGTACGACCCGCGCAGGCGACGTTGATGGGATGATCGGCGATGCGGGTCAGTGCCTGCTCCAGCGTCTGCTGCACTGTGGCCAATGGTGGCGCCAACTGGGTCTGCCAGCCACTGTAGCCACTGCCATCGTATTCGATGCCCAGTGCCACCCGCATGCCAGCCGCCTTCAGTCGTTCAGCCATTGCGTCTTGAGACGACGTGCCTCTGCCATTTGGACCGGCTGCCCGTTGACCATGACCTCATCGAGTATTTCGAGGGCGCCGTCGAGGTCTCCCATCGCCTCATAGGCGACGGCCAGATCGAGGCGCGCGTCGTGGATGTCCGACGGGTCAGCGGCACTCTCCGCTTCCACCTCGCCATCCAGCGTGCTGTCGTCAAACGTGAAACTCTCGAGATCATCAAGGTCGATGGTGAGGGCATCGAGGTCGGCAACCTCAGCAGCCACCACTGGTGAGGGGGCGACTCCCGCCGGCGCGCGGCTTGGTGGCTCTTGCGGGGGCGGTTCGTCTTGCGGCCAGTCGGAAGCGCCAAAGGAAGGAGCCGCCGGGGAATCCGGCATCTGCAAAGGTGCAGCGGTCTGCTCGGACGCTACCTCTGCGGTGGTTTCCGCTCGCAGCGATCCGGATTCGGCGGGGTATTCTTCCGGCCACGCGGGCGCCGAGAACTCGACAGTGGCGCGCTGTTCAGCGGTTGCCGCTGGCGTGCGCTCCGGGTCGAAACCTTGAAACTCATCTGCCAGGTCCATATCGGCCGTCAGCCGGTCACCGGGCGCGTTGCCCCACGCCATGGGTGCAGACTCCGCTACCAGACGCGACGTCGCGGGAGGGGGCAATTCGGCCTCCTCGTCCATGGCGGCTAAGGTCTCCTGGGCAACTTCCACGGACTCTCTGCCACTCAGCATCTGCCCCGGTATCGAAAATGAGGTCGAAGACTCAATCGCCGCGCGAGCCGGGGCTGCGGAGCTGAAGTCAGCCACATCGGCAGACAGACGCTCCTCTGGACCAACCATCGTGTTCTGGCTGAAGGCCTGTGCGAGCGAATCCTCAACCGGGGATTGCCGGGGCTCCGACTGGCCGAACGTAGCAAAGGCGGGATTGCTGAACGGGGACCCCGCTTCGGTCTCGAACGACGGCCTTTCCTGAGACTCGGCCGCCTTGGCCGCTTCCTCACCGATTTCGGACAGCTGACTGGCGAGGTCCTCGTACTCTTCGTCGACAACGACATCAGCCAGCTCTGCGGGTTCGGACCTCAGATCGTCATCCGGCCCTACGGCAGCACGCCAAGGCGCTGATTCCTCCGACTGCACCTTCTGCTTGCGGCTCACCACAGCCGCCCACAACGCATCCAGCCCGGCCGGCCGACTGCTGCTGTCGTCTCCGGAAAGATCCAGAACTTCTTCCCCTGCCGCCTCCGTCTGCTCAGCGGCCCGGCGGCGCCGGCGTACCAGTAAACCCACCACGGCGGCGACGGCCAGCGCCAGACCGCCGCCCCAGAGTGCGAAGGTCTTTCCACTCACACCAGGTGCGCCCGTATCCGCTCCATCCTCCCCGCCGACCCGAGCGCGCAAACTGGCCTGCAACTCCGCGATGCGCTGATCTTCGATGGCAATAATGTTGTTCAGCAGGTCAATCTGTTCCTGCAAGGCGCTCAGGCGGTTGGTCAACTCCAGATTATCGAGGCGCACCCTGTCGAGGGATTCTTCCGCCAACAGCAACTCCTGCTCGAGAGCGGCGATGACCGCGTCGGGATCCCCGGCGGTAGACCCGCCGGCGGCACTGTTGCCGCTGAGGATGGTCAGTTCATCGCGCGGCTCCGCCGGTGCAGCGGGTCCAGCGGCACCGCTGAGGGGCTGATTACCCAACACTTGGGTCTGCAGTGCGATCTGCGCCACGGCCGCCTCACGATCAATGATGCTGATCTCGTCAACGGTGGGAATACGCAGCACCCGGCCGGTAAGAATCCGGTTGATGTCGTTGTTGACGAAGGCTTCTTCGTTCGCCCGCTGGATGGCAACCATCATCTGCTGGACACTGACTTCAGAACTCGGCCGTGTCCGCTCGGCGATGCTGTAGGTCGTGTCGCCCGACTGGACGGTGTACTGGGCAATGCCGCCAGGCTGGGGGACTGGGGCTGCGGCGGTCCGGGGCGGCGCCAAAGCAACGGACGGGGCAGCGGCGGCCGCACCGGCACGAGAGGTACCGGGCAGAGGTGCCTGCCCCGCCTGTGCTGGGGCCAGCGAGTACTCGCGCAGCGCACGGCCAGCCGGCCAACGGACATCCAGCAACAACACGGCGCCTGCATCATCGATGGCCTGCGCCGAGGCGATGTCGATTTGCAGACCGCCGTCGGCAGCCTGTCCAACCGTCAGGGACAGTGCGTCGAGTTGCGCACTGCGCGGCAGACCACGAGCATCATAATCTTCAGCGCTGGCGAGCCCAACCTGCACCTGCCCGACCGTCAGATCGCCAGAGTCCAGCAACGGCACAGCGCCTCGCAGGGGTTCGGTCGCGCCGGACTCCAGCACCAATTCACCCAGCGACTGAGCGCTGACCGCCTCGGGCAGCGAGAGGGATCCCACCAGCATGGCAATCGCGCCGGCAACTTTGGCTATTCGGAATTCGCTCACCATGACGGCCCTTGCCTTGCAACACTCCACACCGCCCCGCGGGCGGCAGCCCCTCGCGTCGCTTGCCACTAGCGGCGCAGCAGCCAGGGGCTTGCGGCGGCAAAACTTGACAATTTGATTGAAAAACCGCCGCAAGTATTCATCAGATATAGTCTTTTATCAACAGCTCCGCGATCTGGACTGAGTTCAATGCTGCCCCTTTGCGCAGGTTGTCGGAAACCACCCACAGGTTGATACCGTTGGGATGGGAGATGTCCTTGCGAATGCGGCCAACCCAGGTTTCATCATGGTCCGTGCCTTCCGGGATCGGAGTCGGGTATCCCCCCGGCTTGCGCTCGTCCATCAACTTCACGCCCGGTGCCTTCTTCAACAGGTCCCGTACCTCCTCCACCGAAATGCGCTGGCGCGTCTCGATGTGCACCGCCTCGGAGTGGGAATAGAACACCGGCACGCGCACGCAGGTGGGGTTCACGAGGATGTTGGGGTCTTCCATGATCTTCTGGGTTTCCCAGACCATCTTCATCTCTTCCTTTGTGTAACCGTTGTCCTGGAAGGTATCGATGTGGGGAAGCACATTGAAGGCAATCTGCTTGGGGTAGACCTTGATCTCGGGCTCCTTGCCATTGAGCAAGGCGATGGTCTGGCCCGCCAGCTCGTCGATTGCCTCCTTGCCCGTCCCGGACACCGATTGGTAGGTGCAAACGTTGATGCGGGCAATGCCTACCCGATCATGGATGGGTTTCAAGGCAACCAGCATCTGGATGGTCGAACAGTTGGGATTGGCGATGATGTTGTGGGTCTTGTACTGGGCCACCGCATGCGGATTGACCTCCGGGACCACCAGTGGAATGTCCTCTTCGTAGCGGAACTGCGAGGTATTGTCGATGACGATGCAACCGGCCTTCCCCGCTTTCGGGGCATAGACTGCCGACACACTGGCGCCCGGAGAAAACAAGCCGATCTGCGCCTTGGTGAAGTCAAAATCAGCTAGATTTTCAACCACATACTGCTTGTTATTGAAGCTCATTGTCTCGCCAGCACTACGCTCGCTGGCCAGCAGATAAAGATTGTTCACCGGAAACTTGCGCTGCTCGAGAATGCGCAGCATGGTCTTACCGACTGCCCCGGTCGCTCCTACGATGCACACGTTGTATTTTTGGCTGTTGCCCATACCACCCACTCCAGTTCCGACCCGAATTTCTGCGGGTTACATTATTTAAATCAATAAGTTGACCGCATTACCTCAGGCAAACAGCCACGGGGCTCTGCTCTGGTGCGCACGCTCGAAATCGCGAATGGCTTCGGCGTGCTGCAAGGTCAGACCGATGTCATCGAGACCGTTAAGCAGGATGTGCTTGCGTGACGCTTCGACGTCGAAGCGCAGCACAGAGCCGTCTGGCTTGACGAGGGTCTGTGCGGCCAGGTCTATCTGCAGCCGGTAGCCGGGTAACGCAGATACTTCCCGGAACAGGCTATCAACAGTTTTCTCATCCAAAACAATAAGTAATATTCCATTCTTCACACAATTATTAAAGAAAATATCGGCAAAGCTCGGCGCGATCACGCAGCGGAAACCGTAGTCATCCAGCGCCCAGGGGGCATGCTCGCGACTGGATCCGCAGCCAAAATTCTCGCGAGCCAACAGGATGGAGGCCCCCCGGTAACGTGGTTGATTGCCGACGAAGTCCGGGTTGAGCGGACGGCCACTACAGTCCTGGTCCGGCAAGCCTTTGTCGAGATAGCGTGCTTCATCGAACAGATTCTTGCCGAAGCCCGTTCGCTTGATCGATTTGAGGAACTGCTTCGGGATGATGTAGTCGGTGTCCACGTTGGCCCGATCGAGGGGCATAACCAAACCGTCTTCAGTGGTGAACTTTTTCATAAAGCATCAAGACCATTAATTAACTTATTGAATTTATTGGAATTCAAAGCATCTGGACGTCACGTATGTCAACGAAATGACCAAACACCGCGGCCGCAGCGGCCATGGCCGGACTCACCAGGTGGGTACGACCGCCAAAACCCTGACGCCCCTCGAAGTTTCGATTGGACGTGGAGGCACAGTGCTCGCCCGGCTCCAACTGATCGGCATTCATGGCCAGACACATTGAGCAGCCCGGCTCTCGCCACTCGAGACCCGCCTCACGAAAGATTTTATCCAACCCTTCGCTCTCCGCCTGAGCCTTCACCAGGCCAGATCCGGGCACCACCAGCGCCTGCTTGATGCTGCCGGCGACCCTGCGCCCCTTGACCACGGCGGCTGCCGCCCGCAGGTCTTCTATGCGGGAATTCGTGCAGGACCCGATGAAGACGCGGTCAAGTTTGATGCTCTGGATTGGCGTGCCCGCCGCCAGCCCCATGTACTTGAGCGCCTGCTGATAGTTGCCACGCTTGGCCTCGCTGGGGGCCGACTGCGGATCCGGCACGGCACCGGTGACCGGCGCCACCATCTCGGGCGAAGTACCCCAACTGACCTGCGGCACGATGTCGGCCCCCTCCAGTTCAACGACAGCATCGAATATGGCATCGGCATCGCTGGTCAGCGTCTGCCAGTAAGACACCGCCTGCTCCCATTGGGCTCCCTTGGGGGCGAACGGTCGCCCGGCGAGGTAACTGATCGTCTTGTCGTCGACGGCCACCAGACCGGCGCGGGCACCGGCCTCGATGGCCATGTTGCAGACAGTCATCCTCCCTTCGATTGACAGGGATTTGATGACCTCACCACCGAACTCGATGGTGTAGCCAGTGCCACCCGCCGTGCCGATCTTGCCGATGATGGCCAGGATGACATCCTTGGCCGTTACCCCGGGGCGCAGGCTGCCATTGACCTTGACCAGCATGTTGCGTGCCTTGCGCTGGACCAGACACTGGGTGGCAAGCACGTGCTCTACTTCCGATGTGCCGATGCCATGAGCCAGGGCACCCAAGGCACCGTGGGTCGACGTATGCGAATCGCCGCAGACGATGGTCATGCCGGGCAGTGTGCGCCCCTGCTCCGGCCCGATCACATGCACGATGCCATGGCGGTGATCATCGATGGCAAATTCCTCGATGCCGAAATCCTTGCAATTGTCGTCGAGGAACTTGACCTGGATCCTGGAGACCGGATCGAGAATACCCTCGACACCACGCGACCGCTCGGACGTGGTGGTCGGCACATTGTGGTCAGGCGTAGCCATGTTGGCAGACGCCCGCCATGGCCGGCGCCCGGCCAGACGAAGCCCCTCGAAGGCTTGGGGGGAAGTCACCTCGTGCAGAAAGTGCAAGTCGATGTAGATCAGGGAAGTCCCGTTGTCGAGGTCGGTAACCAGATGGGATTCCCACAGCTTGTCGTACAGCGTTTTTCCAGACATTTTTTATTTCCTTTCAATTAGTTACAGACTAAATCTACAATTCTTCGAAAACAAAACTTTTAACTTTAATAAATCATCTCAACGTTATGAAATGTCAGGTGTTTTACAGACCACATCTGCGTTCTGGGCGCGGTGGCGTAACCAGTGATCCATCAGGGTCAGCGCCACCATGGCCTCAGCGATCGGTGTAGCACGGATTCCTACGCAGGGGTCGTGACGACCGGTTGTAATTATCTCTGCAGAATTTCCATTTATATCAATGGTTTCTCCGGGAATCCTGATACTAGAAGTAGGCTTAAGACACAGGTGGGTGACGATATCCTGACCTGTGCTGATGCCGCCAAGTATGCCACCGGCGTTATTGCTCAAAAAACCGTCGGGGGTCAGCGCATCGCGGTGTTCTGTTCCCTTTTGCGTTACCACCGCGCAACCGGCGCCGATCTCCACCGCCTTCACGGCATTGATACTCATGAGTCCATGGGCCAGTTCCGCATCCAGCCTGTCGAAGACGGGCTCCCCCAGCCCTACCGGGACCCCCGACGCGACGACGGTGATCTTCGCCCCGATGGAGTTACCCTCCTTGTTGAGCGCACTCATGTAGGCCTCTAGTTCTGGCACGCGTGCGGGATCCGGGCAGAAGAATGGGTTCTGGTTCACGGCATCCCAGTCGACGAGGCGCAGCGTGAGCGGGCCGAGCTGACTGAGATAGCCGCGCACCTGAATACCCAGCCTCTCGGCGAGATACTTCTTGGCGATCGCCCCTGCCGCCACCCGTATAGCAGTTTCGCGGGCCGAGGAACGCCCACCCCCGCGGTAATCACGCACACCATACTTGTGCTGGTAGGTGTAATCCGCATGAGCCGGACGAAACAGATCCTTGATGTTGCTGTAGTCCTTGCTCTTCTGGTCGGTGTTGCGGATCAGCAGTCCGATGGGGGTGCCGGTGGTCAGCCCCTCGAAGACGCCGGACAGGATTTCTACTTCGTCGTCTTCCCTGCGCTGGGTTGTGAACCTCGAGGTACCGGGCTTGCGCCGATCGAGATCGAGTTGGAGATCGGCCGCCGTCAGCGGCAGTCCCGGGGGGCAGCCGTCCACGATGCCGCCGAGTGCCGGCCCGTGACTTTCGCCAAAGGTGGTCACACAAAAGAGTTTACCGAAACTGTTGCCGGACATACGGACCTGCATCCAGAGGGGGAGGGGCTGACAGACGCCGGCAGGTTAGCTCTGGCGAATGAATAAAACAAATTTATACTTGTTATGAATTTCATAAACTGTGGTTATGAGGCGAGTCGCATGGATCTCCAGAATCTGCGGGCCTTCACGGCCGTGGCCGACACCAATTCCTTCTCAAGGGCGGCTGACCGGCTGCATCTGACCCAACCGGCCATCAGCAAGCGCATTCTGAACCTGGAAAACGACCTCAGTGCCCGCCTTTTCGACCGCATCGGCTGGCAGCTTTCGCTCACCGAGGCGGGGGAATGCCTGCTGCCGCGTGCCCGCCAGATTCTGCAGCTGATCGACGAGACGCGACAAGCGCTCGACGACCTGAGTGGGGACATACGCGGTAACCTCAAGCTGGTCACCAGCCACCACATCGGCCTGCACCGACTGCCCCGGGTCCTGCGGGAGTACAAGCGCAGTTTTCCGGGTGTGAAGCTGAGCATCAGCTTCATGAATTCGCAAGACACCCACCAGAGCATCCTCGAGGGCAAGGGAGAACTCGGCATTACCACCCACGAGGAGCGCCACAACGAGTCGCTGCTGACGCAGGACGTCTGGCATGACTCGCTGCATTTTGTCGTCGCCCGAGATCACCCGCTGGTCAAGCAACCCAATCTCAACCTTCGGGCGTTGACGGAGTACCCCGCCCTGCTGCCCGACCTGCGGTTCTACACCGGACGGACGGTTTCTCGCCTGTTCGACCAGGCAAGCCTGTCCCTGCAACTGGACCAGGACCTCAGTATCGACAACCTGGAAACTCTCAAAGCGATGGTTTCGATAGGCGATATCTGGAGCGTACTGCCGGCCACCATGCTGGATGACCGCTCGGTGATCGCGCTCAACATTGCCGGCGTGGCGCTGAGTCGTCGACTGGTATGCATCCGCCACAAGGACCGCACGCTCAGCAAGGCGGCCCAGGCCTTTCTGGGTGTTCTGGCCCGCCACAGCGACTGAGACTGGCGCATGGTCCGGAGTTGACCGAGGGGCTGGACAACTCTTGCGCTCAGCGCGGTTGGGAACGAGCGCGCAGCAAGTCGGACGCCTTCACAGCGCAGATGCCCTCGCCGCCCCAGTCGAAGTCCAGCCAAAGCAAGGGCAGGTCGGATCGTGCTGCGTCCAGCAAGGGCCAGGTGGCCCCGGTTTCGAGAAACAGCCAGCCATCGGCCTCGAGATAATCGACAGCCCTGTCAAGGATGCCCAGGGGAATTTCGAGCCCTTCGGCCCCCGTCAGTAAACCCAACGAGGGTTCATGGAGGTATTCGGGGGGCAGTTCGGCGTACTCGTCGACGCCGACATACGGTGGATTGCTCACGATCAGGTCGAAGCGTCCGTCGATCGCTGCAAACAAATCGGACTGCAGCAGCGACACGCGCTTGCCGAGTCCATGGCGCTCGACATTGACGCGGGCCACCTCCAGTGCGTCACTGCTGAGATCGGCCAGCACGACCTCGGCAGCTGGAAACATCAGCGCACAGGCAATACCGATGCAGCCACCGCCCGTGCAGAGATCGAGGATGCGGCGAGGCTCATGCTTGAGCAGCGGCGCCAAGCGCTTGTCGATCAACTCCGCGAAAGGTGAGCGCGGCACGAGTACGCGCTCGTCGACGAAGAAGGACAACCCGCAGAACCAGGCCTCATTCAGCAGATACGCCAGCGGCTTACGGGTGGCGATTCGCTGTTCAGCCAGAGCGCTGGCTGCCTGTAAGAGCGTCGCGTCCAGTACCGTATCCACCTGCAGTGGCGGCAGACCCCGACGACGCGCCAGTGTCTCCAGAAGCCAGCACGCCTCATCCCAGGCATTGTCGGTACCGTGCCCGAAAAACAGGCCGGCCGCCTCGAAGGCGCGGCTCATCCTTTCCAGACTCTCCTGCGTACTGACCACGTCTTTCAACAACATAGCGCGGCTTTACCCTGTCCACCGATTCGCGTAGGGTCCGAAGTTTAGCGGTAACCAGGAACGAAAAGTATGAAAGAGGCCTACGCCAGTATCATCCGAGCCATCGGCGAAGATCTGAATCGACCCGGCCTCGTCGGAACCCCGGAGCGGGCCGCCAAGGCAATGGAATTCCTCACGCAGGGTTACAAGCAAAATGTCGACGACATCATCAACGACGCCCTGTTTCCGACCACCTCGAACGAGATGGTAATCGTCAAGAACATCGAGCTTTACTCGTTGTGTGAACATCACTTGCTGCCTTTCATCGGCAAGTGCCACGTGGCCTACCTGCCGACCGGTATGGTTATCGGTCTGTCGAAAGTGGCCCGCATCGTCGACATGTTTGCACGTCGACTACAGATCCAGGAGCAGTTGACACAGGAAATCGCCGTGACGCTGATGGACAAGACCAAAGCCCTCGGTGTGGGCGTGATCATCGAATCGCAGCACATGTGCATGATGATGCGGGGCGTCGAGAAGCAAAACTCCGTGATGACCACTTCGTGCATGCTCGGCGCCTTCCGGGATCGGCCGACCACGCGAACCGAATTCCTTTCCCTGATCCGCTGAGGGGATGGGCGGCGGCGCGGATCTCAGGCGGCGAGAAACCGCTTGATGAGTGCGGCGATCTGCGGCGTCTCGACTTCCATGTGCTGGTGATGGCCGCCGCTCAGGCGATGAATTTCGGCTTGTGGAAAACAAGGAAGTCTTCGCGCCAGCATGGCCTGACGTGCCGGTGTGTGCCAAAACGCCGGGGCCAGCACCATTAACTGGGGGCAGCCGATCTGGCGGATGAACGCCTCTACCTGCTCCTCACAGAGACTCAGTGGATTCAGCACGCGCAGGCGCGGATCGAGATTCCAGTAGCAGCCCTTTTCGTCGCAGATCACTCCGCGTTCCGCCAGCGCCGTAGCGGCTTCCCGCGTGACTCCCTTGTCAGCGCGGGCCTGAATGGCGGCATCGCGGTTTCGGTAGTAGTTGCGCTGTCTCGCCTTGAGGCTCTCCATCTCAGCCAGGGCTTCTCGCATCTGGGCGGGCAGCTGCTGCGCGGGTGTCGCCAACGGACCGACCGAATCCAGCAGGATGAGTCGATCCAGTTCGAGCGGATAAAGCGCGGCATACAGGCAGGCAACGGCTCCACCCATGGAATGACCCAGCAAGTCGAACCGGGACCAGCCGAAGTGCTCGACGATGGCTCGCACCTCACGCACGTAGCTCCAGATGTAATACGGCACTTGCTGCGGGCGTGGTGACGAGCGGCCATGGCCGGGCAGATCCGGTGCAACGATACAGCGGTTGGCAGCCAGCAAAGGCGCCAGCATGGCAAAGGAAGCGGCGTTGTCCTGCCAGCCATGCAGGGCCAGCACGGGAGGGGACTGCGGATCACCCCAGAGGCAGAGCGCGCACTCCTGACCATCGGCGAGGCCAAGGCGCAGTTCCATGCTGGACCCGATGTGCACGGATCAGCGGACCGGCGCCAGCCGGAACAGCAAACGGGCCTGACCGACGTCGACCAGGTCGACGTGCAGCGCATTCATTTCGCAGGTTGACATGATGTGCA
>CANGUU010000031.1 GCA_947457195.1 Gammaproteobacteria bacterium
GTCTTGCTGGAGGAAGACCGCTCGCTCGGCAGCAAGAAGAACTACGTGTTCCGCTTCGACGATGGTGTGGCACGCAAGATCGAGGTGGGCCTTGGCATCGCCGACGATACCTACCAGGCCATCCGCTCCGGCCTGACGGTGGGTGATCGCTTCATCACCGGGCCCAACCGCGTGCTGCGCGATCTCGAGGACGGTGATCCGGTGCGGGAAGCCGAGGAGCAAGACGGCACGGCGAGCAGTGAAACCGGTCGCGAGTGAGCCCTGGCCATGTCGCTGCTGCGCATCGAAAATCTCAGCAAGGAATACCAGATGGGCGACAACGTCCTGCGGGCGCTCGACGGGGTGAACCTCGGCATCGAGCGTGGTGACTACGTCGCCATCACGGGCACGTCGGGGTCCGGTAAGTCGACCATGCTGAACATCCTCGGCTGCCTTGACCGGCCGAGCAGTGGCCGCTACATCCTCAACCAGAAGGATGTGAGCCAGATGGACCCGGATGAACTGGCGGAGATCCGCAATCGCGAAATCGGCTTCATTTTCCAGAGTTTCAACCTGCTGCCGCGTGCCTCGGCACTCGACAATGTGGTGCAGCCTCTCATCTACCAGCATCTGCCGAGACAGGAACGCCTGCGTCGCGCCACTGAAGCCTTGCAACACGTCGGGCTGGGGGCGCGCCTGGACCACCTGCCCAACCAGCTGTCCGGTGGCCAGCGGCAGCGTGTTGCCATCGCCAGGGCGCTCGTCACCAAACCCTCGATCCTGTTGGCCGATGAACCGACCGGCAACCTGGACTCCCGTACCACCATCGAAATCATGCGGCTGTTTGACGACCTGCACGCGGAGCACCAGACCATCATCATCGTGACCCACGAGGCGGAGATCGCCCGTCACTGCCACCGCATCGTGCGTCTCGAGGACGGCCGTGTCGCCGAGGATCGCCGCAACCGGGAGCTCGCCTGATGCTGCTGTTCGACATCCTGGAAAGTCTGCGTTCGGCGCTGCGCTCGATCCGGGCCCACGGCTTCCGCAGTTTCCTCACCACACTCGGCATCATCATCGGCGTGGCGGCCGTGATCGCTACGGTCTCGATCATCCAGGGACTGCAGTTTTCCATCAACGAGCAGTTCCAGGGGCTTGGCACCAACAGCATCATCGTGCAGTCGTTCAATACCTTCGAGCGCCGACTGCAGGGCATCGTCGCCAGAATCAGTCCGAGCGATTTCGACCTGCTGTCGAGGGTCGAGGGCATCGCCACCATCTCGCCCATCATCGGCGGCGGCGGCAGCCAGCTGCGTTATGGCTCGCAGGTCTACGCCACCCAGATCACCGGATCCACCTACAGCTACCAGGACGTGGCGCAGGTCTACATGAAGTACGGCCGCTTCCTCTCCGATGCCGACGACATCACCCGGCGGCGGGTGGTGGTCATCGGTGAAACCGTGAGGGAAAACCTCAATCTGCCGGAAAATCCCGTCGATGAGTATGTGCGGGTCGGAGACGAATGGATGAAGGTCATCGGGCTCGCCGAGGAAAAGGGGCAGCTTTTCGGCCAGAACCAGGACAACTTCGCCATCATCCCCTACAGCACGATGCGCTCCATCGCCGGCAACCAGAACGAACTGGACATGGCAATCCAGTTGACCCTCGGCAACCTCGACCAGATGGAGGCCGTACAGGATCAGGTGACGGCGCTGCTGCGCAACGCCCACGACATCGAACCCGGCGAGGACGACGATTTCCAGGTGCGCTCCTCGGAGCAGCTGACCGATACCTTCAACAACATCCTCGGCTCCGTCACCTTCGTGATGGGCGGTATCGTGGGCATATCGCTGCTGGTCGGTGGTATCGGCATCATGAACATCATGCTGGTGTCGGTCACCGAGCGCACCAAGGAGATCGGCATCTGCAAGGCGATCGGTGCCAAGCGTCATCAGATCCTGCTGCAGTTCCTGTTCGAATCCCTGCTGCTCTGCCTGCTCGGTGGTCTGATCGGACTCACCATCGGCTACGGCATTGGCCTCGCGGCCTCTGCAGCCATCCCCGACTTTCCGCGGGCCGTCGTGCCCCTGTGGGCCGTGCTGCTGTCGTTCCTGTTTTCGGCAATGGTCGGCCTGGTGTTCGGCATCATGCCGGCGGCTAAAGCAGCCAATCTCGATCCCATCGACGCCCTGCGCTACGAGTGAGGACACCACCTCTCACGGCAGTGGGAAGCCGAAGAAACGCGCCGCGTTCTCACCGAGGATGAGCCGTCCGACCCGGGCATCGCTGACCCGATCGGTGAGCCAGCGCAGGGTGTCGGCAAAGGGGAATTGCCGCTCGTGGCCCACGAAGGGGCAGTCACTGGCCCAGAACAGGCGCTCCGGTCCCAACTCCTGCAGGTAGGCAGCAAAGTGCTGCTCGGCCCGCTCGCCGATGCGATAGGCGCAAGACACCTTGATCCAGCAGTTGCCGCGCTCTGCCGCCGCCACGACGGCTCTGAACCCGGGACTGCCAACCGGCTCGTCGGGCGCCGGTCGCCCCAGATGATCGACGACAATACGCACGCCGGCGCGCTCCAGCACCGGCAGCAGCTGCGGCAAATGGCGCCCCTCGATGTGGGGGTGCACGTGCCAGCCCGCATCAGCGATCTGGCGCAGCAGTTGCTGGTAAGCCGGACTGCCGAGATCCGGCCGTTCCTGCAGACCGATGAATGGCAGACGGACGCCACAGATGCCCTGGGCCGCCATGTGCCGGAAATCGTAGGCCTTGCCCGGATGCAGGATCACCGTGCCGCGCAGGCGGGGGTGCCGCCCCACGCTGTCGAGCGTGTAGTCGTTGTAGTCGCCCCAGGGGCTGGCCGCGGCGATCACGCCGTAGCGGATGCCCTGCTCGTCGAGCACGGCGAGGTATTGCTCCACGGTAAAGCTGTACTGCGGCCTGTGGCGGGGCACGGCGATCAGCGGCATTGTCTGCAGAAAGACGTGGGCGTGCGCGTCGACCAGCGGTATCCGCCAATCGCTGCCACCCACCAGGGCCGGTGGCGTCACGGCCGGCCTGCGGCGGCCGGCCGCGGCGCAGGCGTGCGCAGCCGCAGCAGAAGCAAGGCTCCACCGGCCAGGGAACAGAGCCCGAGTGCCAGCAGCCCGGCCTGGAACTGCCCTGTGGCATCCCGGATGACACCGACCATCCAGGGTGCGAACTGCCCCGAAAGATTGCCGAGCGACGACACGAGCGCGATGCCGACGGCAGCACTGGCCGGCGAAAAGCTTTCACTCACTGCCGACAGGAAGGGTCCCTTCACCGCATAGATGCCGGCTGCCGCCACCGACAACGCCGCCAACGCCACGAGCGGTGCCTCGATCCAGTAGCAGGCAGCAAGCCCCGCCGCCGCTACCCAGGCCGCGGCCACCGTGTGCCAGATGCGTTCACCGCTACGGTCGGAGCGTCGCCCCCACACGATCATCGCGATCGATCCGCACAGGAAGGGAACGGCGCTGATCAGCCCGGTCTGCACAGTCGACAGACCGAAGTCGTTGACGATCTGCGGCAACCACAGGCCCAGCCCGTAGCTCGGTACACCGGTCCCGAAAAACACCAGCGCAAACAGGATGACTCGGCTGTCACCGAGCAACCGCAGCTGCCGCAGGAGGCTGCCCTGATGGACGCTCTGTTCCGGCTGCCCGGCCCTGTCGCGCGCGAGTTCCTGCTTGACGAAGTCCCGCTCGGCTGGCGTCAGCCACGCCGCCTGGTCCGGATGATCAGACAGCAGCAGCCAAATCAGAACACCCACCACGAAGGCGGGCAAGGCCTCGATGAGGTAGAGCCATTGCCAACCCTTGAAACCGAGGATGCCGTCCATGTTCAGCAGCAAACCCGACACGGGCGAGCCGATCACGCTGGACAGCGGAATCCCGACGGCGAACATGCTGATGTAGCGGGCGCGAAAGCGCCGGGGAAACCACCAGGTGAGATACAGGACCACGCCGGGAAACAGCCCGGCCTCCACCACGCCGAGCGTGAAGCGGGCGATGTTGAACTGCGTCTTGTTCGACACCCAGAACATGGCTGCCGACACGATGCCGCAGCAGATCATGATGCGCGCCAGCCACAGCCGGGCACCGACCCGCTCCAGCAGGTAATTGCTCGGCGCCTCGAAGATCATGTAAGAAATGAAAAACAGTCCGGCACCGAACCCGAAATCAGCGGCGCTCATGCCCAGGTCCTTCGAGGCGGTGATGGCAGCGAAGCCGACGTTAACGCGGTCGATATAGGAAATCACGAAGGCGGCCAGCAGCACCGGCACCAGCCGGCGCCCGATCCTGCCGAACAGTTCCCGCGCATACAGCTCCTCGGCGGGGACGAGCGTCGAATCCGTCGTCATCCGAACCAGACCCTGGCATTGCGGAACAGGCGCATGGTGGGCCCATAGTCTCCCCAGGCCGGGTCATACCAGGCGTTGGTCACAGAGCGGAACACGCGCTCCGGATGCGGCATCATGATGGTGAAGCGCCCGTCCTCGTTGCACAACCCGGCCAGGCCAGCCGGCGAACCATTGGGATTGGCCGGGTAGCGCTCGCTGACGGCACCGGCATTGTCGACGTACTGCAGCGCCACCGTGCCGCTTTGCAGGGTCTGCGCCAGCCCTGCCGCCGTGGCAAATTCGGCACGCCCCTCGCCGTGTGCCACGGCAATCGGAAACCGCGAGCCCGCCATTCCCGTGAACAATACCGACGGTGAGGAAGCGACGCTGACCAGCACGGTGCGCCCTTCGAACTGCTCCGAGCGGTTGCGCACGAAGCGCGGCCAATGGGTTGCGCCCGGAATGAGATCGCGCAGGTTGGCCATCATCTGGCAGCCGTTGCAGATGCCAAATCCCAGCGTGTCCAGGCGCTGGAAAAACGCGGCAAACTCGTCGCGGGCTCGCGCATTGAACAGGATCGACTTGGCCCAGCCCTCGCCGGCACCCAGCACGTCGCCGTAGGAGAAGCCGCCGCAGGCGACCAGCGCATGGAAGTCCGCCAGCCGTACGCGACCGGCGATGATGTCGCTCATGTGCACGTCCACGGCCTCGAACCCGGCCAGATGGAAGGCAGCGGCCATCTCCATCTGCCCGTTCACACCCTGCTCGCGCAGCACAGCCAGCCTTGGGCGCGCACCGAGCCGAACGAAGGGCGCTGCCACGTCGTCGCGGGTGTCGTAGCTGAGGTGGCTGTGCAGACCAGGGTCATCTTCGGCGGCAATCTGCTCGAATTCCTCACGGGCGCAGTCGGAGTTGTCGCGCAGCGACTGCATGCGGAAGCTGGTTTCGGCCCAGGCTTGCTGCAGGGCACGCCGCGAACCGTGATACAGCGGCTTTCGTTCGAGCTGGATCAGCACCGCATCACCCGCTGTCGGCTTGCCGAGCACGAAGCACAGATCGCCGAGTCCGTGGTCTTCGGCCAGTTCAAGCACCTGCGCCAGCTTGCTGTCTTCCACCTGTACGACGGCACCGAGTTCCTCGGCGAACAGCTCGCCGAGCACCTGGGGTTCGAACGCAATGGCATCGAGACTCACCTCGACGCCACAGCGACCCGCGAAGGCCATCTCGAGCAGGGTGACGAGCAGGCCGCCATCCGAGCGGTCGTGGTAGGCCAACAGCAATTGCTGCTCCAGACACTCCTGCACGAAGTTGAAGAAGCGCTTGAGATCGCTGGCACTGTGCAGGTCGGGCGGCACATCACCCAGCTGACCGTAGACCTGCGCCAGTGCCGAACCGCCCAGCCGGTCAGAGCCCCAGCCCAGATCGATGAACAGGAGCGAACTGGGGCCACGATCCAGTCGTAGCTCGGGTGTGAGGGTCTTGCGCACATCCAGTACCGGCGCGAATGCCGAAATGATCAGCGACAGCGGGGCGGCAACGCATTTGCGCCCCGCCTGATCCTCCCACTGGCTGCGCATCGACATGGAGTCCTTGCCCACGGGAATGGTGATGCCCAACTCGGGGCACAACTCCATGCCCACCGCTTGCACGGTCTTGAACAGGTGCTCGTCTTCTCCCGGATAGCCGGCTGCAGCCATCCAGTTGGCGCTGAGGCGCAGTTCACCGAGTCCGCCAATGCGGGCGCAGGCCATGTTGGTGATAGCCTCGGCGACTGCCATGCGGCCCGAGGCCGGGGCATCGAGCAGAGCCAGCGGGCTGCGCTCTCCCATGGCCATGGCCTCACCGCAATAACTGTCATGGCTGAGGGTGGTGACCGCCACGTCTGCCACGGGTACCTGCCAAGGCCCGACGCACTGCTCGCGCGCCACCATACCGGTGATCGAGCGGTCGCCGATGGTGATCAGGAAGCTCTTGCTGGCGACGCTGGGCAGTCGCAGCACTCGCTCGATGGCCTCGCCCAACTCGATACCACTGATCTGCAGCTTCTGGCGGGCTGTCCGGCGCGGGAGTGCACGCCGCTGCATTTTCGGCGGCTTGCCAAACAGCACGGCCAAGGGCAGGTCGATGGGCCGGTTGCCAAAGTGCGCGTCGCTGAGCGTCAACTGCTGCTGTTCGGTGGCCTCACCCACCACGGCAAAAGGACAGCGCTCCCGGAGGCAGAGGCGCTCGAACAACTCGAGATCAGCGGCAGCGATCGCCAGCACGTAGCGCTCCTGGGCTTCGTTGCACCAGAGCTCCAGCGGTGACAACTGCCCTTCAGCACTTGGAATGGCCCGCAGTTCGAAGCGACCACCGCGACCGCCATCCTTGACGAGTTCGGGTAAGGCGTTGGAAAGACCACCGGCACCGACGTCGTGGATGAAGCGGATGGGATTGCGGGGACCGAGCGCCCAGCAGCGATCGATGACTTCCTGACAACGCCGTTCCATTTCAGCGTTGTCCCGCTGCACCGAGGCAAAGTCGAGACTGGCAGAACTGGCGCCGGCCGTCATCGAGGAGGCCGCGCCGCCGCCAAGCCCGATCAGCATGGCGGGCCCCCCGAGCACGATCAGCTTGGCCCCCGGCGGCAGATCGCGCTTCTGCACGTGGTCCTGCCGGATGTTGCCGTAGCCGCCAGCAATCATGATGGGCTTGTGGTAGCCGCGGATTTCCGTCACACCCGCTTCCTGCAGGGCAGGCTCCGGCGTCTGCATTTCAAAGGTACGGAAGTAGCCACAGAGATTGGGACGTCCGAACTCGTTGTTGAAGGCGGCGCCACCGAGCGGACCGTCGAGCATGATCTGCAGAGCCGACGCAAA
This sequence comes from Gammaproteobacteria bacterium, assembly GCA_947457195.1. Taxonomy (GTDB): domain Bacteria; phylum Pseudomonadota; class Gammaproteobacteria; order Pseudomonadales; family Pseudohongiellaceae; genus CAILUG01. The sequence continues at coordinate 7,198 of CANGUU010000031.1, forward strand.
GTGCTCCGGCTTGCCGAAGTCGGTCTCCCAAGGCTGCTGGAAGCCGGGAATCCTGAGGTTGGACACCGTGAACCCGGTGAGACCAGCCTTCGGCTTGCCGCCAATGCCCGTGGCACCCTCGTCGCGAATTTCGCCACCCGCTCCAGTGGACGCGCCGGGAAAGGGAGCGATCGCGGTAGGGTGGTTGTGGGTTTCCACCTTAATCAGCACGTGGATGGGTTCGACGTGGAAACCGTACACGGCCGAATCGGGATCGGCGAAGAAACGCCCGGCCGTGAAGCCTTCGAACACGGCGGCGTTGTCCTGGTAGGCAGAAAGCACGCCCTTGCTGTTGCACTGGTAGGTATTGCGGATCATGCCGAACAGCGAGCGACTCTGCGGCTTGCCATCCACCACCCAGTCGGCATTGAAGATCTTGTGCCGGCAATGCTCGGAGTTGGCTTGGGCGAACATCATCAATTCGACGTCGCTCGGGTCACGACCCAGTTCCGCGAAGGCTCCCACGAGATAGTCGATCTCGTCGTCGGCCAGCGCGAGGCCCAGGGCACGATTGGCCTGCACCAGTGAGCTACGGCCACCACGGCCCAGTGGTACCGACTGCAGCGGCTGCGGTGCCGTGCTGCGAAACAGTACCTCCGCCTCTGCCACCTGGCCCAGCACCGCCTGCGTCATGCGATCGTGCAGCAAGGGCAGCAGGGGTCTTACCTGCTCGCTGCTCGCCCCGGCGATGCGATACAGCACGCCCCGCTCGAGGCGGCGGATCGAGTGCAACCCGCAATTGCGGGCAATGTCCGTCGCCTTGCTCGACCAGGGGGAAATCGTGCCGGGTCGCGGCACGACCAGCACCTCGACCACCGCCACTGCGTTGGGCCCACTGCCCGCTGCCCCTTCGTCAGTAGCTGCCGATGAAGAATCGCCATCGCGCGGTCCGTAACGCAGCAGGAACTCGAGCACCTCCCGTTCCTGCGGAGTCAGAGGCGCGCCCGTATCGACGAAGTGCTGGTAGCGGGCCGCAACCCCCGAGATGGCCGAACAGCCTGCCTGCAGGCCGCGCAGCAACTTGGCGCGGGAAAAAGCGGAAAGCGCGGAAGCACCAGACAGGATGAGCATCGTTGGGGGCCTGCAATGCGAGGAGGGGCGACGATCGGGGCGGCATTCTAGCAGCTAGGTCGCGACCCAATAACCTCGCGGTGATCATCTCCCGAGGGGATGCACAAGTGACCCAAGACGGGGCGGCGCAGACCGCGTGTCGCTGTGCCATTCCCAATACGCCTATTTTTGGTGCGCCATGACCGCAAAGCGCACCAGAAGAAGGCGCTCCCACCATGCCGGCGCAAGCGTGCAGCAGTGTTTTTTTTGGCAAGACACACTTTTTCCTTGCAAATCATAAAGTTGGAAAGTTGGCCCACTCCTTGCTCAACCTTCGGCAGGAAATAACCGTTTCCTTTCCAAGACTTCACACTAGGAGAAACCGCATGAAAAAACTGATCCTCACTTCTGCCATTTCTGCTCTCGGCCTGCTGGCATCCACGTCCAGCTTTGCCCAGCTCAGCGCCAGCGCCACCATCACCAACAACTACCTGTGGCGCGGTCTGACCCAGAGCATGAACGAAGCGGCCATTCAGGGGGGAGTCAAGTACACGGGGGCCAGTGGCGCCTACGTCGGCACCTGGGTGTCGAACGTCGAGTACGACCCAGGCGACGCCTATTCCTACGAAAATGATCTGTACTTCGGCTTCGCCGGCACGCTGAGCGAAGGCGTTGGTTACGACCTCGGTTACCTCTACTACAACTACGACGAAAACGCCGGCTTCGACTTTGGTGAAGTGTACGGCACCCTGACCATCGGCAATCTGGCCCTGAAAGCCTTCTTCCTGACCAATGCCGAGCCGGATGAAGTCGCGCTTGGTCGGCCGGACTGGGATTTCGCCGCCTTCGAAACCTATTACTTCTCCGGCGACTACAGCGTGCCCCTCGAAAGCGGCGCCGTGGTTGGCCTGCACATGGGCTACCACTACGGCGACTTCGCGCAAGCGTTCAACGGCGTGACCGAAGGCTACCTGGATTACAACGTCAGCATCGCCAAAGACGGCTTCATCGGCATGATCAGCATGACCGATCTGGACGGCGACGATGACAATGACGGTGCCGAGGACTATGCCAACATGCCGCCGCGCGACAATGACGAGATCAAGTTCGTGGTCGGCTACACGATGAACTTCGAGCTGTAAGACCGTAACGACTGCAGTACCTTGCAGCTTAGCTTCCCCTCTTCGCTGCAATTTTCTTGAGACCGGTGATCCTTCGACCACCGGTCTTTTTTTTTGGCGTGCAACGAGAAGCGGACGCACTCACGGAGCGGGTGCGGACTGAGACTAAAAGGGGGAAGGTCGGGTCGCGGCGAGAAGTGCCACCGCAGTTCCGGTTCAGTAGGCCTGATGCTGTGCCTGGGGCCAGCTGAAGCGGTTGATGACGGACAGACCCAGACGCAGTAGCCAATTACTCATCTCGATGGGCTCGTCGAGCGTAGTGAGGCACAGACAATCCTGGTCCTGCGAGGCCACGGGTCGATGGGTTTCCCGCCGGGTGCGAACGATGAAATCGCCAACGGCGTATTTGTCTTCCCGGTCGGAAAAACTGCCACGCAGGATGACGGTGATCTCATCTCCTTTGTGCTTGTGCTCGGGTACGCTGCCGCCCGCCTTGATGAAGAGCAGTGAAGTTTCCCTCTGCCTGTCCCCCACATTGAGTCGGGACAGACGCACATTCCGGCCGATACGACGCCAGCGCAATTCGTTGAGATTGCCGTTGGTCAGCTTGTGCACGGCACGAGGCAGGATGGACACCACGTTGATGGGACGGATCGTCGCGCTGCCCTCGGCGGCTGCCGGCTGGCTGTCGATGCGCTGCATGAGGCGGTCGAATTCCGCACCTTCCACCGCTGCAGCAGGCTGACGCGAGAACAATTCGGCGCCGAGCTCCGTGAGGTCCCGGATCTTGACCCGGCAACTCGCGCAGTAGTGCAGATGTGTTGCGACGCACAGGGCCTGCGAGGTGGGCAAACTGCCGGCAGCGTAGTCGGTCAGGAAGCGGGCATCGGGATGATAACGGATCATGAAATTTCGGACTCTTTTCAGCGGTCGACGATCAATTTGAGTTTGCTGAGCGCCAGTCGCACGCGCGACTTGACGGTTCCCAGCGGCAACGACAGCTCCGCGGCCACCTCGGAGTGCGACTTGTCTTCCATATAGACCTTTTCGAGCACGTAAGCCTGCTCGGGTGGCAAGGTCTTCAGCGAATCATGGATCTGACGCCGGCTGCGTTGCTGAGCCAGTACGTTGAAGACATCGCTGTTTTCGTCTTCGAACCAGATGTCTTCCAGGTCGACTTCACCGTCTTCGTCTTCCGCGTGCATGGACACCATGTTCACCACATGTCGCGCCTGCTTGCGCAAGAGGTCGATACGCATGTTGCGGGCGATGGTGAAAATCCAGGTGCTGGGGCTGGCGAGTTTCGGATCGAAGCTGGCGGCCTTGGTCCAGACCTTCAGCATGGTTTCCTGCAGGAGATCTTCCGCGAACTGATCGGGCTGCTCCAGAGAGGGCACCTTATAGGCAAACGATTTGACCATGGGTGCAAAGTGATCGAAAACCTCGCGGAAGGCAGTACGATCACGCTGGATAGCAACCCGGCTCAAGCAATCGACCCAGTGGCCTGAGCGGACATCGGAGGCTCCTGCACCGTCGAGCTGGTCTACGTCGAATTCCATGGTCCTGTTTCTACTTGGATTCATGATTGCTCTCCACCGGCCCGGTATTACGGAGGGAAGAGCACGCTCGGATCAGGACCCGAGTATAGAGGGTATTTCCCCCCGTGGGTAATCTGCTGTCTCTCGGCCTTCGTATGAGCAGCCAAACCTCTTCCGGCGCCGTCAGCCTGCATGGAAACGATCGACATCAAAGCCCCGTTGCAAGGCCGCGAAGCGACGCCGGCCCTGGTGCAGCGTCTCAAGAGCTTGTATGAGCACTTTGGGCCTGACACCCCTGCGCGGCTGGAGTCGGTCTATACGGCAGATATCGAGTTTCGCGACCCGGTGCACACGTTGCATGGCAGCCTCGCGCTGCGGCACTACTTCCGCAAGATGGCGGGGAACCTCCTGCATTACCGCATTCGTTACATCGACGAACTGGTAGCAGCCAATTCGGCTTACCTCACCTGGGAGATGGATTACGCCCACCGCCGAATCAACGGGGGTCGCACCGTCACCCTGCGCGGCATGACCCACCTGAAATTCACAGATAAAGTCTATTTTCACGAAGATACCTACGACCTCGGCGCCCTGCTGTATGAGCATCTGCCGGTGCTGGGCGCCGCCACTCGCCTGCTGAAACGGCGCATGGCGCAATGAGGCAGGTCGCCCCGCAAACCTGGTGGGTGACAGGTGCGGCAGACGGGATCGGTCGGGCCGTGGCGAGGCGGCTGGCCCTGCAGGGCCACCGGGTTCACATCAGCAGTCGTAGCCGCACCAGCCTGGAGCGCCTGGCTGCCGAGTTCCCGGGACAGGTGCAGGTGTGGCCGGTCGACGTGGCCGACCGCGTGGCGGTGCTGGGACTCTTTGCGACTGATCCGCTTGCCCCACGCGCACTCGATGGGATCCTGCTGAGCGCCGGCATCTGCGAATACATCGACCTGCCCGACCTCGACAGCGACAGTGTGGCGCGGGTGACCAGCGTCAATTTCCTGGGCGTGGTGCACGCCTGCGAAGCGGCGCTGCCTTTGCTGCGTTCGGCGGGGGCTGCTGGTGGCAGGAGGCCGCAGATCGTCGGCATCGGCAGCATGAGCAGCTACGTCGGCTTTCCGCGCGCCGAGGGGTATGGCGCGAGCAAAGCCGCCATGGCGTATTTCCTCGATGCCCTGCGCTGCGACATTGGGCACGAAATCGACGTCACCACCGTCTTCCCCGGTTTTGTCAGTACCCGCCTCACGGCCGCCAACGACTTCCCGATGCCCTTCCAGTGGACCGTGGAGCAGGCTGCAGACTATATCGTGGCCAGGCTCGGGCGCGGGCGCCGTCGTCTCGCCTTTCCCTGGCAACTGCATTGTCTGCTCACGCTGGCCCGCTGGCTGCCGGGACTCTGGTACGGGTCGCTGATGCCGCGTCTGGCCCGACGTGCGGTAAAGTCTGCCCCCTGAATCCTTCGCTCGAGAGTCATTCCATGAAGATTGCCGTCATCGGCAGCGGTGTAGCCGGTATGGCCGCCGCGCATTACCTGCACCAGTCCCATGATGTCCATCTGTACGAAGCGGACGCCAGACTCGGCGGCCATACCGCCACCATCGCGGTGCAGGATGGGGACGAGCAACTGGCCATAGATACCGGCTTCATCGTCTTCAACGATTGGACCTACCCCAACTTCATCGAGCTGCTCGCTTCACTCGGTGTGGCATCGCAGCCCAGCAGCATGAGTTTCAGCGTCAGCGACGCCGTGAGTGGTCTCGAGTACGCCGGCAGCAGCCTCAACACCCTGTTCGCCCAGCGCCGCAATTTGCTGTCTCCACGCTTCCTGCGCCTGCTGAGGGACATCCTGCGCTTCAACCGCCGGGTCGAGGCCGATCTCGCCAGCGAACCTGCGCTCGCCGACTGCACGCTCGGAGATTACCTGCAGCGCTTTGGTTACTCGCGCGAATTCCGCCAGTGGTACCTGATTCCCATGGGAGCCGCGATCTGGTCGTCCGATGACAGCACGATGGAGAAGTTCCCCCTGCAATTCTTCGTCCGGTTCTTCCGTAACCACGGGCTGCTGAATCTGCGGCACCGACCGCAGTGGCGGGTGATCCGTGGCGGTTCGCGCAACTACATCGGCCCGCTGACCGCCGGCTATGCCCACAACATCCGGCTGGCGACACCGGTGCAGGCCGTGCAGCGTGGGGTGCAGGTCGACGGACGCACCCAGGTAGCGGTCCATGCAGAGCGCGGCACAGACTACTTCGACCAGGTGATTCTGGCCTGCCACAGCGATCAGTGCCTGCACCTGTTGGCGGATGCCTCGGCGGCCGAAAAGTCCGTGCTCGGTGCCATACCCTACACGCGCAACGAAGTGGTGCTGCATCACGACACCAGCCTGCTGCCCCGCAACCGTCGGACTTGGTCCAGTTGGAACGTAGGGCTCGGGAACGGTGACGGCAGTCGCCCCACCCTCACCTACAACATGAACATTCTGCAGAGTCTGCAGAGTCGCAAGACCTGGTGTGTGACACTGAACCAGACGGCAGCGATTGACCAACGCACGATTCGCGGCGTTTACCACTACGAGCATCCGCTGTTTACCGTGGCCGGGGTTGCCGCCCAGCAGCGCTGGCAGGAGGTCAACGGCGTGAACGCCACCTGGTTCTGCGGCGCCTGGTGGCGCAACGGGTTCCATGAAGATGCGGTCTGGAGCGCCAGGCGCGTGGCCACGGCCTTGGCAGCGGCGACATCGGGCGCAGGCAAGCCGGTGGCGCCGCCCTGATGTCGACCGTTCGCCACAGCGCGATATACGAGGGCACGGTGTGGCACCACCGGCTCGAGCCGCGCCGGCATTTCTTCCGCTACCGTGTGGCCATGGTGTATCTGGACCTCGACGAAGTGGACGACGTCTTTGCGCAGAGCCCCTGGTGGTCGCAGGAGTACTGGAATCTGGCCTGCTTCCGGCGCAGCGATTACCACGGACCGGCGAAGACCGACCTCAAGCAGGCCGTGCTCGACAGCATCGAGCAGAGCGGTGTGCCGAGCCCCGACGGGGCTGTCCGCCTGCTGACCAACCTTCGTTACTGCGGTTTCATCATCAATCCCATCAGCTGCTATTACTGTTTCGACCGTGAGGAACGCCTGCGGGTTCTGGTCGCCGAAGTCACCAATACGCCCTGGGGTGAACGCTGCCATTACGTGTTGCCGGTCACGGACCCCGATGGCAGGCTGGACTGCGAATTTCCCAAGGCCATGCATGTCTCCCCCTTCATGCCGATGGACCTTGCGTACCACTGGAAAAGCGGGCTGCCGGCCGACACGCTGAGACTGGACATGGCCCTCCTGCGGGAGGGGGTACTGCAGTTCACGGCTGGCATGAACCTGCTGCGCAGGCCCTGTACTGCGGCCAGCATGCGGGCTCTGCTCTGGCGCTTTCCGTTCATGACCCTGCAGGTCGCGATCGGCATCTACTTTCAGGCGCTAAAGCTGTGGAGCAAGCGCGTGCGCTTTCATCCACACCCACAAAAGGCGCGTAATACGTCCGGAAAATCCACTGCCGACAGTGTCGGTCCCACCTAAGGAGCTGATTGTGAAAAGCAGCGAACTCGCCTCTCCCCGCACCCTCTCCCCTGCGCTGGAGGCCTCCTGGCCACGGCAGGCCCTGCACGCCCTGCTCGGACGCCTGCAGCAGGGTCATCTGCGACTGGAGGAGGCTGGCCAGGTGCTCGAATTCGGCGAGCCACGGGCACAAGCGCGCGTGAAGGCAACCGTGCAGATCAAGGACCCTGCGGCGTATCGAGCCATGCTCAGTAATGGCTCGGTAGGCGCCGGTGAAGCCTATATGCAAGGACTCTGGGACACCCCAGACCTCCTGGAGGTCATCCGGCTGTTCGTGATCAACATGGAGGTCGTGCATGGCATGAAGGCCTCTCCCCTGCGCGCGCTCGGGCTTCGGCTGTTCCATTGGCTGCGGCGCAATGACCGCGCCCGGGCCCGCGACAACATCGCCGCCCACTACGACCTCAGCAACGACTTCTTCAAGCTGTTCCTCGACGACACGCTGGCCTACTCCTCTGGCATCTTCCTGCACGAGACGGCCACGCTGGCGCAGGCCTCGCTCGCCAAGTTTCGCCGTCTCTGCGACAAGCTTGAACTGAAACCCGATGATCACCTGCTGGAGATCGGCACCGGCTGGGGAGGACTGGCTATATTCGCCGCCAAACACTACGGCTGCCGTGTTACCACCACCACCCTCTCACACCAACAGTACCTGCACGCCAAGGCCTGGGTGGAACGCGAAGGTCTCACGGAACGGATCACGCTGCTGGAAAAGGATTACCGCGATCTGGAAGGTCAGTTCGACAAACTCGTGTCGGTAGAAATGATCGAGGCGGTGGGCGCCGAGTACTATCCGGCCTACTTCTCACAGTGTTCGAGGCTGCTGAAGCCCAACGGCTTGATGATGATCCAGGCGATTACCATCTCCGACCAGCGCTACAAGTACTCGCTGGCCAATACGGACTTCATCAAGCGCTACATCTTTCCGGGCGGCCAGTTGCCCTGCAATGCCGCCTTCACGCGTCACCTGGCCGAACAGACGGATATGCAGTTGATCGACCTGTACGACATCACGCGGGATTACGCACTCACGCTGCGCGCGTGGCGTGACCGCTTCCAGGAACAACTGCCGGCCGTAAGGCAGCTCGGATTCGACGAAGTGTTCATCCGTATGTGGCGCTTCTACCTGTGTTTCTGCGAAGGCGGCTTCATGGAGCGCGTGATCCACACCGCGCAATTCCTCTGCGCCAAACCGGGCTACCGGCCGGCGCGCGACTGACGACACCGCTACTTCCATTCAGCGCAGCGGGTCGAGCAGGACCGTGTCGGCATCCGCGCCAAGCGCCTGCAGATCCATGCTGGCAGCGTAGTAATCCGCCAACGCGATCTGATGGATGAGGTAGGCCTGCCAGCGTTTCAGCAGAGCCTCCCCCATCTGCCGCTCACGCTGGTTGAGCAGGAAAAAATCGCTCTGCCCTGCATCGAAGCGCTGCTGCTCCGCCGCCGCCAGCTGGGTCGACAAATCGAGTTCGCTGATGGCAAAGGCCTCCAACTGCCGCGTGGCCTCGAGGTTGACCAGGGCACTGCGGATATCAAGGGACACCTGGTCTTCCAACAACTGGATCCGATGCTCGAGACCGTCCACCTCCGCCTGTGCAGCCGTGGCCTTGCCGGTGGCCTCGCGCGTGCGCAGCGGAATGCTGACGCTGAGATCCACCACGTTGTCGGTTCCGGCAAGGTTGCGGGCGCCAGCGCCGAAGTCGCGGGTCGTGTAGACGCGCAGGTCAAGCTGGGGCTTGGCCAGGTTCAAGGCTGCCTGCTTCCTGATACGCGCCTGCTGCTGCGCCACGCGGGCGATGGCGATCTCCGGACGCAGTTCCAGCACGGCATCGATGACACGGCCGACCGGCGTCGTAAACAGGGCCGGGTCCTCCGCCGGCAAGGCCAGCGCGAGATCATAGAAGGGCGTCATCGGTTGCCCGGCGTCGTCGCGCAGATAGAGCGCGAGTTGCTCGGCGGCCACGTCGATCTGCCGCTGGGCGTCCACGATCAAGCCTTGGCGCTGCACGATGGACTGCTGGTTTTCCACCAGCAGGATGGCGGCGGCATTCCCTGCCGCGACACTGGTTTCCAGCCCTACGCCGCGCTGCACGGCAAGATCCAGCAATTCCTGATAGGCCTCCTGCAGCCGGTGCGCGAGCAGCCAGCGGGCATAGGCCACGTAGGCTGAGCGCAGTACCTTCAGCCGCTCCGCCGCCAACTGCTGCCGCTCGACCATGACCTGCAGGTCCGTGGTCGCCACGGCCGCACGACGGTCATCGATGTCGCGGTTGCGCAGCAGCGAAATGGCGAAGCCCATTCTGGCTTCGCCGTTGTCCCGTGTAAGGTCACTGCCCTGGTATGAGGGAAAACTGCCGTCGGCGATGCGGTAACCTGCAAACACCTTGGTATTGAAGAAGGGCAGCAATTGTTCGAGTTGCGTGTCGAGCTGACGGCCATCGTAGAAGCCGGACGTGCGTCCACCGACGGCGCCCTCCACGCGCGGATCAAAGACACCCTCGGTCGCCAGCGCGGTACCCCGCTGGCGGGCAATGTCGGCTTCGGCTGCCAATACCAGTGGAAAGTGCCGCAGGCTGCTGGCCACCACCGCCGACAGGTCAGTCGGTGTCGCAGATATCGCACGCTCCTGCGCGGCCGCTGCAGCGGTGGCAAACAGCAACAAGAGGCCAAGGCACGCTGGCTGCCAACGCGGAGCGGCGCTCATTTGGATTCACTGGCCTGCGGCGGCAGGCTCGCCAGCGGCGCGACGTTCACCGGCGGGAAATTGTTCAGAAGTCGCCACAACTCGTAACCCAGCGGTACGGTCTCCAGCAGCACCCAGCCGCGGGTACTGGCACCGAGTCGGACAAAGCTCTCCGGCGGCCAGCCGCAGTTACCGGCCAGGTTGAGACCGGGAAGTGAAGAGGCCTGCTGGCAGGCCGTACCCAGCTCACGCTCTGCCACCAGCACCCGGAAGCGACCATCGGTGCGGGCACTCGGCTCCACGAACACCACCTCTCCTGCAAACGTACCAATGGCGTACTCGGGGATGCCACTGAACTGGAAGGACGGCCAGCCCTCGAACTCCAGCCGCACCTCCCGGCCGGGTTTGACGAGCCCGATGTCGCGACCATCGATGAACAACTCGACTGCACGCTCTGCGTCGGCAGGCAGGAACATCGCGAGACCCTCGCCGGCACTGACGATGGTGGCCGTGTCGCCCGCCTCCACATTGAGAATGGTGCCATCGCGCGGGGCCACCACCAGCTGGCTGCCCTGTCGCGAAAAGTTCACCTCGGCCTGATTCAGTTCCCCGAGGGTCTGCTCTTCCGCCACACGCAGTTGCTGCAGGCGGATGCTGGCCTGTTCCACCGTCAGCCTGGCCGTCAGCCCATCGGTGAACAGTTTCTCCTGACGGGCCAGATCCAGCGCCGCCGTGTCGGCCGCCTGCTTGGCCGCGGCGTGTTTGCGAATGGCGGCGTCGAGCTGGGCCTGCAGGCGCACCACCAGCTCATCGTCCAGATCCTGGATGCGCACCAGCGGATCACCGGCCTTCACGGTATCGGCGTCCCTCACGTACCACTCGGCCACGCGGCCAGACACCAGCGCACTGATCGGCTGCACGCGATCGCGGGGATCGAGCGTGGTCACCCTGCCGATACCCACCGTCGTTTGCACCCACGGGGTGAAAACCAGCAGCACGGCAGCGAGCAAAATGCTGCAGGCCAACAGCCAGGAAAAGGTGCGCAGCGGTCTCGGCACCCGCACCCGTCGCAGGCAGTCGAGGCGCTCGAGCGAACTGCCCCCGTAGGCGTGGCCGAAACTGAAATCACCCGTGCGTCCCCGCCTCATCGTGCCACCTCCTGCAGGTGCTGCTGCTCGTGGCCGAGCTGCAAGGTATGGGTGAAGCGTGCCAGGTCGGGCCGCCGCGTGTAACAAAGCGCACAGCCCTGTCGGCTGCGCTTGAACTCGCTCAGGAAGTCATCGAGTACGCCAGCATCCACGCAGTCGAAAATTTCACTCATGAGCAGCACGCGGCACTCGCTCAGCAGCACGAAGGCCAGCTTGAGACGTAGCGCCTGCTCGAGCACCAGCGGCCGCGAGCTGTATGACAGCTCGGTTTGCATGCCCGCCGGCAATGCCGCCAGCTCTTCGGTGAGCTGCAACAATGACAGCACCTCTTGCACACGGTGACCGCTGACATCCGGCCCGGCCAGTCGCAGATAGTCGTGGATGGTGACCGGCAGCAGCGTGGCGCGGTCCAGCACGGTCACGAGGCCCCGTACGTCCTGGAGAGGACAGTCGAGAAGATCAGACTCCCCCCAACTCAGCGTGCCGCTGCGCGGGACGAGGGCACGCTTGAGCAGGCTGTTGAGCGCATCCTGCGCCAGACCGTCATAGCCGATGACCCGCACCAGCGCCCCGGGCGGCAGTTCGAAATCGAAGGCCAGCGGTCGGGCACCACTGTCGCAGACCACGTGGCGCACCTGCAGCGGCTGCGCAGGCGGAAACGCGATGGGCTCGGCCTCGGGCAGGGTTTCCGCACTGACAGCCGAGAAACGATTCAGCTCCTCGATGGCGGCGCAGACGTCGTAGTAATAATCGAGATAACTGGCCAATTGCGGCAGCCCGAAGAAAATCGAGGACAACACGAGTTCGGCCGCTACCAACTGCCCGAGCGTGAGCTCGCCCTGGATGACCAGCCAGCCCCCGAGTCCCAGCAAGGCGGCACTGGAGAGCGCGTAGATCAGCAAATAGATGATGTGTTGGGAAAAGCTGTAGCGGAAATGGCGCTGCTGCGCGTCGAGGTGGGCATGTACCAGCGCATTGGTGCGCTCGAGCGCAAACTCCAGCCGCCCCCGCGCCTTGAAGAAGCCGCCATTGACTCCCAGCCCTTGCAGCCACGCGGCCGCGGCGTGCTTGGTCTCGGAGACCTGAAAGCCACTGTTGATGGCGCTCCAGCCCAGCGCGCGCCAGGTCAGGTAGACCAGCAACAGGAACACCAGACTGAACACGAAAAAGTAGAAGTGGTAGAGGGACACGAGAATGAAGCCGATCACGGTCTGGAAGAACAGGGTGAACCCGTAGCTCAGCAGGTATGGCACGTTCTTCTTGAGGATCATGATGTCGAAGTAGCGATTGAACAGCGCGCTGCGCTCGCCATGTTCGAAGTAGCCGGCCGGTGCCATCAAACCCGTCATGGCGATTTCGCTGGCGACCCGGCTGTACAGGTGACGGTTGAACAGCTCCATGGCCCAGGCCCGGAGGGCATACAGCAGCGCCGAGAACAGCAGCAGGGACAGCATCAGCAGGGCGATGGTCACCACGGCGCTGACCCGCCCGATGTTGGCGATGGTGTCGATCAGGAGCTGCACCGAGACCGGTAGCACCAGCGAAAGCAGGGAAATAGCGAGGCTGTAGAGCAGGATGAGACGGTAGTAGCCCACTTCCGGACCGAGCAGGGCCCGTAACATGGCACTGAAGGCATTCTTGTCCGGGTAATGCGAGTGAGAAGAGCCCATGCAGTTCCTGTGGTCTGACGCGGCGCGCTGCGGCCGCAACCATTGTTACGGCGCCTGTGCATTAATGGATACTGAACTCGTGTTTTCAAGAGCTGGCCGGCTGATTCCGCCGACTTTCCGGCGAGGTCGCCTTGAGCCTGGAAGTCCTGCCGGCGGCCGCTCCGGGCAGCGGCAGGATTGCCTTGAGCGGTTAAGGGCGTTTCGCTAAGGTGCGTGGTCCCGTGGCAACGTCAGCCGCGCCTTTCGGAAGCCAGCCTCATGTTCAAACCCGACCTTCGCCGTGACCTGCCGGCTTCACTCGTCGTCTTCCTGATCGCCGTTCCCTTGTCGCTCGGTATCGCGCTCGCCTCTGATGCCCCGATCATTGCGGGCCTGATCGGGGCCATCGCCGGCGGCATCGTCACGGGTTTGCTGGCGGGCTCTCCGCTGCAGGTGTCGGGTCCGGCGGCAGGCCTGACCGTGGTGGTCGCTGGCTTCGTGCAACAGTTCGGGTGGGAGACCATGTGCCTGATCACCGCCTGCGCCGGTGTGCTGCAGTTCGTGCTCGGCTACTTTCGCGTGGCGCGCGGCGCTTTGCTAATCGCGCCGTCCGTGGTGCATGGCATGCTGGCAGGCATCGGCATCACCATTGCGCTAGCCCAGCTGCACGTGGTGCTCGGTGGCTCGCCGGCCAGTTCCCCCGTGGCGAACCTGCTGGCTTTGCCAGCCGGTCTGGCGGCACTCAATCCGCAAGCGGGCCTGCTCGGCGGCCTCACCCTCCTGCTGCTGGTGGTATGGAAGCGCATCGGTCTCGCCGGCCTCAGGGCCGTACCCGGACCCTTGGCTGCGGTGGCGATCGCCACGGCCGTATCCCTGCTCGTCGACGCCGAAGTCGCCCGCGTGGATCTACCGGCCTCCTTTGCCCTCACCACGCTGACCCCGCCGGGCGACTGGGGCGCCTTCGTGCTCGCGGTGATCACGGTGGCGCTGATCGCCAGCGTCGAATCACTGCTGTGTGCGGTAGCCACCGACAAGCTGCATACCGGCGCCCGCTCCGACCTCGACAGGGAATTGTCGGCGCAGGGGGCAGGCAATCTCGTCTCGGGGTTGCTGGGGGGTCTACCGATCACCGGTGTGATCGTTCGCTCGTCGGCCAACATCAATGCCAACGCAGCTACGCGCTGGTCGGCGATCCTGCATGGTGTGTGGATCCTGCTGACCGTACTGTTCCTCGGCAGCGTGATCGAAGCGATTCCGCTGGCGGTACTGGCGGGACTGCTGGTCTACACGGGTGTCAATCTCGTGAACCTGCATCATATTCGGGAGCTCCGGAAGCACAACGAGGTGCTGATCTATGCGGCGACCGTGCTCGGCGTGTGCGGCCTCAATCTGCTGGCCGGCGTTGGCATCGGTCTCGCCCTGTCGGTGCTGTTCGTGCTGCGGCGGCTGTCGCAGACCGAGATTCGCTGTGAAGAGCGGGACGGACGCTGGCACGTGGTGGTGGAAGGCTCGCTGACCTTTGTGTCCGTTCCGAAGCTCGCCACCGTGCTGGCGCGCGTGCCCGGCGGCACGGTGGTGGCTGTCGATCTGGCGGTGGACTTCATGGACCACGCGGCCTTCGAGGCCCTGCACGGCTGGCGCAGCAATCACGAACTGGCCGGCGGCAAAGTCGACATCGACGAAACGCACGAGGACTGGTACGGGCCCGCGCGGGAAGGTCGACCGCGCTGGCGCAAGCATTTGCGCCGCCACCGTGCCAGCAGTGGCGGCGGCACGCCCGGCTAGCACGTCTGCCGGGTCGAAGACGACAACGAGGTCAGCGCCGTGCGCGGAAGAATGCTGTCAGCAGGGCTGCACTGTCGGCTGCCAGCGCACCCTCCTGCCACGCGAGCCTGTGGTTGAAGCTCCCCTGTTCACAGAGCTGCTGCGTGCTGACCACCGCACCGGCGCGGGGCTCGCGCGCCGCAAACACCAGCCGGGCCACACGCGCGTGCATGAGGGCACCGATGCACATCGTGCAAGGCTCCAACGTGACATACAGCGTGGTGTCGGGCAGCCGGTAATTGCCGACCCGCCGCGCCGCCGCGCGCAGCGCGACGATCTCGGCATGCGCCGTAGGGTCATGGGAGCCGATGGGCTGATTGAAGCCCTCGCCCAGTACCTCGCCGCCCTGCACCAGCACCGCGCCGACCGGCACCTCTCCCACGGCAGCCGCCAGTTCTGCCAGCTGCAAGGCACGGCGCATGAAGGTGACATCGGCAGTAGAGAAAAGTGGCGGTGCAGATTCCATCGTGTCGGAAAGGCAGGAAACAGGCAGTGATTGTGGGCGGATGCACGCACAGGCGCAACGCGGCGGCGTGCCTGCCAGACGGCTTGCGCGGGGTTTTTCCAACAACTCTGCCGTGACGTGGCTCAGCCGCGCAGCAACAGCGCCGCAAAAATGAGGAAAAGCACGCCGACGGCCGTCGTCAGACGACGCGCGGCACGTGGTTCCCTGAGCCGGCGCGCAAGCCCCTCACCACCGGAGGCGTAGAGAAAATAGCAGCAGGTTTCCAGCAGCAGGAAGGTGGGCAGCGCCACAGCCAGCTGTGGCCACGCACTACGGGCAGGATCGATGAATTGCGGAAACCAGGCCGCGGCAAACATGATGGCCTTGGGATTACTCGCTGCCACGGTCATGCCCCGGCCGAGCGCCTGCGCAAAGGGCAGGGGCGAGGCCTGCCATGCCGCGCCGGCTGTCGGCGGCGTGGCTCCGGAGGGCCGCGCCGCAGCGCGTAGCAACTGCACGCCGAGGAAGGCCAGGTAGGCCGCGCCCAACGCCTTGAGAACGAGGAAGGCCTGCGGGGACTGCTGCAGCAGCAAGCCCAGTCCGAGTGCAGAAGCTGCCAGCATGGCGAGTAGCACCAGCAGCGCCCCCAGCATGGCAGGAAGTGTCGCCCGCAGACCGTGACGCAGGCCCAAGGTCAGCATCAACAGCATGTTGGGGCCGGGAGTAAGGCAGATCAGGAACGTCGAAGCCCCAAAGCCAAGCCAGACTTGCATGTTCATTGCGCTGTCCAATGAAAACAGCCCGCAGAGCGGGCTGTGGAAGAGCGAGGGCCAGTCAAGGCCCCTACGCGTCGGTGTCGTCACACCAGGGCCTGCCCGTTGGGCAGACCCCTCAGACGCCCTCAGAAGCGAGCATCGAGCCTTACAACGTAGCTGCGACCGATGGTATCACCCGGCAGGCCGTACTCCGGGCGAAGCTGGTCGTTGAACACATTGTTCACGACAACCCGTGCCGTGAGCTGCTCGTTCACTGCATAGGCGAGGTTGTAGTTGAAACGATCCCACGAAGGCCGGAAGAACAGCGCGTTTTGCTCGGGAATGGCAGCATCCGCGATGTCGATGTTCACCTGGGCCTTGCCGGTGTGGAACCACTGCAGCTGCTGCGTGAACGCACCGATGCGATGGCTGAAATCCAGGCGGCTCTGGATGCCTTCGTAGCCAGGTTCACCCCGGTTGTTGTTGGTGTCACTGCGGAAGGTTCCGTCGGCCGAGGTCTGGAACCTGTTGAGCGCGTAGATGTACGCATCCACACGCATCTGCCCCAGGTCCTTGCCGCCAAGGCCGAACACCGACAGCGCATCCTGCAGCATGAAGTCGTAGCTGATGCGCGTGTTGACGGCCTGCAGGCGGATCGCGCCCTGGTTGGTGTTGGTGTACTGGGCTGTCGCTATCGTATAGGGCGCCTGCGTCGGCGTCGGAGCCCCCAGAATGGCAGGCGGCTTGATCGGGTTGCCGGTGATGATGTTGGTGGCGGGGATGCTGTAAGGCGCCTGCAAACCACCCGCCCCGGTACCCACGCCCAAGGTGATGGCTTCACACGCCGACACACCGCCGATCAGACTGAGCGGGTAATCCGGCTGGTCGAAGCACTGGGTGCCGAGGAAGGTCAGGCCGATCTGTTTCTCAAGCAGGATATTCAGGTAGTCGGCCTGGATTTCCAGGCCCTCGAGGAAACTCGGCTGGATCACGAAGCCAGCTGTCCAGTTGGTGGCCACCTCGTTTTGCAGCCCTGGATTGCCGCCGACCCCTGCCGGTACGCCCGCATTGGCAGGACTCAGGCCCGCGAAGGTGGCAGCCGGCAGCCCGAGCTTCTGCTCAAAGGCGTCACAATTCTTGATACGGATCCCACTGGCAGGACCGTTGTTTCGGTTGAGCTGGTTGCATGGGAAGGAACTGGCGAGGGACGCGAACCCAGTCTGCGGTGCACCCAGCGTTTCCACGATCGACGGTGAACGCAC
>CANGUU010000032.1 GCA_947457195.1 Gammaproteobacteria bacterium
ACTGCCATGGGTGACAGGAGCCCCTCATGAAGGTCTATCGGGTAGGTGGCGCGGTGCGCGATGCCTTGCTGGGACTGCCGGTGAAGGACACCGACTGGGTCGTGGTGGGGGCCCGCGTCACCGATATGCTCGATGCCGGATTCCAGCAGGTCGGGCGCGATTTCCCCGTGTTCCTGCACCCGCGCAGCAAGGAGGAATACGCGCTGGCCCGCACGGAACGCAAGAGCGGCAAGGGCTACGCCGGCTTCGTGGTGAACGCCGATCCCGGGGTCACGCTGGAAGAAGACCTGCTGCGTCGCGATCTCACCGTCAATGCCATCGCCCAGGATGCCGACGGCCACTACTTAGATCCCTGCGGGGGCCGTGCCGACATCGAGGCGCGGGTGCTGCGCCACGTGTCGCCGGCCTTTGCCGAGGATCCGCTGCGGGTCCTGCGCGTTGCACGCTTCGCCGCGCGCTTTGCGCCGCTCGGATTCACGATCGCCGGGGAAACGCTTGGGCTGATGCGAGAGCTGAGTGCAGGCGACGAACTCCTGCATCTCAGCCCGGAGCGAGTCTGGCAGGAATTGCAGCGCGCGCTCGACACCGCTGCCCCGGCCGTGTTCTTCCGGGTGCTGCGCGACTGCGGAGCGCTCGCCACGCTGCTGCCGGAACTGGACGCGCTGTTCGGTGTACCCCAGCCGGAGTTCTTCCATCCGGAGATCGACACCGGCGTGCACATGCTGATGACGCTGGAGCAGGCCGCTCGCCTTGGCAGCGATGCGCGCATGCGCTTCGCGGCCTTGGTGCATGACCTGGGCAAGGGGCGCACGCCGCGCGACCTGTGGCCGGCCCATACGGGGCACGAGGAAGGGGGCGTCGACCTGATCGAGGCCCTGTGCCTGCGGCTCCGCGTTCCCACTGATTTCCGCGAACTCGGCGTGCTGGTGAGCCGCTTCCATACCCGCTGCCACAAGGCACTCAAGCAGGCACCGGAGCAGCTGTTCGAAACCCTCGAACTCTGCGATGCCCTGCGCCGACCCGAGCGCTTTGCGCTGTTCCTGCAGGCCTGCGAGGCCGATGCCCGCGGCCGTACCGGGCTCGAGACCCGCGCCTACCCGCAGCCCGCACGGCTGCTGCGCGCGCTGCAGGCCGCACAGCAGGTCGATGCCGCTGCGCTGGCCAGCCGTTACCGGAAAGCCGAGCTTGGTCTGGCCATCCGGCAGGCGCGTATCAGCGCGGTCTCCGCCGTACTCGCCTCCCAGGACCGCTCTTGACGCTTTCTCTCGCTGCTGACGCCTCGACCGACCGCGTGGCCCTCGTGACCGGGGGGGCTGCCCGCATTGGTGCCGCCATCGTGCGCACGCTGCACAACGCCGGCTATCGGATCGTGCTGCATTACCGACAATCAGCTACCCCGGCCGAAGCGCTGGCAGCTGAACTGAATGCCCTGCGCGCCGACAGCGTGCGCCTTGCCCGGGCCGATCTGGTCGACCTCTCTGCGGTCGAAAAACTGGCAGACGACGCACTGGCCCAGTGGCAGCGTCTGGACCTGCTGGTGCACAACGCCTCGAGCTTTTACCCCACGGCGCTCGCCGACGTGACCGCGCAGCACTGGGAAGACCTGATGAGCACCAACGCGCGGGCGCCGCTGTTTCTCGCGCAACGACTGGCGGCTGCCCTGCGGGTGCGCCAGGGCTGCATCGTCCACATCGTCGACAGTACCGCCCAGCACGGCCTCGCCGGCTTTGCGCCCTATGCCATGGCCAAGGCGGCACTTGCCAACCTCACCCGCACGCTGGCGCGCGAACTCGCCCCGGAGGTGCGCGTCAACGGGGTGTCGCCGGGGGCCATACTCTGGCCGGAGTACGAAGGTGGCATGAGCGAAAGCGAGCAGCAGGGCACACTCAACCGCACCTGTCTCGGCCGTCTCGGCACACCGGAGGACATCGCCGGCACCGTGCTCTTCCTGACCCAGGCGACCTACGTGACCGGGCAGATCATCCGCGTGGATGGCGGCGCGCTGGCGTAAATGGCGGCTGCCGGCGCGCCCGCTGGCTAGTTCAGACCGCGGCGAATCAGCAGCGGTGTGACGTCGGGCTCTGCCCCCTTGAAGTCCACGAACAGACCCAGCGCGTCGGCGCTGCCGCCGCGCGACAGCAGTGTGTCACGGAAATGCTGGCCATTCTCACGGGTCATGCCACCGCTGCGCTTGAACCATTCCACCGTGTCGGCGTCGAGCACCTCGCTCCAGATGTACGAGTAATAGCCCGCCGCATAGCCACCCATGATGTGGGAGAAGTAGGGCAGGCGGTAACGCGGCGGCAGCATGTCGAGGTTGGCGCCCGCGGCAGTCAGCGTATCGGCTTCGAACTGCAGCAACTCGTCTGCCGCCGGCACGGCGTCCGGTGCCAACTGATGCAGGGCCATGTCGGTGATCGAGGCCATCAGCTGCTCACTGGTAGCGAAGCCCTGGTTGAACTGCTGGGCCGCCAGCGCCTTGTCGAGCAGGTCCTGCGGCATCGGCTCACCGGTCTGATAGTGCACGGCGTAATTCCTGAGTACGTCAGGCCAGGTCGCCCACATCTCGTTGACCTGCGAGGGGTACTCCACGAAATCGCGCGGCACGGAGGTTCCCGACAGACTCGGGTAGTTCACGGCGCTGAATAACCCGTGCAGCGCATGGCCGAATTCGTGGAATGCCGTGATCACCTCATCGAAGGTCAGCAGCACGGGCTCTCCAGCCGGCGGTTTCGGGATATTGAGGTGGTTGGCCACCACGGGACGGGTGCCGAGCAGCTGCGACTGAGGCACATAGTCATTCATCCAGGCACCCCCCTGCTTGCTGGGGCGCGCGAAGGGGTCGAACAGGAACAGGCCGAGCTGGCTGCCGTCGGCTTCCAGCACGTCGAACACCCGCACGTCCTCCTGATAAACCGGCAGATCGTTGCGCTCGCGGAAGCTGATGCCGTACAGCTGACCGGCGGCGAAGAACACGCCCTTCAGCAACACGTTGTCGAGCTCGAAATATGGCTTCAGCTGGGTTTCGTCGAAGCTGTAGCGCTGCTGCCGCACCTTCTCCGCGTAGTAGGACCAGTCCCAGGCCGCCAGCTGAAAGTCCACGCCCTCCGCACGGATCTGCTGCTGCAGGTCAGCCGCTTCCCGCTCGGCGTTGCGAATGGCAGGTCCGATCATGGCCGCAAGGCGAGCATTGGCAGCTTCCGGCGTGCGGGCAGTCTGTTTTTCCAGCACATAGGCCGCGTAGTGCGGATAGCCCAGCAGCTGCGCCCGCTCTGCACGCAGCGCGGCGACACGGCTGACGATGGCGGTGTTGTCGAACTCACCGCCGCTACTGCCCCGTACCAGCGAGGCTTCCATGATGCGCTGGCGCAGGGCGCGGTTCTGCAGCGTGACCAGCGCCGGCTGGCCACTGGTGTTGGTCAGGGGAATCACGTACTTGCCAGGCAAGTCACGCGCCGCCGCGGCGTCGGCCGCGCGCTGGATCTCGGCCGCAGTGAGACCAGTGAGCTCTTCGCGGCTCTCGACCACGATCGCCGAGCGGTTGACCTCGTCGAGCACATTCTGGCTGAAGCGGGTCTCCAGCTCGGAAAGCTCGGTGTTGATGGCCCGCAGACGCTCCTGTTCCGCCGTGTCGAGCTCCGCGCCGGCGCGGACGAAATCACGCCACGTTTCTTCCAGCAACCGCAGGGACTCCGGATCGAGGCCGGCGCTTTCGCGCTGCTCGTACACGGCCCTCACCCGCGCGAACAGTCCAGGGTTCAGCAGGATGGCGTCGTAGTGCGCCGAAAGACGCGGGGAGATGTCGGTCTCGATCGCCTGGATTGCCTCATTGGTGTGCGCGGAGCTCATGGAGAAAAACACGGTGGATACCCGGTTGAGCAGCTGCCCGGAGACCTCGAGCGGGACCACGGTATTGGCGAAACTCGCCTCGGCAGTCTGGCTCACGATGGCGTCGATCTCCGCCAACTGCTCGGACATGCCGCGCTCGAAAGCCGGCACGTAATGCTCCTCGCGAATGCGATCGAAGGGCGGGTACTGGAGGGGCAGCGGGCTCACCGCAAAGAACGGATTGTCGGCCGCCGCTGCCGCCCCCGTGACTTCTGCTGCATCGCCGGCGCTCTCGGGCGGCGGCGGGCTGTCGCTGCAACCCTGCATCATGATTCCGGCCATCACCAGCATCCACCCTTTGCTCTTCATGCGACTCATGCGCGCCATCTGCCACCTCATACGGGCTGCCGCCCGACAGTCAAAATGCCTTTACCACCGTCCAGAGTCCTATGCCGATAAAGCCAGTGCCGGCCAGCAGCTGTAGCAACCGCGGATTCAGCGCCCCATCCAGCGCGGCACCGGCCACGACGCCGATGGCAGTGGTCGCCACCAGCGCCAGCGAGGCGCCGGCAAACACGACCCACTTGCTGGTGTCGCTGTCGGCTGCGAACAGCAGCGTGGCGAGCTGGGTCTTGTCGCCGAGCTCGGCGAGGAACACGGTCGCGAATACGGTCAGAAGCAGTTTGGAGTCCATGCAACTAAGGCTCTCGGGCCGGGAAAGTACGCAAGGCGATAATCGCCGGTTCGCTGGCCAGTTGCTGCAGCAGCCGGCGGGTCGCCGTCTGGACGGCGTCGAGTGCCACAGGCTCCTGGCGCTCGGCCTGACGGCACAGAGCCTCCAGTTGCTGCTGCCTCTCCAACAGGCGTTCACGGAGCGGCGCTGCAGCGACTCTCCCCAGCGCCAGTGCCAGCAGAGCCTGTTGCCCGTGCAACTGCTGGAGCGTGCTGAACACGCGGAAGATCTCCTCGGCGTGCTCGGGGGCAGCCTGCCAGTTCACTTCGGCGAACAGGCGCGTAGTGCGCTGGCCGGCGCCGTGACAGTCGTAGCGTGTGCAGCCGGTGAAGCCCTCCTCCACGAGGCGGGCGTGGATGCCGCAACTGAAATCGGCGCAGAGATGGCTGCAGGGCGTGTTGGCTTCCTTGTCGAAACCGAAGCCCTGGTCGGCATCGAAAGGCAACACCACGCAGCAGAGCGCGCTGCAGGCGCCACAGTCGGCGCGAAGTTCAGGCAGCGGCAGGTCGGACATGGGTCACCCGGAAGCAGAAAGGGTCGGCAGTCTACCGCATGCCCGCCAAGCTCACAGCGCAGCAGCGCGATCTGCAAAGTCGGCGCGGCTCTGTCGCGTGCCGGCGTGGACAACGGATTGACCCTTCCCCCGAGGCCGGCGCATGCTGCCGCCATGGTTCGCGCGACTCCGTGCGCGGCCCCTCAACCCCGGAGCTTCCATGACCCTCTCCCTGCTGCCCTCTGCCATGTCCGCTTCCCGCGTGCTGTCTGCCTTCGCGGCCTTCACGGCCCTCGCCCTGCCAGCGGCGCCGGCGGCGGCCCACTTTCGGCTGGAGGCACCGGCCTCGTGGATTGCGCAAGACGACAAGGGCGACCCGCAGAAGATGGCGCCCTGCGGCGGCACCATGGCCGACGGCGGCACGCGCACCGGCGTCGTCACCGACCTGCAGGGCGGCAGCGAGTTGCGTCTGGCCATTACCGAAACAGTGTTCCACCCGGGTCACTACCGGGTTGCGCTGGCGCGTCGCATCAACCTGCTGCCACCCGACCCGGTAGCTGTGATGAAGGAAACCGAGCGCGGTCCGCGCTCCGACCACGGCGTCATCGATCCGTCGCCGCAGCCGCCGGTGCTGGTGGACGGCTTGTGGCAGAACCAGGAACGTCGCACGGGCCCACTGGAAACCACCGTGACCCTGCCCAACATCGACTGCGAGGGTTGCGTGCTGCAGATCCTGCAGTTCATGGAAAACCATCCTGGCTTCCGCGAAGGCGGCTTCTCCTACCACCACTGCGCTATCGTTAACCTCAAGGTGGATCCAGCCAAGCCGCTGGCCAGCGGTTGGTGACCGGCGGCAGTGACGCCTCCGCAGGGTGTCCGCGCCGGCGTGCTCAGTGCGCGCCGGCGGCCTCTGCCTCCATCATTTTCTGCAGCAGCAGTCGGCCGCGGATGGTGTTGCGGTCGCTGAACTTGACCACTTCGCGCGCGGGCTCTCCATGCAGGGCCAGCATCTGCTCGATGGACTCGGAGGCATCGATGTCCTCGCTGACGGTCTGCCGCAGGTAGAGCTTCATCTGCGCCAGCTGCCCGGCGTCATCGGAGGCCATGCCGAAAAAGTAGTAGCAACTGTGGTGCGTGGCCGGAGTGACCGCATGGAACACCTGAGCCTTGCGCAGCAGCTGCCCCGCCCGCGTGTGCCACTCGGGGTAGTACATGTCGGCAAAGCCGGCATGCAGGCCCGGGGCGTAGAAATCCATGCCATTGACCTGGTCGATGGGCCCGTCATAGCCCACGGTCTGCTTCACCACCGGCGGTGCAGGACAATTCTTCATGCGTCGGCGGCTGCGCAGCACGCCGGGTTCTTCCGTGAGTTCCTCGGGCGTGGTGGCATTGGCACCCACACCGATCGTGGTGGCATGCAGAAAGGCGAGGTGGGAGAGGTCGAACAGATTGTCGTTGAGCAACTGGTAGCGGGCCTTCAGCTCATGGAAGTAGAACGGCTGCACCAGGAAGCCGGGGCGATCGTGGCCGATGTCGACAAGATCCGGCAGGAGCCGCCGGTCGGCCCGCGCCGGATCGCCGGGCCATACCCAGATCCACATCCCGTGCTGCACCACCGGGTAGCGGCGCAGTGCGCAGGAGGAAGGGATGTTGTCCTGGCCGGGGATATTCACGCAGCGCCCGTCGGCATCGAAGGCGAAACCGTGGTAGCTGCAGGTGATGACGTCGGCCTGCAGCTTGCTCTTGCCCAGCGGGTAGAAGCGGTGCGGGCAGAGCCCGCTCAGGGCGACCGGCTCGCCATCCTGCCGCCGGAACAGCACGACCGGCTCGTTGAGCAACCAGCGCGAGAGCAGGTTCGGCCCGAGGTCCTCGGCAAACGCCAGCACATACCAGCCGTTGCGAACGGCGAACTGTCCTTCTTTGAACGGGTACATCGCGCTACTCCTCGCCAGCATGTGCGCGACTGTGCCGCAGGGTCACGCGCGCGGCAACCGGTCCTGTCGTGAACGCGCCCCGGCGTTTGGCGCCAGTCTCCCACGCGAGCCGCCGGGGCCGGACCGACCTCAGGCGACGGTCAATTTGCGACCATGCCACTCGAAGGGCACTGGACGAATCGGCTGACCACGGCGATCGAACTCCTGCCAGAGCGTACGGTAGGGTCGCCCGAGCCCCGGGTGCTGACGGTTGCCGGCAACCTGCGACAACGGCCAGAGCATGTAGGCCCGGTTTGCGACGTCGCGGTGAGGGATTTGCAGGCCATCCACCACGCCGGCGCGCTCACCGTAGTGCAGCACATCGATATCGAGACTTACGCGTCCAGCCGCCTCCGGCCCGCGCCGGCGCCCGTGGCGGTCTTCGATTTTTTTCAAGTGGCGCACCAACTCCGCGAGCGGCAACGCGGTGTCGAAGGCCACTGCCATGTTGAGGTAGTGGGTGCCGGGCTGGTCCACGGACTCGCTCTCGAATACCGAGGAGAGCGCCAGGTCCTGGAACTGCAGCAGCAGCGTGTCCAGGCAGGTGCTGAAGTTGGCGCGGGGGTTGTCGTTGCTGCCCAGGCTGAGCGCGACCCACACCATCAGAGAGGCAGCCCCGTCGGCCGCGGTCCGCGCTCGATGATCACCCCGACGTCCCGGGCGCCGGTGATGGCCGCAGGCTTGCCGACCCGCACCCTCACCCAGGGCACGTGGAATTCGCTGCGGATCAACCCGGCGATTTCCTCGGCCATCGACTCCAGCAGCTTGAGATGGCTCTTCTCGATGAACTCGGCCACGCGTACGCAGACCGTCTTGTAGTCGAGCACGAATTTGTGGTCGTCAGTACCCGCGGCACGACCGATGTCGCAGGCCATATCGAGGTCCACGGTGACCGGCTGCTTGATCTCCCTCTCCCAGTCGTAAACCCCGATCACGGTTTTTACCTCCAGACCCCTGACGTAGACGATGTCCATGCGGCTCCTGTGCTGTTCGTGCTTGCGTTAAATGGGTGACGTTGCCGCCAGCGGCGGCAGCGATTCGAGGCTCCAGCGCGGCCGCGCGTGGAATGCCAGATCGTCGGCCTGGCCGGCCAGCAACCGCCGACAGCCGGCATAGGCGATCATCGCACCGTTGTCGGTGCAGTACTGCAAGGGCGGGCAAAAGAGCTCCGCCCGTTCTTCGGCCACCAGAGTCGCCAGTTCGGCGCGAAGGCGGCGATTGGCGCTGACACCACCGGCAATCACCAGACGGGAGAGGCCGGTCTGCTGCAGCGCGCGGCGGCATTTGATGACGAGGGTCGCCACCACAGCCTCCTCGAAAGCCATGGCAATATCTGCCCGAGTCTGCGCATCCAGCACCCCTTGCAGCGTATGCTGCTGGAGGGTAGTGAGCACAAAGGTCTTGAGACCACTAAAGCTGAAATCCAGCCCGGGGCGATTGACCATCGGACGCGGAAAGACGAAGCGGCCGGGGGTACCGAGTTCGGCCAGCTTCGCCACCTCCGGTCCGCCGGGATAGGGCAACGCCAGCAGCTTCGCCACCTTGTCGAAGGCTTCGCCAGCCGCATCATCGAGGGACTCGCCGAGCAGCTGATATTCGCCGATGCCTGCCACCGCCACGAGTTGGGTGTGCCCTCCCGACACCAGCAGGGCCACGAAGGGAAAGGCCGGAGCGGGGGTAGCCAGCAAGGGCGCCAGCAGATGCCCCTCCATGTGATGCACACCGATGGTGGGAACCTGCCACACCATCCCGAGGGAGCGGGCGATGGCACCGCCGACCAGCAGCGCGCCGGCCAGTCCGGGGCCCGCCGTGTAGGCGATGCCCTGGACGTCCTTGCCCGTGACGCCGGCCTGGGCCAGTACCTGCCGGACCAGCGGCAGAGTCTTGCGAAGGTGGTCGCGCGAGGCCAGTTCCGGCACAACGCCGCCATAGCGCTGATGCAACGCTATCTGGCTGTACAGGGCCTCGGCCAGCACGCCGCGGTCGCTGTCGTACAGCGCCACGCCGGTTTCATCGCAGGAGGTTTCTATGCCGAGCACTTTCATGGGGAGAACGACGGGGGGTATTTCGACCGGCATGATAGCACGGGGGTCTGCAGCGCCCGGCCGCAGAAATGCCGGCTGCGGTTCGCATGCTAAGATCGCGCATCAACACAGGAGACGCCCATGAAAGCGTATGTCATCAAGGCAGGCAGCACCTCCTTCGAGGGGCTCGCCAAGGTCGAAATCCCCACGCCGAGCGCTGGCCCCGGCGAAATTCTGGTCGAAATGCGGGCAGCTTCCCTCAATTTTCGTGACCTGCTGGTGCCGCTTGGTCGCTACTTTGGAGGACCGGTGCCGCGGAACATCATTCCGCTATCAGACGGTGCAGGCGAGGTGGTGGCAGTCGGAGCGGGGGTCAGCCGGTTCAAGATCGGCGACCGGGTCTGCAGTACTTTCTTCCGCAATTGGATCGATGGCCCGGCGTCACCGGCCGACCGCCCGGCGCTGGGCAGCCCGGTAGATGGCGTGCTGGCGGAATTCGTGGTGTTCAACGAACAGGATGCCGTGAAAGCCCCGGCCAATCTGTCATTCCAGGAAGCGGCCACGCTACCCTGCGCCGGCGTCACCGCCTGGCATGCGCTCATGGTCGCCGGCCGCTCGATCAAGCCCGGTGACACCGTGCTGGTGCAGGGCACCGGCGGCGTGTCCCTGCAGGCGCTGCAACTGGCCCGTGCGGCCGGTGCCCAGGTCTTCGTGACCTCTTCGTCCGACGAAAAACTGGCCCGCGCCAAGGCGCTGGGCGCGGCGGGCCTCGTCAACTACAAGACCCATCCGGAGTGGAGTGGCGAGGTGCTGAAGCTGACCGGCGGCGCCGGCGTTGACTGCGTTGTGGAAGTGGGCGGTGCCGGCACCCTCAAGCAGTCGATGCTCTCGTTGCGTCACAACGGCAAGATCGGGTTGATCGGGGTGCTGACCGGCTTCCAGGGTGACACCAATCCGCACCCGCTCATGCTCAAGGGCGGCAGCCTGCATGGCATCTTCGTGGGTAACCGGGCCATGTTCGAGCAGATGAACCGGGCCATCGAGGCCAATGACGTGCATCCGGTCATCGACCGGGTCTTTCACTTCGACCAGTGCGGCGACGCCTTTGCCCACATGCAGGCCCAGCGGCATTTCGGCAAGGTCGTACTTTCACTGGGTTGATCCCGGCCAGCCCCTGCCAGACGGGCGAATTGGTCAGTCGGCGGGGACGTGGGGAACTTTTTGGCGTGGGCGCCGCACTAATCATGGTGCTGCGGTTCTCTGCCGACTGCGGCGTTAGTGCGTCAGTGCCTCCGTTCGGGCGCTTGGCCACCGGGTAGGCAACTCCCGGCATTTGTGGATAATGGCGGCACCCCCGCACAGCCTGGCGCCCCAGAAGAGGGCGCCGGATTGCAACAACAAGAGAGTATTTGCGTGCGTTTCTCACCCAGCCATCTGACTGGTTGCCTCCTGATTTTGCTGGCAATTTCTGCCTGCAGCACGGTTCCAGTTGTGCAGGAGACCGTCGTCAGCGCTCCGCCGCCGGCCCCCCGCCGTGGCGTCGACGAGCCTGTGGTGGAGTCGCTGGTATCCGGTGCCAGGCGCCTCGGTAACCAGCCAGTAACCGTGGTGGAGGAAAGTGGCGAGGTACAGCCTGTCACCACCACCGTACCGATGACCGCCAACCGGCTGGTCGAACTTGCCATCAACGACTTCCTGCAAAACCGCCGCTCCACCCTGCGTACCTGGGCCAGCCGCAGCCATACCTATTTCCCGATGATCGAAAAGGTATTTGCCGAGGAAGGCGTGCCCGACGAACTCAAGTACCTCGCGCTGCAGGAAAGCAGCCTGTACCCCACCATCCGCAGCACTGCCGGCGCGGTCGGCATGTGGCAGTTCATGGCCGCCACGGCCCGGGGTGAGGGATTGCGCGTGGATGAATGGGTCGACGAGCGTCGTGATCCGGAAAAGGCAACCCGCGCCGCCGCCAAGCATCTGCTGGCCCTGAACAAGGACTACCAGGGCAACTGGCACCTGTCCCTCGCCGGCTATAACTGCAGCTTCCGGTGCATCACCCGCTCCGTGGAACGGGCCGGCGGCTCCATCGAGAATCCGCCAGCTTTCTGGCAGGTCTACCCTTTCCTGCCACAGCAGACGCGGGAGTTCGTGCCCCGTTTCATCGCGTCCTCGCTGATCATTTCCAACCCGGAAATGTACGGCATCCTGGTGCAGGACCTCGGTCAGGAATACGCCTACGACATCGTCGAAATCGACGGCATGCTCAAGCTCGAGGACGCAGCGCGTTACGCGGGTACTGACGTGGCGACGCTGCGCAACCTCAACCCCGCCCTGTTGAAAGGCTCGCTGCCGGATGACCCTGAGCCATTCGCTCTCAAGATTCCGCACGGCAGCTACCAGCAGTTCGCGGAGGCCTTCAACAACAACCCGCCCCGGGGTGCACCTGGCGCTGGCATCTATGTGGTCAAGAGCGGTGACTCGCTCGATCGCATCGCGCGCAGCCATGGCCTCAGCGTCGATGAATTGCGCAGCGCCAACAATATCACCGGCACCCTGATCCGCCCCAAGCAGCAACTGGTGCTGCCAGGCCACGGCTCCAGCAGCGACATACGCATCGCCAGTCAGGGCGCACAGTCCGTCGCCTACGGTCCTGCCGAGTTCAAGCCCATCAAGCTGTCCGAAGAATTCCAGCTCGTGCGCCAGTCAGGCTCCACCACGGAAGAGCCACTGATGGCCGTGAGCCTGAACTTGATCGAGGAAGACGAGGGCGTACGCAGTCTGGTGCCGACCATCTACAAAGTGCGCCGTGGTGACACGCTCGGGGGCATTTCCCGCCGCTTCGGTGTTTCGGTGGCCAGCATCCAGCAAAACAACAAGCTGGATGGCAGCACCATCTTTCCGGATCAGGAATTGACCATTCACGCCGCCGCCGAGGTGTCCGCTTCCGTAGTGGTCGACGCCAAGGTGGCCGAAACCAAGCGCACCTATCAGGTACAGAACGGGGACAACCTGTACGGCATCGCGCGCCGCTTCGGCGTATCGGTAGACAGCATCAAGCGCTGGAACGGTCTGCGCGACAACACCATCTACCCGGGCCAAAGCCTGCAGTTGAACTGAGCCACCGGCGGGCCGGTGGCTTCCTCCATCGACCTGAGGTCCTAGACCAGCATTTCTCGCGTTGTCGATACGGCCGCTGCCAGCTTGCCTCCCTGCCCTGCACCGCCCTGCAGATCCGCCACCAATCTGGCCAGATACTGGTCAAGCTCCTGCTCATAGTCGTTCCATACCAGCGGCTTGTCTGCGCGAGGCGCGGCTCCAATGACGTCGTAGATCGCCTGGTAGAGCGGCAGACTGGCCGCGGACAGGGTGCGACGACCATCATAGTGACCCGCCACCAGCTTGCTGCGCAGTTCGCTGGCCTGCACGCCGAACAGCAGAGCCACCGCCATGTAGTGCTGGAAGATTTCGACCGCCCGCCGCGTAAGATTGGCCGACCCGAACCCCTGACTGTTGATGTTCTGGTTGAATCCCTCGGCGTGGCTCGGGAAATGCTGCACCAATGAATTGGTGTAGAAGGCCAGCTGCGGCATGATGCAGTTGCCGCAGATCTGCAGGCTCTGCAACCCCCCGTTCACCGACCGGCCGGGATTGCCGACCAGCATGGCTGCCAACCCGTTGCTGAAGGCGGGCGTGGCGGCCATGGCAATCTGGATGTCCAGATGCTTGGCCAGCAAACCGAGGTGGTAACGCAGCTGATCCATGCCGACCCCCACGTACTGGCCAAGGAAGTTGCCGCCGTGGTAAGTGTGGCGCCGGCCATGGTCCACCAGCGGATTGTCGGTAGCCGAATTCATTTCGAGCTCGATCTGGCCCTTCACCAGCCGGATGCCATCGACGAGCGGCCCCATGTACTGGGGCAAGCAGCGCAGCGAATAGCGGTCCTGGATCGGTTGATCACCGCCGCGGAATTCGTGCTGGCCCTCCAGTTCGTCGGCGATCAAGGCTGACCCGCGCAGCAGTTCCAGCATGGCCCGCGCGGATGCCACCTGCCCCGGCAAAGGCTTGTGCTCATGGATGAAGGGGTGGAAAGACTGGTTAGTGGCGTGCAGCCCCTGAAACAACAGGGCGTGGGCACCAAAGGCCAGTGCCAACAGAGACTCCACATCGTAGACGCAGCCGGCCGCGATGCCCGCCATCACCGAGGTGCCGTTCACCATGGCCAGCCCCTCCTTGGGGCCCAGTTGCAGCGGCCCCAGACCCAGCCGCTCCACCAGCGTTCTGGCCCCGACCACCTCGCCGCGGTAGTCGACCCGCCAGGCATCGTCCAGCCCGATCAGACAGGCCGTAATGTAGGACAGCGGCGACAAGTCCCCGCTGGCACCGATGGAAGCGAATTCCCTGACCTGCGGTGTGGCCCCCACGTTGAGGAAGGTCTGCATGCGCTCGATGAGTGCCATGCTGATGCCCGAGGCACCGCGCAGATGCGAATTCATGCGCAGCAGCATGGCCGCTCGCACATCCGCCTCCGGCAACAGCCGACCCAGACCCACCTTGTGGAACCAGGGAATATTGTTCTGTAATTCAACGGCTTGCTCGCGGGAAATGGTCTTGTAAGCCATGGCCCCGAAACCGCTGGTCACCCCATAAATCGGCTGGTTTTCGGCAACCGCCTGCACGATGAACGCGTGGGAATCGCGGACCCGCTGCTGAACATCCGCGGCTTCGGAGACGGCCACGGCACGTCCGTGCCGCGCGACCGCCATGGCGTCACGGATGGTAAGGCCCTCGCCATCGAGGATGAGCGCAGTGTCGGTCATGGAAGCTCCTTGGAAATGCCGGCGACAAGGCGCAATTGTGCCCTCGCGGAGGGGCCGCTGTCTGTCCCGGCTTGACCAGGCAGTAACCGCAGGCGGCGCTGGCAGGGGGTGGCGACGTCGTGTCGCCGTCCCGCGGGGGCCTCGGACCCCACGCAGGCGCGACTTGGCAAAGGCCCTGCCGCCCCCGTAGAATGCGCAGCCTTTCGTCCGGCACAGCCGGCGAAACTCCACCAACCAACCCGGAAGCCCCTATGCCCGTAGTCCGACTCAAAGAAAACGAGCCCTTCGATGTGGCCCTGCGCCGCTTCAAGCGCTCCTGCGAAAAGGCCGGTGTTCTGGCCGAAGTGCGTCGTCGCGAGTTCTACGAAAAGCCCACCACGGTTCGCAAGCGCAAGGCTGCTGCTGCGGTGAAGCGTCACCAGAAGAAAGTGTCGCGCGATTCGCGGCGCCAGCAACGCCTGTACTGAACACCGCTCCCGACCGCACACACCGAAGACAGTCCACCTTGTATGGCTGACCATCCGATCAAGGCACGCATCGTCGATGCAATGAAAGACGCCATGCGTGCCCGCAACAAGGACAGGCTCGGCGCCATTCGGTTGATTCTGGCCGAATTCAAAAAAATCGAGGTGGATGAGCGGCAGGACGTCACTGACGAGCGCGCCATCACTGTGCTCGACAAAATGGTCAAGCAGCGCCGCGACTCCATCAAGCAGTACGAGTCGGGCGGCCGGCCGGAACTGGCCGCGGCCGAGCAGGCAGAAATCACCGTCATCCAGGAATTTCTGCCGGCAGCCCTTTCCGAAAGCGAAATCAGCGACATAATCAAGGCCGCCATCGCGCAGGCCGGCGCCACGTCCATGAAAGAAATGGGCGCCGTCATGAACATCGCCCGCCCGCAGTTGCTCGGCCGTGCCGACATGGGCCTGGTGAGTCAACTGGTCAAGAAGCTGCTGTCGTAAGCCCGGCCAGCCGCAGTCTCCCGCGCGCTGTTGCATTCCACCGGCACCGCGCCTGCTCCAGTTACGCTATCCTTCCGCCATGGCCGGCCTGATTCCCTCCCGCTTCATCGATGAACTGCTGAGTCGCGTCGACATCCTCGACGTGATCGAGCCACGCGTGAAGCTGCGCAAGACCGGCAAAAACTACTCCGGTCTCTGCCCCTTCCACCAGGAAAAAACCCCATCCTTCAGCGTGCAGCCCGAGAAGCAGTTCTACTACTGCTTCGGCTGTGGGGCCGGCGGCAATGCCCTGGGCTTCCTGATGAACTTCGACAACGTGGATTTTGTCGAGGCCGTCGAGCGCCTGGCGAAAAGCGTGGGCGTGGAGGTCCCGCGGGAAGACGGCGGGTACCAGAAGCAGACCTCGGCCCGCTACGACTCGCTGCTCGGCATCCTGCAGGAGGTGGCCGCCTTCTATCAGCTGCAGCTGCGCCAGCACAGCGGCCGGCAACGGGCGGTGGATTACCTCAAGAAGCGCGGGCTGAGTGGCGAAGTCGCCCGTGATTTTGCGCTCGGCTACGCGCCTGCCGGCTGGGACAACGTGCTGAAGCAGATCGCTGGCGACGACCCCAAACGGCGCCAATTGCTGCTCGAGGGCGGACTGCTCATCGAGAACCCGGAGAACCAGCGCAATCCACTCTACGACCGCTTCCGTGACCGCATCATGTATCCGATCCGCGACAGCAAAGGCCGCGTGATCGGATTCGGTGGCCGGGTGCTGGGCGATGAAAAGCCCAAGTACCTCAATTCGCCGGAAACCCCGGTGTTTCACAAGGGCGAGGAACTGTATGGCCTGTACGAGGCCCGCAAGAAGCTGCGCAGTCCGCAGCGCTTCCTCATCGTGGAAGGCTACATGGATGTCATCGCACTCGCCCAGAACGACATCTACAACGCTGTGGCCACGCTCGGTACCGCCACCAGTGCCGCACACCTCAAGACGCTGTTCAAGCTCGTACCGGAGATCGTGTTCTGCTTCGACGGCGACAACGCCGGCCGTGAAGCCGCCTGGCGGGCACTGCAGCAGGCCCTGCCGCTGATGGAGGACGGCCGCAGTGCCCGCTTCCTGTTCCTGCCAGAGGGCCAGGACCCGGACTCGCAGGTGCGCAGTATCGGGGCTACTGCCTTCACGGCCAGCCTGGGGGCGGCGCTGGGGCTCGCGGATTTTTTCTTCGACACGCTCGCCGCCCGCTGCAACCCCACCACCCTCGAAGGCAAGGCGCAGCTGGCCAAGCTGGCCCAGCCCTTCCTCGAAAAATTGCCCAAGGGCGTCTACAAGCAGCTGATGTTTGACCAGCTCAGCCGGCTCACGGGACTGCGGATCGAGCAACCGACCACGCCCGTCGTGGCTGTGGCCCCGGCCACGCCCGGCTGGCAGGGCGCGGCGGCTCCGGCAGACTTCGGGCAGCCGCGCGCGCCGGCTTCCCGGCCTGCCGTGCGCGGTGGCCGGCCCCGCGTCGAGTGGTCGCCCTGCATGCGACTCGTCAACCTGGTGATCCGCAAGCCCGAACTGCTGCACGAAATCACCATCCCGGAGGATCTGGGCGAATTGCGCATTCCGGATCTCGACCTGCTCCTGAAGGTGCTTGAGATCGCGCGGGCCTGCCCGGATTCCGGTACGGAGGAATTGATGAGCAGGCTGTATGCGTCCCCCTATGGCGTGCAGCTGACGCAGTTGTTCGGCAAGGAATTCTTTACGCCCACCACCGGCATTCTCGAAGAATTCCGGGGCACGCTGGAGCTGGAACTGCGCAAACACCGCGAAACACGGGTGCTGCAGGACACACGCCGTCGTCTGCGGGAGTCCAACCCGGCGGCAGTGACCC
This sequence comes from Gammaproteobacteria bacterium, assembly GCA_947457195.1. Classification (GTDB taxonomy): domain Bacteria; phylum Pseudomonadota; class Gammaproteobacteria; order Pseudomonadales; family Pseudohongiellaceae; genus CAILUG01. The sequence goes on from CANGUU010000032.1 coordinate 16,690, forward strand.
CGCCGGGTCAACCAGACGGGCCTTGGCGCGTTTAGCATCGCGCTGGCCAGCTTGGCGGTGGCCGGCTAGAATACGCGGCTATTTTTCATTCCCACCGCTACCGGCAGCTGACGACCTATGACAGACAACTCCGTCCATCAATCCAGTCTCAAAGCACTGATCGCCAAGGGCAAGGAACAGAACTACCTGACCTATGCCGAGGTGAACGATCACCTCCCGGAAACCATCTCCGACCCGGATCAGGTTGAAGACATCATCCAGATGATCGACGACATGGGGATCAAGGTGTATGAAACCGCCCCCGACGCCGACCAGCTGCTGCTGATCGAAAACAATGACGCCACCGACGAACTCGCAGCAGCCGAAGCAGCCGCCGCGCTGGCCGCCGTCGAGAACGAAGTGGGCCGCACCACCGACCCGGTGCGCATGTACATGCGCGAGATGGGTACCGTCGAACTGCTCACCCGCGCCGGTGAAATCGCCATCGCCAAGCGCATCGAGGAAGGTCTGCGCGAGTTGATGGCAGCCATGGCGTTCTTCCCCGGCACGGTCGACATGGTGCTCGGCGAATTCGATCTGGTGGAAAAGGAAGGCAAGCGCCTTGGCGACATCCTCGTCGGCTACCTCGATACCAACGATGACGGCATGGCAGCCGAGCCGGAAGATGCGCCCAATCCCGAGGAAGTGGCGGCCACCATCGACACCGAGGAAGAGGAGGCCGCCAGCGGCGAAACCACCGAAGAAGAAGAAACGGCCAGCGGTCCCGATCCGCAGGTGGCCCGTGAGCGCTTCGGTGAACTGCGCAAGCAGCTCAAGTCCACCGAGCGGGCGCTCAAGAAGTACGGCCGCCAGGACCCCAAGGGGGTGGAGTCGCTGGAAAAACTCGGCGAGGTCTTCAAGTACTTCAAACTCTCGCCACGCATGTTCGATCCGCTGCTCGCCAACATCCGCCTGCAGCTGAACCGTATCCGCCGCCACGAGCGCAACATCATGACGCTGTGTGTGAAGGCCGGGAAAATGCCGCGCGGCATTTTCACCAAGACCTTCCCCGGCAACGAAGTGAACCTCAAGTGGATAGACAACCACCTGCGTCGCAAGCCGTATTCGGAGACGCTGGCCAAGTCCAAGATCGAAGTGCAGCGCAACCAGCGCAAGATGCAGGTGATCGAGGAAGAGACCGGTCTGACCATTGCCGAGATCAAGGAGATCAACCGGCGCATGTCGATCGGCGAAGCCAAGAGCCGCCGCGCCAAGAAGGACATGGTGGAAGCGAACCTGCGCCTCGTGATTTCCATCGCCAAGAAATACACCAACCGTGGCCTGCAGTTCCTCGACCTCATCCAGGAAGGCAACATCGGCCTGATGAAAGCGGTCGACAAATTCGAATACCGGCGCGGCTTCAAGTTTTCCACCTACGCCACCTGGTGGATTCGCCAGGCCATCACCCGTTCCATCGCCGACCAGGCCCGCACCATCCGTATCCCGGTGCACATGATCGAAACCATCAACAAGCTGAACCGTATCAGTCGGCAGATGCTGCACGAGAAAGGCCGTGAGCCCACGCCGGAAGAACTTGGCCAGCGCATGGATCTCAGCGAAGACAAGATCCGCAAGGTGCTCAAGATCGCCAAGGAGCCGATCTCCATGGAAACCCCGATCGGCGACGACGAAGATTCGCATCTGGGGGATTTCATCGAGGATTCGAGCATCGATTCGCCGGTGGATTCGTCGATGGAAGAAGGTCTGCGCGAAGCCACGCGGCAGGTGCTGGCCGGCCTTACGGCGCGCGAAGCGAAGGTGCTGCGCATGCGCTTCGGTATCGACATGAATACCGACCATACGCTCGAGGAAGTCGGCAAGCAGTTCGACGTGACCCGCGAGCGCATCCGCCAGATCGAAGCCAAGGCGCTGCGTAAACTGCGGCATCCCAGCCGCTCCGATCACCTGCGCAGTTTCCTCGACGACTGACAGCGCGGGACCGGCCGCCACAGGTCCTGTGGCGGCTCTGCACAGCCACTCCTTCGCTCTCCGCCCCACCCCCGGCTCACCTCGCGTCCGGGCTTATGACTATGCTGCGGCCACAGGTAGATGTTGCATAAATGCTACATAGCATTTATGCTACAGCCCCATGAGCCGCCAGAAAGAAGATCCCGTCTACAACCGTGTCGAAGCCCTGCGCAACAGCCGGGGCCTGAGCAGACAGCAGCTCGCTGATCTGGTGAGCGTGCATTACCAGACGATCGGCTACCTGGAACGCGGGGAGTACAGCCCCAGCCTGCTGCTGGCGCTGAAGATCGCCCAGGCCCTCGACACCGAACTGGCGCTGATTTTCTCCATCACCCCCTTCGAAGGAGGAGCCTGAAATGACCGAATCGCCCCGCAAGCGTTTTTACTGGATCGAATTCGTCTCGCGTCGTGAGGTCGAAACGGCCCTGCAGTCTAACCGCTACCCGTTCCTGTACCAGCGCTGGATGCGCCGCGCCCTCGTCCTGCTCTACATTGCGTTCCTGCTGTTGCTGGCCAACTCCCACGCGCTCGGCGAGCTGGCGACCCGCCTCGTTGCCGAGGGCTACGCCTTTCTCTCCCTGCTGATCGGCGTAGGTTCACTGAAAATCGGCTCCTACACGGAAGGCCTGAGTTTCCTGGTGCTGCTGTTGCTACTGTGGCCGCTGCGCAGCTCGGTGCGGATGATCGCCGACGCTCCCACCGAATTGCTCGACGAGCGCCTGGTTGCCCTGCGCGACCGCTGCTATGTGATCGCCTATCGCGCCCTGCTGCTGGTGCTGGGTGGCTATTTCGGTCTGGCTCTGGCCACACAGCCCACGCTGACGCAGGACATCCTGCTCGCGTCGGTGCTGTTTTTCTGCATGTTGGGCGCGAGCCTGCCGAGTCTGATCCTGGCCTGGCAACTGCCGTCAGAGGTGTGAAGGAGAATCTGCCATGACCCGAATTGCCACCCGCGTTGCGCTGACTGCGCTGCCGCTCCTCCTGGGGCTGGCCACCCTGCTGCCGCAGGCGAGCCAGGCGGCCGCTGCCGGCCCGGCCGACGACGGCGCCGCCCTCTTCACAGAACCCTTTGCGCCGTGTCGCCTGACCGATGCCCTTCAGCTCCGGTCGCTGGAAGCCGAATGCGCCACGGTCAGCGTGCCGGAGCACCGCAGCCCTGGCAGCCGCCGCATCGAACTGGCGGTCGCCCGCATTGCCGCCATCAGCTCGCGGCCGGCGGCGGACCCGCTGGTCCTGCTGGCGGGCGGCCCGGGCCAGGGCGCGCAGCTGACCTTTACGGCCGCCTTCCCGGTATTTGCCCGTGCCGGGCGCGAACGCGACATCCTGCTGATCGACCAGCGCGGCACCGGCCAATCGCAGCCGCTGAACTGCGAACTGCCCGCGCAAGGCAGCAGCGACGTCATGACGACCGATACGGCCGCCTTCGTGGCGCTGAGCAGCCGCTGCCTCGGCGAGCTGTCCGGGCACGTCGATCCTGGTGCCTACACCACCAGCCATGCCGTGCGTGATCTGGAAGCCGTGCGGGCTCTGCTCGGTTACCCGCAGCTTAATCTCTATGCCGGCTCGTATGGCACGCGGGTGGCGCAGCACTATGCCCGTCGTCACCCCGACCGCGTGCGCAGCATGGTGCTAGACGGCGTGGTGGCGCCGCAGACCGTGCTGGGCCCACGCCTTGCGCTCGATGCGCAGGCGGCACTCGACGGCATCTGGCAGCGCTGCAGCGCCGACGCGGCCTGCAGCGCCAGTTTCGGTGACGTAGGCAGCAAGACACGCGGGTTGCAGGACAGCCTGCGCGCGGTGCCGCAGACCGTGCCGGTGATCGCTGCGGCGACCGGCAAGACGGAGCCGCTCCACTTCGGCACGGAACAGCTGGCCGTAGTCCTGCGGCTTGCCAGCTACGACGCCGGCACGGCCGCCCTGCTGCCGCTCATGGTGAGCGAAGCGTCTGCCGGGAACTTCGGTCCGCTCGCATCGCTGTTGCAGCGCGTGGCCACCGGCCTGCCGCAGAGCATGGCGCTCGGCATGCACAACAGTGTGGCCTGCAGCGAGGACGTGCCACGCTTCGCCAGCGCGCAGATCGACCGCAATGCCGTGGCCGCCACCTATCTCGGAACCAGCTTCCTGGATGCCTTGCCCAGCATCTGCGCCAGCTGGCCGGCGGGCCTCGTCGATCCCGACTTCCACGAACCGCTGGTCAGCGCAGTGCCCACCCTGCTGCTGTCCGGCTCGCTCGACCCCGCCACACCACCCGCCGATGCCGAGCAGGTACGGCAAAGTCTGAGTCAGGCACGTCACCTCGTCATCGAGGGCGCCGGCCATGGCCAACTGGGGCTGCCCTGCATGGACCGCGTGCTGGCCGACTTCTTCGCCATGGCAGACCCGGAGGCGCTCGATACCGCCTGCCTCGATCAGCGTCTGCAACCCCCGTTCTGGGTATCGCTGGCAGGGCCCGCGCCATGATCGAAGTCACCGCACTCCACAAGACATTTGGCAGCATCCACGCCGTAAGCGGACTGAGTTTCGCCGCACCCGATGGCTGCATCACCGGACTGCTGGGGCCAAATGGCGCCGGCAAGTCCACCACCTTGCGCATGCTCGCCACGCTGCTGCGGCCTGATGCAGGAGATGCACGCATCGACGGGCATTCGGTGGTGAGCGAACCCATCGCGGTGCGGCGCAGCCTCGGTGTGCTTTCGCACGCCAGCGGGCTCTATCCCCAGCTTACGGCCAGGGAAAACATCCTCTACTTCGCCGAGCTGCACGGGCTAGACCGCCGCACGGCCAAGACCCGGGTGGAAGAGCTGGTCCAACAGCTGGAGCTCGGCGACTTCATTGACCGCCGCAGCAAGGGCTTTTCGCAGGGCCAGCGCCTGAAGACTGCGCTGGCCCGCGCCGTGGTTCACCGCCCCCGCAACCTCATCCTCGACGAGCCCACCAACGGCCTGGACGTCACGGCCGTGCGCGCCCTGCGCGGGCTGCTGAAGGCCCTGCGCGCCGAGGGTCACTGCATCGTCTTCTCCAGCCACGTGATGCAGGAGGTCGCCCTCACCTGCGACGACATCGTCGTCATGGCAGGTGGGCGCGTCGTGGCTTCGGGCAGCGTAGAGGCACTGCGCGAGCGTGCCGGTGAGGCATCGCTGGAAGACGCCTTTGTAAAACTGATCGGCACGGCAGAGGGCCTGAACTGATGCGCAGCCTGTGGATCGTATTCCGCAAGGAATTTTTCGAAAACCTGCGTGACCGCCGCATCCTGCTGGCGGCACTGGTATTCGGCCCGGTGCTCGGGCCTGCGCTGCTGGCCGGTGTGCTGCAGCTTTCGGTCACGCAGGGTGAAACGGCGCGCGAGCAGCCCCTGACACTGCCCGTCGTGGGCGCAGAGTCTGCGCCCACACTGATGGCGGTGCTGCAGTCGCAGGGAATCACCGTCGACCCCGTCGCGCTCGACGAGCCGCAGATTCGTGCCGCGATCGCCGCGCGTGACATGGCCGTCGTGCTGCAGGTCCCGGCCGACTTTGCGGAGCGCTGGTCGCGCGCAGAGCCGGCGCCACTGCAGCTCTTCTTCGACCGCTCAGACCAGTTCGGCGGCGAAGCGGCCGCGGCGCGCGTGGGCCGTGTGCTGGAAGCCTACGGCAGCAGCATTGCCCAGTCCCGGCTGCTGTTGCGCGGCATTGATCCGCTCACCACGGCGGTGCTGGCCGTGCAGGAAGTGGATGTCTCCACGCCACTCAGTCGCGCCTCGTTGGCGCTCGGCATGCTGAGCTACCTGACGATCTTCGCCATGCTGTTCGGCGGGCTGTATCTCGCGATCGACACCACCGCCGGCGAGCGTGAGCGTGGCTCGCTGGAGTCGCTGCTTATGGCGCCAGTGGCACGGCGGCAGCTCATCTACGGCAAGATCGCAGCCACCACGTCCTACATGCTGATCTCGCTGGCGCTCACGCTGGTGGCGTGCGCGCTTTCACTGCAGTTGGTGCAGGTGGAGCAGTTCGGGCTCAGTATCGACCTCAGCGCTACCACGGTGTTGAAGTTGTTCGCCGTCACGGCGCCGCTTGCCCTGTTTGGTGCCGGCCTGCTCACGGTGGTGGCCTCGTTTACCCGCAGCTTCCGCGAAGCGCAGAGCTACCTCACCTTTGCGATCAGCCTGCCCACGCTGCCGCTGGCCTTCATCAGCCTGCTGCAGGTCGACAGCTCTGCGCTGGCACTCGCCACGCCGTCGCTGGGCCAGCACCTGCTGATGATGCGCATCCTGCGCGGTGAAACCTTGGTGCCCGTCGATTTCGCCATCTCGGTAGGTGCCAGCCTGCTGCTCGGCACCCTGCTGTGCGTCGTTGCCGGTCGGCTCTACGAGCGCGAGGCGATTCTGGGTTGAGGGCTGCGCCGGGAGCTCCTGCATCCACGGTTAGGCTGCTGGGGTAGCATAGGGCATCACCCACTGTTCGCGAGGACCCCATGAACCCCATCCAACCCTCCCGGCTGGCCTACACCGATTCCTGCGACCGCTCTTTTGACTCTACCTGGATCGACATGCTCCGGATCGGGGACGGCCTGATCGTTTAGCATGGGGATCCTGCGACACGTCACTGATTTTCCGTCGGGTCCAGCTCCGGTTTGACCGGAGCTGGGCCGCCACGCGGCGGAACCGATTCCACCCAAAAAGCACGGAGCAACACGATGCACAAGCGCACGCTACTTCTCCTGGCCACCAGCGCCGCCCTGCTGTCCGCGCCTACCTTCGCGCAAAACCAGAGCGGCATCACCTACGAGTGCGATCGCGCCTGCCTCACCGGATTCGTGGACGCCTGGCTGGACGGCCTGATCGCGAACGATGCCTCCGCGATTCCGCTGGCGCCCACTGCCAGGATCACACTGAATGACGACATCATCGACGCCGGCGCTGCCTTCTGGGAACAGGCGGCATCGGTGCAGGCGCGTGTCGACATCGCCAATCCGCGCTGGGGGGATACAGGCACCCAGGCCGTCATCAACAACGAAGACGGCTCGCAGTACATCTACACCTTCCGCCTGAAGGTGAAGGGCGGCGCGATCACCGAAGCCGAAGCCCTGCTGATCCGCAATGGCGAAGAAGGCGGCCTGTTCGACCTGTCTACGCTGCAGACGCCGAACCCCAACTTCACTACGCCGATCCGTCCCGCCGAACAGGATTCCTACTACGATCTGGTCGCGGCGGCCGAGGGCTACTGGCGTGCCTTCAACACCAACGGCACGGATGAATACTACCCGGCGCCGTTCTGGCCCAACGTGCCGCGGCTGGAGAACGGGTTCAGGACCACCGATGTCGCCTTTGCCGGCAACCCACCGATGGGCGCAGCAGAGCA
>CANGUU010000033.1 GCA_947457195.1 Gammaproteobacteria bacterium
GCCCGCCGTGCCTTCCTCAACATCGCCGTGCTGCGCAACAACGCGGATGGCTCCACCACGCCGGTGACTGCCGTACTGAGCGGTGGCAAACGCAACCTCATGCAGCAGGCGTCTGCCATACCCTTCGAGGAGATCCGCGAGGGTACGGCCATCTACTACATCGGCCAGTTCGACTTTTCCAATGCCGAGACGCTGCGTTTCGGTATCGATGTGCAGCCCGGTGGCAGTGGTCCCGTACGGCAGATCGAGTGGACCACGCAACTGTATGCAGACCCCTGAGACCCCCCATGACGATACTCGTGCTGGCCAGCGGCAACCGCAAGAAACTCGCCGAACTGCAGAACCTGCTGGAAGGCCGCGGCGTTGCATTGCGGCCGCAGGCCGAGCTCGGCATCGCCGACGCCATCGAGGACGGCCAGAGCTTCGTCGAGAACGCCATCCTCAAGGCACGCCATGCGAGCACGCTCAGCCAGTTGCCCGCCCTCGCCGATGACTCCGGTATCGAGGTTGATGCCCTGCTCGGTGCACCGGGCATCTACTCGGCACGTTTCGCCCATCAGTATTTCAGCGGTGGGTTTCCCCAGTTGCCCAACATCAGCGCGAGCACGCTGCTGGTGCGTGATGATGCCGACGCCGCCAACAACCGCTTGCTGCTGGAACTGCTGCGCGACGTGCCGGAGGAGCGGCGAACGGCGCGTTTTCACTGCGTGATCGCACTGTTCCGCTTCGCCGACGATCCGATGCCGTTGATCTGCCAAGGCAGCTGGGAGGGGCGCATCGTCACCAGCGCACGGGGTGTCCACGGCTTCGGCTACGATCCCCTGTTCTTCGTGCCGAGCCACGGCTGTACGTCGGCAGAGCTGACGCCGGGCACCAAGAACACCCTGAGCCACCGCGCGCAGGCGCTGCAGGCGCTGGCGTCCCGCTGGCCCTGGCCTTCCCACCCGGCATGAGCACCGCCGACGCGCTGCCCCCGCTCAGCCTGTACATCCATGTGCCGTGGTGCGTGCGCAAATGCCCGTACTGTGACTTCAACTCGCACCAGCAGCCAGCGGAGTTGCCCGAGGCCGCCTATGTGGAGGCCCTGCTCGATGATTTTTCCCGCGACAGCGACGCAGTCGCCGGCCGGCCGCTGCAGTCGATCTTCATCGGGGGCGGCACGCCCAGCCTGTTCAGCGCCGCTGCCTACGAACGCCTGCTCCGCGGCCTCACGCAGCGGCTGCGCTTTGCCGACGACATTGAAATCACGCTGGAAGCCAACCCGGGCACGGCCGAGCAACGGCGTTTCCGCGACTACCGTCAGGCTGGCATCAACCGGTTGTCGATCGGCATCCAGAGCTTCGATCCGGCGCAATTGCAGACGCTCGGTCGCATCCACGGGCGCGAGGAGGCCCTGCGCGCAGCGACGCTTGCCGTGGCCGCCGGCTTCGACAATTTCAATCTGGACCTGATGTTTGGCTTGCCGGGCCAGCGCGCGGAGGAGGCACTGGCAGACCTGCGGACAGCAATCAGCTGCGGGCCGAGCCATCTGTCGTGGTACCAGCTCACCATCGAGCCCAATACCGAGTATTTCCGCCGACCACCGACCTTGCCTCCCGACGATCTGATCGCCGACCTGCAGGAGGCCGGCATCGCGCTGCTGGCAGAGCAGGGCTTCGGGCGATACGAGATCTCCGCCTACAGCCAGCCCGGCCGCCAGGCGCGCCACAATCTCAACTACTGGGAATTCGGGGACTATCTCGGCATCGGCGCCGGCGCGCATGGCAAGCTCAGTACCCGTCGCGAGGACGGCAGTCTGGCCATCGTGCGTACCCGCAAGACCCGCATGCCGCAGCATTACCTGGCAGCCGCGGGTCACTACACCAGCGAGCGCAGCGAACTGCCCGCCGCGCAGCTGCCCTTCGAGTTCATGATGAACGCGCTGCGTCTTTGCGGAGGGGTGGATGCGCGGCTGTACCGCGGGCGCACCGGCCTCGCCCCCCCGCTGGCGTTGCTTGCACAGCTGCGGGCCAAGGGGCTGCTGCTGCCCTCGCAGGAGCGCCTCTGTGCCTCTGCCCGCGGACTGGATCACCTCAACAGCCTGCTGCTCGAGTTCCTGGGCTGAGCCGTTCCGGCCCCACGCGACAGAGGTGCTGAGCGGGGGTCTGGCGCACCCACTGCGGTGATTACCGAGTTGTAGGCTAGAATGCCGGCTCGGCACCCGAAGGGATCCAGCCATGGCCAGTACTATCGCCTCGTCCAACCGTCCGTCGCAGGCCTGTACCCACGGTTTCATCAAGGCCTCGTGTTCCCACTGCAATCTCAAGGGGCTGTGTCTGCCCATCGCCATGGACATCGATGACATCGAGCGGGTGGACCACCTCATCCAGCGTGGCCGCCCCTTGCATGCCGGCGATCATCTCTACAAGGCCGGCGAGCCCTTCCGTTCCATCTACGCCGTCCGCTCGGGCTCGATCAAGACCTACATGATCGACGAAGACGGTATCGAGCAGGTCACGGGGTTCTACCTGCCGGGCGAGGTACTGGGTTTCGACGGCATCGGCACGCACAAGCACGGGTGCAACGTGGTGGCGCTGGAAACCTCGTCGGTGTGCGAGATTCCCTTCGAGCGGCTGGAAGACCTCGCCGCGCAGATCCCATCGCTGCAGCACCATGTGTTCCAGCTGATGAGCAAGCAGATCGAGAGCGATCACCAGATGATGCTGACGCTCAGCAAGAAGAATGCCGAGAGTCGCATAGCGACGCTGCTGCTCAGCCTTTCCAGGCGCTTCGCGCGTCGCAACCTGTCCGCGCGAGCCATGCGCCTGCCCATGTCGCGGATGGACATGGGCAACTTCCTCGGCATCACCATCGAAACCGTCAGCCGCACGCTGAGCCGCCTGCAGAAGGACGAGATCATCAGTGTAGACGGCCGCGAAATCGTCATCAAAGACCCGGAACGGCTCGACGCACTCTGCCACCAGCTGCAGTGAGTTGGCAGGGGTCCTTCCCGGTTTCGCCGAGGGGCGCCGCCGCCGATTTGCCGCAGGAACCTGCGTCCCTGCTTGCCTGCTGCCGCACCCGCGCCGCGCTGGTTGTCGTAAATCAAGCGCTGCCCAGTTCTCGATTGTCTGCGCTGTCGTGACCGCCTGAGAATCTGCCGCAGTCCAGGCGGAGATTCTGATGAATATGGCAACACCCCGGCAGCTGCTCGTCCCCGGCACTTACCTGTTCGATGGTCGCATGGCGATGAAGGGCTACAACCTCAACCGCATGTGTTACTCCTTGAACGCCGCAGAGAACCGCCGGAAGTTCAAGGCGTTCCCCGAAGCCTATTGCCACGCCTTCAATCTCACCCGCGAGCAGACGCACGCGGTCACCGATCTCGATGTCCCGCGGCTGCTGCAGCTTGGCGGCTGCATCAACTACATCGCCAGGCTGACCGGCATCTATGACCTGTCGGTGCAGGATCTCGGCGTCGAGCAGAGCGGCCTGCGGCTCGACGAATTTAGCGCCCTGCCGGCCGCCGGCGCCTGAGGGGGGTACGCGAACGTGGCACAGGTCATCGGCGCCCTCACCTCTTCCCACATCCCGTCCATCGGCTCGGCGCTTGCCAGTGGACCTCAGCGGGAGTCACGCTGGCAGCCCTTCCTCGAAAGTTGCGCGCCGGTGCGGCAGTGGCTGGAGGCGCAGCAGCCGGACATCGCCGTGGTGCTGTACAACGACCACGGCCTGAACTTCTTCCTCGACAACCTGCCGACCTTCGCCGTCGGCGCTGCCTTCGACTACAGCGCGCAGGACGAAGGCTGGGGCGTACCATCGTTTCCGCCCTGGCGCGGCTATCCGGAGCTGTCCTGGCACCTGATCGAGAGCCTGGTCGAGCAGGAATTCGACATTGCCACCTGCCAGGAAATGGCCGTGGACCACGCCTTCATCAATCCGTTGCGGCTGTTCTGGCCAGACGAGAGTCCACTCAAGGTTCGTACCATCCCGGTGGCCATCAACACCGTGCAATTCCCGTTGCCACGGCCGGCACGCTGCTACGCGCTCGGCAAGGCGATCGGTCATGCCATTGCCGCCTGGCCGACCCACGAGAAGGTGGTGGTGATCGGTACCGGCGGCCTGTCCCACCGGCCGGGAAGTGAGCAAGAGAGCGTCAGCAGCACGTCGTTCAATGACCGGTGCATGGAGGCATTGCAGGACAATCCGGAGTGCCTGGCCCGGCTCAGTATGGCTGATCTGCTTCGCGAGGCCGGGGCGCAGGGTGCAGAGATCATCATGTGGCTGGCGGCGCGTGGCGCCCTGCACGGCAAGGTCAGCAAGATCCACAGCAGCTACCCCACACCGATCTCCAACACCACCGTGGGCCTGCTGGCCCTGGCCAACGGCTGAGCGGCGACCAGCGGCCGCTGCGCTAGGAGACACCGGTCTCTGCCCCTACAATCCGGGCATGTTCCGTGCCCTTGCCCTTGTGGCGCTGCTGCTATGCTCCGCCCCCGGCAGCGGACAGCCCGTGCCGACGCGCCTTGCCAGCCTCAACGTCTGTACCGACCAGTTGCTGCTCCTGCTGGTAGAGCCGTCGCGCATCGTCTCGCTGAGCGCGCTCGCCGGTGACCCTGCCTACTCCAACCTGGCTGCCCGCGCGGCAGCAGTTCCGGCCAATCGCGGCCAGGCGGATGAGCTGCTGAGCGCAGGCGCCGACCTCGTGTTGACCAGCCAGTTCAGCGGCACCTTCACGGTGCAGGTCTTGCAGCGGCTCGGACAACGGGTGGAGCGCCTTGGCTTTGCCACGCGTATCGACGAGGTCTGGCAGCAGATCCGCCAGGTCGCTGCCTGGACGGGCAGCGACGCCGGTCTGCTGATCGACACGGCCGCTGCTCGCGTGGCGGACGCCCAACGCCGGCTGCGCCCACAACTCGCGGGCAAAACCGCGCTGTTTCTCAGCAGCAACGGGGTGGTGTTCGGGGCCGGCACGCTGCAGGACGACTTCCTGCAGAGCGTCGGCCTGCGCAATCTCGCCGCCGAATCGGGGGTGAGCGGTGCGGCGCCGCTGGCGCTGGAAATCCTGGTGGCCGCGCAGCCTGACTATCTGATCGCCGAGCCGCGCGGCGCCCTCGACCGCCAGCTGGCCCATCCGCTGCTGCTGCATCCGGCGCTGCGCCGGCGTGCGCAGCACACACTCGTGCTGCGTGATCGCTGGTTCGACTGCGCGGGCCCCTGGCTGGCCGACGCCTTCGAGAGCCTGGCCGCCCAGGTGGTGTCGCCATGAGGCTGTGGCACCTCTACCTGCTGGCGGGACTACTGGCCCTGGCCGAGCTCTGGAGCGGCCCGGTGGCCATCGATGTGGGCGCGGCCCTGCGCGCGACCTGGGAAGGCCGCGACAGCGTCGATCGCATCATCGTCGTCGACATCCGGCTGCCGCGGCTGCTGCTGGCCCTGCTGGTGGGGGGGGCTCTGGCACTGAGCGGGGCGGCACTGCAGGGACTGCTGCGTAATCCGCTGGCCAGTCCCGATATTCTCGGTGTGTCGGCCAGCGCCGGCTTGCTGGCGGTGTTGACCCTCTACTTCGGATTGGCGCTTGCAGCGTGGTTCGTGTTGCCGGCGGCAGCACTGGCCGGTGCCGCGCTGGCCATGCTGCTCCTGTTGCGGCTCACCCACCGGCTGCCGGATACGCTGGCACTCATCCTCAGCGGCATTGCGCTCACCGCCGGGGCCAGCGCGCTGACCACGCTGGCCCTCAACTACGCCCCAAACCCCTACGCCCTGCAGGAGGTGTATTTCTGGATGCTGGGGTCGGTCGCCAACCGCAGCCTGGCCGACGTGGCGCTGGTGCTGCCCTTCATCGTCGGCGGCTGCCTGTTGCTGCTGCGCTGCGGGCCCTGTCTCGATGCCCTCACGCTCGGTGAGGAGGGGGCGGCCGCGCTCGGCTTTCCGCTGGCGCAGTACCGCTGGCAGCTGATCGTCGGCGTGGCCTGCGCGGTGGGGGGAGCGGTGGCTGTCAGCGGCAGTATCGGTTTCGTCGGCCTGCTGGTGCCGCACCTCTTGCGCCGCGCCGCCGGCGCCGTGCCGAGCCGGCTGCTGCACTGGAGCCTGCCCGGTGGAGCCGTGCTGGTGCTGCTGGCCGATCTCGGCGTGCAGCAGCTGGCCGGGGCCCGGGAGCTGCCGCTCGGCGTGCTCACCGCACTGCTCGGGGCCCCGTTTTTCGTCGGGCTGCTGCTGCGACGGGAGAGCCCATGACAGCCCTGCTCAGTGCCGAGGGTGTGACGGCGGCCACCCGGGATGGTCGCTGCCTGGTGAAGGACGTGTCGCTCACCCTGTCGGCCGGCGAGCTGGTAGGGCTGATCGGACCCAACGGCGCCGGCAAGACCACGCTGCTCAAGGTGCTGGCCGGCCTGCGGCCGTGCCGCAGCGGGCAGGTGCTCTGGCAGCAGCAGCCGCTGCTGCGCCTGCCGCCGGCCGTGCGCGCGCAGCGGATCGGCTACCTCGAGCAGAGGCCGCAGGTGCACTGGCCCTGCAGTGTGCGCCAGGTCGTGGCGCTGGCGCGACTGCCCTTCGGTGATGCGGGGTCTGCCACCGGACGCGCGGCGGTCGACGCCGCACTGGCGACGACCGGCATGGGGGCGTTGGCCGGGCTGCCCTTCCAGCCACTGTCGGAGGGCGAAAAGCTGCAAGTCCACCTCGCCCGCCTGCTGGCAGGACAGCCAGCAGCCATCCTCGCGGATGAGCCGACCGCCGCGCTCGACCCCGCGCGGCAACTGCAGGTGATGGCGCAGTTGCGCGCCGAAAGCCGGCGAGGCCTCGCCGTGCTGGCCGTGCTGCACGACCTCACGCTGGCCGCCCGCTACTGCGACCGGCTGCTGCTGCTGCACCACGGCGAAACGGTGGCCGAGGGTCCGGTGGCGGAGGTGCTGACGGCGGAGCGACTGGCAGCCGTGTACGGCGTCGACGGCCACCATGACGCCGCCAGTGGCAGTGTGATCTGCCGGCTGCCGGTGACAGGCTGAGCACGCGGGACGACGGTTACGGCTACCAACGACTCGGGTATCCTGCCGCCTGCCACCGTCACACAGGACACCCGCATGGCCCTCTGGAAACAAATCGCCACGCCCGACGACATCAACACCCTCTGCAAGGGCACGATGTGCGAACACGTTGGCATCGTCATCACCGAAATCGGTGACGATTTCGTCAAGGGCACCATGCCGGTGGACGCCCGCACACGCCAGCACATGGGCATCGTGCACGGCGGGGCGTCGGTGGTGCTGGCGGAAACGCTGGGCAGCGTGGCCGCAGGACTGTGCGTGCCCGTTGGCGCCCGCAGCGTCGGCCTCGACATCAACGCCAACCACCTGCGCGCCGGCAAACCCCCGCTGCTGACCGGCATCGCCCGGCCCGTGCACGTGGGCAACTCCACCAGCGTGTGGGAGATCCGCATCACCGACGTCGACGGCAAACTGGTCTGCGTGTCGCGGCTGACCTGTGCGGTGCTGGAAGCGCGCTGATGGTTACCGACCACGCCCTGGCTCCCTGCCGCCGGGATACGCCGGCGCTGTCGGCTGCCGAGTGCCGGTCGCGGCTGACGACGCTGCCGGCCTGGCAGCTGGTGCAGGTCGATGGCATCCCCCAGCTCGAGCGCCGCTACCCCTTCCGCACCTTCGCCGAGGCCCTGGCCTTCGGCAACGTGGTGGGCGCGCTGGCGGAGGCCGCCGATCATCACCCGGCGCTCACCGTGGAATGGGGGCAGCTCACGCTGCGCTGGTGGACCCATGTGATCGGCGGCCTGCACGCCAACGATTTCGTCATGGCGGCGCGCTGCGAGGCGGCCTACGCCGCGCAGGCCGGAGCAGCGCCATGAGGGCTGACTTCCGCGACCTGTTCGGCCAGTTGCTGGCGCTGCCGTCGGTAAGCTCGGCCAACCCGGCCCTCGACATGAGCAACCGCCCGGTGGTGGACCTGCTGGCCACTCGCTTCGGCGATCTCGGCTTCCAGTGCGAACTGCTGCCGCTGCCGACGCAGCCGCGCAAGGCCAACCTGATTGCCACCTACGGCAGCGGGCCCGGCGGACTGGTGCTGGCCGGACACACCGACACCGTGCCGTTCGACGAGGCACTGTGGCACAGCAACCCGCTGGCCATGACGGAGCGCGACGGACGGCTGTATGGCCTCGGCAGCGCAGACATGAAGGGCTTTTTTGCCCTGGTTCACGCGGCCGTGCAGCCACTGCTCGGTGAGCGCTTCACGGCACCGCTGATCGTGCTGGCCACCGCTGACGAGGAAAGCTCGATGGATGGCGCCCGCGCCCTCGTGCAGCAGGGACGGCCACAGGGCCGCTGCGCCGTGATCGGCGAGCCGACCGGCCTCGTGCCGGTCAACCGCCACAAGGGCGTGTTGATGGAGCGGCTGCATGTGCAGGGCCGCAGCGGACATTCGTCCAACCCGGCGCTCGGCCGCAACGCGCTCGAATCCATGCATGCCATGATCGCCGACCTGCTGGCATTCCGCGGCGAGCTGCAGCAGCGCTTCCGCAATCCGCACTTCGCCATCGACGTGCCGACCCTCAATCTCGGCGTCATCCACGGCGGCGACAATCCCAACCGCATCTGTGGCCACTGCGCGCTCGAATTCGACGTACGGTTGCTGCCGGGCATGGGTGGGGCCCAGCTCCGCGACGATATCCGTGCGCGACTGCAGCCCATCGCCTTGCAGCACGGCGTTGACTTCACTTTCACACCGCTGTTCGCCGGCGCGGAAGCCTTCGCCAACGACCACAGCGAGCTGGTGCAGACCTGCGAACGGCTGACCGGTCAGCCGGCGCGTAGCGTGGCCTTCGGGACCGAGGCGCCGTTCCTGCAACAGCTCGGGCTCGACACGCTGGTACTCGGACCCGGCAGCATCGATGTGGCCCACCAGCCTGACGAGTACCTCGCGCTCGATCAGGTCCCGCGCTGCGTGGAATTGCTGAGACAGCTGATCGTGCGCTACTGCCTGCAGGACGCTGGCTGAAGGCGGACGGGTCCAGGCGGGCTCCACGGCCCGGCGGGACGTTTATTTGCGCGGCGCCCGTAACGTAGAATTGCGGCCTTTTCGGCCCCGCAGGCAGGGCAAAACCCCATGGACAGCAAGCAATACGTCAGTTGGTTCCGGCAGTCGACGCCGTACATCAACGCTTACCGTGGCCGTGTTTTCGTCATCCTGCTGCCGGGCGAGGCGATCGGCCACGACAACTTCTGGAACGTGGCCCATGACATCACCCTGCTCAACAGCCTCGGCGTAAAGCTGGTGCTGTGCTTCGGTGCGCGCCAGCAGATCGACGCCGCGCTGGCCAAGGCCGGGATTGCCACGGCCACGCACGACATCATCAGCCATCAGGTGCACAACAAGATGCGCGTGACCGACAGCGAGACGCTGGACGTGATCAAGCAGGTGGTGGGCAAGCTGCGCTTCGAAGTGGAGGCGGCGTTTTCCATGGGTCTCATCAATTCACCCATGCACGGGGCCGACCTCACGCTGGCCAGCGGCAACTTCATTGTTGCCAAGCCTTTTGGCATCCAGAACGGCGTGGATTTCGGCCTCACCGGCGAAGTACGCAAGGTGGAGGTGGATGCCATCCGCAAGCAGCTCGACCACGGCAACATCGTGCTCGTCCCCTCGCTCGGCTACTCGCCCACCGGAGAGGTGTTCAACCTCACCGTGGAAGACGTGGCCTGCTCCACCGCCATCGCCCTCAAGGCCGACAAGCTGCTGATCTACGGCAGTGAAGCCGGCATTCTCGACCAGGACGGCGAGCGCATCAGCAAGCTCAGCGCCGAAGAGGCGCAGGCGCTGATCCGCCAGAAGATCACTGAGAATGGCATCGACGACGAGCTGCGCAACCTTGAACTGGGCGTGAAGGCCTGCAGCGCTTCCGTGAAACGCTCGCAGGTGATTTCCTACGAGGACGACGGTGCCCTGCTGATCGAGCTGTTCACGCGCGACGGCATCGGCACGCTCATCACGGCCGAGCAATACGAGCAGCTGCGGCAGGCAACGATCAAGGACGTCGGTGGCATCCTCGAACTGATCGAGCCGCTGGAGCAGGAAGGCATCCTCGTGCACCGCTCGCGCGAGCGGCTGGAGGCGGAGATCGAGCAGTTCAGCGTGATCGAGCGCGAGGGCATGATCATCGCCTGCGCGGCGCTGTATCCGCAGGACGCCCGCAGCGGCGAGCTGGCCTGTCTCGCCACGCACCCGGACTACCGCAACCACAGCCGCGGGCAGAACCTGCTCGAGCATGTGGAGAAGTGCGCGCGCAAGCTGGGGCTTGCTCACCTGTTCGTGCTCACCACCAAGTCGCCGCACTGGTTCGTGGAGCGTGGCTTCGTGCAAAGTTCGGTGGACGCCCTGCCCGAACGCAAGAAGTCGCTCTACAACTATCAGCGTAATTCGAAGATTTTCATCAAGCCGCTGTAACGGTCTCCACCCGGACCTTCCGCTGCGTCCGTCCACTTCACCCTTGCCGACCGAGGACCCGCCCATGAGCAAACTGAACAAATACAGCCAACGCATCACCCAGGACCCGTCACTGCCGGCCGCGCAGGCGATGTTCCATGCCATCGGCCTCACGCGCGCCGACCTCGAAAAACCGCAGATCGGCATCGCCAGCACCGGCTGGGAAGGCAACCCGTGCAACATGCACCTCAACGATCTGGCGAAGGTGGTGAAGCGCGGGGTGCAGGACACCAATCTCGTGGGCCTCATCTTCCACACCATCGGCGTGAGTGACGGCATGAGCATGGGCACGGAGGGTATGCGCAACAGCCTGCCGAGCCGCGACATCATCGCCGACAGTATCGAGAACGTCGTGAGCGCGCAGTGGTACGACGGCGTGGTCGCCATCGTCGGCTGTGACAAGAACATGCCCGGCGCCATGATGGCGCTGGCGCGGCTGGATCGCCCTGCGATCGTGGTGTATGGCGGCACCATCAAGCCCGGCTGCTACAAGGACCGCAAGCTCGACATCGTCTCCGCCTTCGAAGCGCTCGGCGAACGCAACGCCAATCGCATCGACGCCGTCGAATTCCAGGGTGTGATCGAAAACGCCTGCCCCGGCCCGGGGGCCTGCGGCGGTATGTACACGGCCAATACCATGGCGTCGGCGATCGAGGCGCTCGGCATGTCGCTGCCGTTCAACTCCAGCTACCCGGCAGTCTCATCAGACAAGGAGGCCGACTGTCTGCGTGTAGGTGCTGCCCTGCGTCACCTGCTCGAGCGCGACATCAAGCCCTCCGACATCCTCACCCGCAAGGCCTTCGAGAATGCCATCACCCTCATCACCGTACTCGGCGGGTCGACCAATGCGGTGATCCATCTCATCGCCATGGCGAAGGCGGCGCGCGTGCCGCTCAGTATCGACGACTTCCAGCGCATTGCGGACAAGACGCCTTTCCTTGCCGATCTGAAGCCGAGCGGCCGCTACGTGATGGAAGACCTGTGCCTGGTCGGTGGCGTACCGGCCGTCATGAAACTGCTGCTGGAAGCCGGCATGCTGCACGGCGACTGCATGACAGTGACCGGCAAGACCGTGGCGGAGAACCTGGCGGCCGTGCCGCCGCTGACGCCTGGTCAGGACGTGATCCGCCCGCTGTCGAACCCTCTCAAGGCCACAGGCCATATCCGCATTCTTTATGGCAACCTCGCCGAGCAGGGCGCGGTCGCGAAGATCACCGGCAAGGAAGGGCTGCGCTTTGATGGCCCTGCCCGCGTGTTCGACAGCGAGGAAGCCTGCAACAGCGCCATCGCGGCCCAGCAGATCAAGGCCGGTGACGTGGTGGTTATTCGTTACTGTGGGCCGAAGGGGGGGCCGGGCATGCCGGAGATGCTCAAGCCCACCAGCGCCATCATGGGCCAGGGTCTCGGCAAATCCGTGGCCCTCATCACCGACGGTCGCTTCTCGGGCGGCACGCACGGCTTCGTGGTCGGCCACATCACACCAGAGGCCCAGAGCGGCGGCATGATCGCCCTGCTGCGTGACGGCGACCTCGTCACCATCGACGCCGAGAACAACGTACTCAGCGTGCAGCTCGACCCCGCCGAGATAGCGCGCCGCCGCGCCGCCTGGCAGCCGCGCCCGCTGCCCGCCAGCCGCGGCGTACTCTACAAGTACGCGAGCATGGTCAAGAGCGCGAGTGAGGGCTGTGTGACCGACGAAGGTCTGCCCGAGGTGAAGTGAGCGGCAGCGCCACCCCGGCTGGACTGGCCGTGCGGGCCTGTCAGGTGCCCGCCGGCACGTGGGGTGCGGCTGGTCTTCAGCCGGTGCTACGCCCGCCGAGCCACCACACCTGCTCGGTGGCTTCGCACTGTCCCTTGAGGCCACCGGCCACGGTCAGTACATCCAGCAGTGTCAGCGTGTAGTGGTGCCCGTAGTGGCGGAATACCTCGGCGGCGGGTACGGCATGCGGCGGACCGGCCATCCTGTGCTGTTCGTAGTCGAAGCAGATGAGCAACTGGGGTGCCTGTGCGGTCAGCGCCTGCAGCCGCGCAGCGTAGCGCTCGCGCAGGGCTGGCGGCAGCGCCACCAGCGCGGCGCGGTCGTAGGTAGCGGCCACCGGCCCCAGCAGCGCGGGGCTGAGCTCGAACAGGTCGCCCACGAACACATCGAGGCCCTCGGCGCTGTAGCGGAGCAGCGGGCCGTGGTCAGTGATCACCGGGGTGACGCCGAGCTCGGCGAACAGCTGATCGATTGCTAGCCGGCTGAGCTCGACGCCGGCCACTCGAAAGCCGGCCTGCAGCAGCCAGGCGATATCGCGGGTCTTGCCACACAGCGGCACGAACACGCGGGCACCAACGGGCAGGCGCAGCCGGTGGAAGTGGCGGTCCAACAAGGGATGGGCGGTTTTTTCGTGCCAGGCGATTTCGTTGCGGGCCCAGCGCTCGTGCCAGAAGGCGGCTTCCATGAAGGTCACCCAAAGCGAGCAGCGTTTGCAGCAGGGCAGCGCTGCCGTGGCGCGCTGCCCATGCGCGGGACTTACTTGATCTTGGCTTCGGTATAGACGACGTGCTTGCGAACGACGGGATCGTACTTCTTGATCTCCATCTTGTCGGGCATGTTGCGCTTGTTTTTGTCGGTGGTATAGAAGTGGCCGGTGCCGGCGCTGGAAACCAGACGGATCTTGTCTCTCATGGATTTCTCCTGGCGTTCGCTACGTTACTTTCAGACTTTTTCGCCGCGGGCACGAAGCTCGCCGAGTACGGCATCGATGCCGCGCTTGTCGATCACGCGCATGCCCTTGCTGGACAGACGCAGATTCACGAAGCGCTTCTCGGACTCCACCCAGAACCGGTGGGTATGCAGGTTCGGATTGAAGCGACGCTTGGTGCGATTCTTGGCGTGCGACACGTTGTTGCCGACCATCGGGGCTTTGCCGGTCACCATGCAGATTCTGGACATGCTGTTTACCTCGGACTCACCGCGCAGTTCGTAAACTGCGGATTTACTGGGAAAAAGAGGCGCGCTTTATACCAGACCGCGGCGGGGCTAGGCAACCTTCGGCGCCGGCACGGCGAATTTGACCGGGGGGCGGCCGCCGCCGGCAGGCTGTGTCACTGCACCCTCCGCGGAGACGCCAGCCGCCTGAGCCGCCGACCCGGGACGGGGCGGCTCACAGCATGCCGCGCTCCGCCAGCGAGATCACTTCGGTGTCGCCAACCACGAAATGGTCGAGGGTGCGGATGTCGATGAGGCTGAGGGCGCTCTTCAGTCGCCTCGTGATGCCGATGTCGGCCTGGCTCGGTTCGGCCACGCCGGACGGGTGGTTATGGGCGAAGATCAGCGCCGCCGCATTGTGGTAAAGGGCACGGTCGACTACCACGCGCGGGTGCACCACGGCATTGTCGATGGTGCCATGGAACAGCTCCTCGGCTGCGATCACCCGGTTCTGGTTGTCGAGAAACAGGCACAGGAACACCTCGCGCGAGTGGTGGCGCAGGCGGCCGCGCAGGTAGTTACGGGTGAGCGTGGACGAGGTGAGGCAGTCGCCGCGCTGCAGGCCCTCGAGCATGTGGCGCTGGGAAAGCTCGAGTGCGGCACGCAGCAGCGCATAGCGGGTTTCTCCCATGCCCGGGTGACTGCAGAACTCGGTCAAACTCGCCTCGAGCACGCCGCGCAGGCTGCCGAAGGCAGACAGCAGACCGCGGGCAAGGTCCAGCGCTGTCTGGCCGGCGGTGCCCGTACGCAGAAAGATGGCGAGCAGCTCGGCGTCGCTGAGGCTCTGCGGCCCTTGTTGCAGCAGTTTCTCCCGCGGCCGCTCCGACACAGGCCAGTCGATGATCGCCATGCTTCCTCCCTGAAGTGCGACACGGGCCCTTGGCCCGCTGCCCACGGAGTCTAGTCCAGAAACCGGGGGACCACCGGACAAAGTCCACGCCCGCCGGCAACCGGCTGTGTCAGAATGCCGCAAGTCGCCAGCGCGGAGGGAACGTCGTGACGACATTCGTCGAGTGGCTGCTGTGGGTGGAGTCGACTGCGCTGGCCGTCTGGGTGGGGGAGAGCCGTTATGGTTTCCAGCTGGCACTGGTGCTGCACGCCCTCAGCATGGGCCTGCTGGCCGGCGGCAATGTGGTGCTGGGGCTGCGGGTACTGGGCGTGGCGCCGGGCGTGCCGATGGCAGCCCTGCAGCGCTTCTATCCCTGGCTCTGGGCGGCCGCACTGCTCTGCCTTGTCTCCGGTCTCATGCTGCTGTCGGTGTATCCGGCCAAGGCACTGACCAACCCCGTGTTCTTCACCAAGATGGGTCTGCTGGGGCTGGGCCTCTGGTGCATGGCGAGGCCGTTGGCGGCGCGGCTTCAGTCGGGCGAGCAGTCGTCGCTGCTCGGTGGTGGCGTGCTGCTGGTGTGGGCGCTGACGATCGGTGGCGGCCGCCTGCTGGCCTACACCCACAGCGTGCTGCGGGCCATCGAACTCGTGGGAGGCTGAGATGGAAGCTGCTCTGCTGGCGTTTTCCGAAGCCACTGGTATCTACGCGTTCATGACCAGCCCCTGGGGCTGGCCCTTCATCGAGTCGCTGCACTTCATCGGTTTGTCGTTGCTGGTGGGCTGCGTGGGCCTGTTCGACCTGCGGCTGCTGGGCGTGGCGCCTGCGATTCCGCTGCCGGCACTGCACCGGCTGATTCCCTTCGGCGTGCTTGGCTTCGGTCTCAACGTTGTCACCGGGCTGATGTTCGTGAGCACCATGCCGGACCAGTACCTCTACAACCCGTCCTTCCAGAGCAAGCTGCTCTGCATGCTGCTGGCCGGGCTCAACATGGCGCTGTTCTACGGCACCACCTTCCAGGCCGCCCTGCAGTCCGGCGCCGCGCCTGCCGTGATGACGCGCGCCCGCGTGTTTGCCGCACTGTCGCTGCTGTTCTGGGGTGGGGTGATCGTGGGCGGGCGGCTGATCACCTTCTACCGACCGCCGTACCACTGGTGCTTTTGGTGCGGGTAAGATGCCGGCATGACGAACGCCCCCGTGCAGCACAGCCTGCGCAACAAACACATCCTGCTCGGTCTCACCGGCAGCATCGCCGCCTATAAGGGTGCCGAGCTTTGTCGGCTGCTGACCGGAGCCGGCGCCGAGGTGCGGGTGGTGATGACCGAGGGCGCACAGGAGTTCATCACGCCGCTCACGCTGCAGTCGCTGTCGGGGCATCGGGTTCACCACGACCTGCTCGATGCCGAGGCCGAAGCCGCCATGGGCCACATCGAACTGGCACGCTGGGCCGATCTCATTCTGGTGGCGCCGGCCAGCGCCAACTTCCTGGCCCGGCTCGCCCAGGGCGAGGCCAGTGATCTGCTCACAGCGGTCTGTCTGGCCCGTCGCTGCCCACTGGCGGTGGCACCGGCCATGAACCAGGCGATGTGGAGCAATGCCGCCACGCAGGCCAACCTGCAGCGGCTGCTGGCCACGGCTGTGCGCGTGTTCGGACCGGCCAGCGGCGAACAGGCCTGCGGTGACCTGGGGCTGGGCCGCCTGCTGGAACCTGCCGAGTTGCTGGCGCTCGCCAGTGCCGAATTCACCAGCGGGGCACTTGCCGACTTGCGCGTGGTCGTCACCGCCGGCCCCACGCGCGAGGCGATCGATCCCGTGCGTTATCTCAGCAACCACAGCTCCGGCAAGATGGGTTATGCGATCGCCGAGGCCGCCAGCGAGGCTGGCGCAGAGGTGACGCTGGTGAGCGGCCCCACTGCACTCGCCCCCCCCGATCGCTGCCATGTGGTGCCTGTGCAGTCGGCCGCCGACATGCTGCAGGCCTGTCAGGCGCTGCAAGCCGACGTGTTCATAGCGGTCGCTGCTGTCGCTGATTACCGCGTGGCAGCCCCAGCGGAGCACAAGCTCAAGAAAACCGACGCGGCTCTCACGCTTACCCTCGAGCGCACACCCGACATCCTGGCCACCTTGGCGGCCAGCCGACCCAAGCCCTTCTGCGTAGGCTTCGCGGCGGAAACGCAGGACATCGAAACCTATGCGCAGCAGAAGCTGCTGGCCAAGCAGCTCGACATGATCGTGGCCAATGAAGCGGTCACCACCTTCGGGCAGGACGACGCGACCGTGGCAGTCTTCTGGCCCGGCGGCGGCACCACGCTGCCCCGGCAAAGCAAGCAGCAACTGGCACGCGCGCTGGTGACTCTCATCGCCGACCGGCTAGCCGCGCGCCGATGAGTGCTGCCCCTTCGCTGAACCCGGCGATCTTCCGTGCCTACGACATCCGCGGCATCGTCGGTCAGGGGCTCGACCCCGCCGCCGTGCGCTCGATCGGTCAGGCCGTCGGCAGCGCGCTGCGTGACAGGGGTGGACAGCGCCTGTTTGCCGCGCGTGATGCGCGTCTGTCGAGCCCCAGCCTCGGCGCTGCCCTGATCGACGGGCTGTGCAGCAGCGGCGTGGACGTGGTCGACCTCGGCGCCGTGCCCACGCCGCTGCTGTATTTCGCGACCTGCATCGATGATTGCGGCGCGGGCGTGATGCTGACCGGCAGCCACAACCCACGCGACTACAACGGCATCAAGATCGTCCTGGGCCGCCAGACACTGTCGACCGATGGCATCCAGCAGCTCCGCCGACGCATCGAGACCGGTACCCTGGCGCGCGGCGAAGGCCGGGTGAGCACGCAGGACATCGTGCCCCGCTACCTCGACCGCGTGGCCGGAGACATCCGTCTGCGCCAGCGTTTCAAAGTGGTAGTGGATGCCGGCAACGGTATCGGCGGCCCGGTGGCGCTGCAGCTGCTGCAGCGGCTCGGCTGCGACGCAGTGCCGCTGTATTGCGAGCCCGACGGTCGCTTTCCGCACCATCACCCCGACCCCACACGCCCCGAAAACCTTGTCGATCTCACGGCAGCAGTCGCGCGCCACGGCGCCGATCTTGGCATCGCCCTCGATGGGGATGCCGATCGGCTCGGCGTGGTCACCGCCGCTGGACGCCGATTCGACGCCGACCAGCTGCTGCTGGCCTTCGCCATGGATATCCTGCCCGACCATCCCGGTGCCCGCGTGGTGTTCGACGTGAAGAGCAGCTTCCACCTGCCACGGCAGGTGAAGGCACTCGGCGGCGAGCCGGTGATGTGCAAGAGCGGACACTCCTTCGTGAAGCGGGCCGTGCAGGAGAGCGGCGCCCTGCTGGGGGGTGAGTTTTCTGCCCACGTCTTCTTCAGGCACCGGTGGTATGGTTTCGACGACGGTCTGTATGCCGCGGCGAGATTCCTGGAACTGCTGGACAGGCAAGGCCTCGGCGCAGACGACCTGCTGGCACGACTTCCGGTGAGCAGCAGCACACCGGAGCTGTTCGTGCCGGTGGCGGAGCCGCACAAATTCGCGCTCATGCAGCGGCTGCAGGCGGGCCTGCATTTCACGGATGGCACGCTCAATTTGCTGGATGGTGTGCGCGTGGATTTCGCCGATGGCTGGGCACTGGTGCGCGCATCCAACACCACTCCGGCCCTGGTGCTGCGCTGCGAGGCCGAGTCGGCAACGGCGCTACAGCGCATCGTGCAGCGCTTTTGTGCGGCCCTGCTGGCCATCGAACCGGGACTGCAGCTGCCTTTCGACCCGGCAACCACCCGCGGCCCGCGGCCACCTCCCGTGACAGCGGCACCGGGGAGCACAGAGCAGCCCGGCAGCGCTGCCGTATAATCCGCGCCGCCCGGGTCACTCCTCGTCTCGCAACAGGACCTGCCATGCCGCTCAGCACACCACAAGATATCGCCGCCGTTCTCACCGAGGCGCTGCCCTACATCCAGCGCTTCCACGGCAAGACCATCGTCGTCAAATACGGCGGCAACGCCATGACCGACGAGGACCTGAAGAACAGCTTTGCGCGGGATGTCGTGCTCATGAAGCTGGTAGGCATGAACCCCATCGTGGTGCACGGCGGCGGACCGCAGATCGGGTCGCTGCTGGAAAAGCTCGGCATCGAATCGCACTTCGTCGACGGCATGCGGGTGACCGACACTGCCACCATGGACGTGGTGCAGATGGTGCTGGGGGGGCTGGTCAACAAGCAGATCGTGAGCCTGCTCAACAAGAATGGCGGCAAGGCCATCGGCATCACCGGCAAGGACGGCGACTTCATCCACTGCCGCAAGATGACCATCACGCGCCAGACCCCGGAAATGCAGGCGCCGGAGATCATCGATATCGGCCATGTGGGCGAAGTGGTGGGCATCAATCCCGCCGTCATCAACATGATGCTGTCGAGTGATTTCATTCCGGTGATCGCGCCGATCGGCACCGACAGCAGCGGTGCGTCCTACAACATCAATGCCGATATCGTGGCCGGCAAGCTGGCGGCGCTGCTCAATGCCGAAAAGCTCATCCTGCTCACCAACATCAGCGGCGTGAAGAACAAGGAGGGCACCGTGGTGCCGTCGCTCACGCTCGACGATGTCAACGCCATGATTGCCGACGGCACCATCCATGGAGGCATGCTGCCCAAGATCGCCTGCGCGCTCGATGCGATGAGCGCCGGTGTCAACAGCGTGCAGATCATTGACGGTCGCGTGCCCCATGCCGTGTTGCTGGAGATCTTCACCGACAAAGGCATCGGTACGCAGATCACGCGCCGCACCAGATAAGCCGATGTCCTTCACCACCCCCAAAGTGAAGGGTCAGCGCCGCGAGCAGATCCTGCAGGTGCTGGCCGGCATGCTCGAGCGCAGCCCAGGCCGGGGCATCACCACGGCCGAACTCGCGGCGGCTGTGGGGGTGTCTGAGGCGGCGCTCTACAAGCACTTCCCCAGCAAGGCGCGCATGTTCGAAGGGCTGATTGCCTTCATCGAAGACACGCTGTTTTCGCGCAGCAACCGCATCCTCGGCGAGCCCGGCAGTGCCAGCGAGCACTGCGAAAGGCTGCTGCTGCTCGTGCTCGGCTTTGCCGAGAAAAATCCGGGCCTGAGCCGCGTGCTCAACGGCGATGCGCTGGCTGGCGAGCACGAGCGTCTGCGTGCACGGGTGCACCAGATCCACGAAAGGCTGGAAGCGCAGCTGCGTACATTGCTGCGGGAAGCCGAACTGAAGGAAGGCCTGCGCACCCAGGCCACGGTGACGGCCACTGCCGCGTGGCTGCAGGCCTTCGTCGAAGGCAGGCTCTGCCAGTTCGTGCGCAGCGAGTTCCGGCTGCTGCCCACAAGGGACTGGGCATCGCAGTGGCAGCTGCTGCAGGCAGGCCTGTTCCGCAGCGCTCAGGCGGCGCCGTAGCGCTCCCGGTAGGCCTGCAGCTTTGGCAGGTACTGCTGCAGCGAGGCATCGCCCGCCTGCTGCAGGAAGTCGATGATCTGCTGCAGGCTGATGATGCTCACCACCGGCAGACTGAACTCGCGGCGGATCTCGCCGATGGCGGACAGGTCGCCCTGCTGGCCCCTCTCCTGGCGGTCGAGCGCCACCAGTACAGCCGCTGCACTGGCCCCGGCGCCGCGAATGAGGGTCATCACTTCGCGGATCGCCGTACCCGCCGTGATCACGTCGTCTACCACCAGTACGCGACCGGCAAGCGGCGCACCCACAATCAATCCGCCCTCGCCATGGTCCTTGGCTTCCTTGCGGTTGAAGCAATACGGCAGCTCCTGACCGAAGTGCTCCGCCAGCGCGATGCTGGTGGCGGCTGCCAGCGGGATTCCCTTGTAGGCGGGGCCGAAGATCACGTCGTACTGCAGACCCGCCTCGCGCACAGCGGCTGCATAGCAACGCCCGATGAAGCCCAGCGAACGGCCCGTGTTGAACAGCCCGGCGTTGAAGAAATACGGGCTGACTCGCCCGGACTTCAGCGTGAATTCGCCAAAGCGGAGGATCTGCCGGTTGATGACGAATTCGAGAAACTCTCGCTGGTATGTCTGCATGGCGATGGCACCTGTTGCGATGGGGAGGAACGTCTACGGGGCGGCCAGCGCCGCCTGCTGCAGCGCCAGCAATTCACGGATGCCGCGCTCGGCGAGCCCCACCATGGCGTCCAGTTCCGGGCGTCCGAAGTCTCCGCCCTCGGCCGTGCCCTGTACTTCGATGAAGCCCCCGCGGCTGGTCATCACCACGTTCATGTCGGTGTCGGCGGCGGAATCCTCGAGATAGTCGAGGTCGAGCACCGGCACGCCTTTGTAAATCCCGACTGACACCGCGGCTACCATCTGCCGCAGCGGATCGTCGCGCAGCTGGTTGCTGCGCTGCAGGAAGCGCAGGGCATCGACCAGGGCCACGCAGGCGCCGGTGATGCTGGCCGTGCGCGTGCCACCGTCGGCCTGGATCACGTCACAGTCGATCTTGATGGTGTTTTCACCAAGCGCAGTCATGTCCACCATGGCACGCAAGGCGCGGCCCACCAGTCGCTGGATTTCCTGTGTACGGCCACTCTGCCGGCCGCTGGCGGCTTCGCGCTCCATGCGTGAACCGGTCGAGCGCGGCAGCATGCCGTATTCGGCTGTGACCCAGCCCTTACCCGTTCCCTTCAGGAAGCGCGGCACGCTGGCGTCGACGCTGGCGGTGCAGATCACCTTGGTGTCGCCGAATTCGACGAGCACCGCGCCTTCGGCGTGGCGCGTGTAGTGACGGGTTAGCTTTACCGGGCGCAGTGCGTCGGGTGCTCGGCCGCTCGGGCGCAGCTGGGTCATGCAGAATCCTCGTGTATTGTGGAGAGGGCAGCGTTGAAGCGAGCCGGCCGTGTTACTGCCAAGCCCGGTCGATTGGGCTATAGTGCCGCGGCCCCGGAGGCGGCCATTGTAATCAACGCCGCCGGGCTCGCCACCTCGCAG
The DNA here is from genome assembly GCA_947457195.1 of Gammaproteobacteria bacterium. Taxonomy (GTDB): domain Bacteria; phylum Pseudomonadota; class Gammaproteobacteria; order Pseudomonadales; family Pseudohongiellaceae; genus CAILUG01. The sequence goes on from CANGUU010000033.1 coordinate 21,226, forward strand.
GAGCCCGCATGACCGCCAGCATGACCGCCTTCGCCCGCCTGCAGTCCGAGCACGCATTCGGCACGCTCGTGTGGGAAATCCGCGCCGTCAACCACCGCTACCTGGAGCCGGTGTTCCGCCTGCCCGAGCACCTGCGCCACCTCGAAATGCCGCTGCGCGACGCGCTGCGGCAGGGCGTGCAGCGCGGCAAGGTGGAGGCTCAGTTGCGACACAGCAGCGGCAAGGTGGCCGACACACGCGTGGCGCTCGATGACGGCGTGGTGCAGCAGCTCGCCGCGTCGCTGGACGCGGTGCAGAGCCGCTTCGGTCGGCTCGCCGACATCAACCCGATCGACCTGCTGCGCTGGCCCGGTTTGCTGCAGGAGACCGAGGTCGACCAGCGCCAGGTGGAGGAGGCAGCCACGGCGTTGTTCAGCGCCACGCTCGACCAGTTCCAGCAGCAGCGTCTGCGCGAAGGCAAGGAGCTGCAGCGCCTGATCGAGGAGCGCCTGGCCCAGGTGAGCGCCATCGTCGCCGCCATCCGCGAGGACCTGCCGAAGATCCTTGCCAAGCAAGCCGATCGCCTCAAGACCCAGTTCGCCGACCTGCAGCTGCAGGTGGATTCCACGCGGCTCGAGCAGGAAATCGTGCTCGCTGCCCAGCGCGCCGACATCCACGAGGAACTCGACCGGCTCGACACCCACGTCAAGGAAGTGCAGCACACGCTGCGCCAGAAGGGTCAGGTAGGTCGCCGCCTCGACTTCCTGATGCAGGAATTCAACCGCGAGGCCAACACGCTCTGCTCAAAGGCCGTCGTCACCAGCACCACCTTCAGCGCCGTGGAGCTGAAGGTGCTGATCGAGCAGATGCGGGAGCAGATACAGAATATCGAGTGAGGGTGGCTGCGAAACCGGCAATTGGACGGAGCTTTAATAGGCAATTGGACGCTTGTCTAATAGGCAATTGGCCGCTAAGTTAATAGGCAATCAGCCGCTGGCCTTGCCATGACCGACACCCTGCATCCGCGCTACATCGCCCCGCTCATACGGGAAGCCTTGAGCGACACACCCGTCGTCTGTTTGCTGGGGCCACGCCAGAGCGGCAAGACCACACTGGCCAAAAGTCTGGATCCAGGCCGCGCCTACCTCACCTTCGACGATAGCTCGCTGCTGAGCAACGCTCGCAATGACCCCACCGGATTCGTCCGAAGCCTGCCCGAGCGGGTAACGCTGGATGAAGTGCAGCGCATTCCGGAGCTGTTACCCGTACTCAAAGCCACGGTGGATGAAGTGCGTAAGCCGGGCCGCTTCATTCTTACCGGCTCTGCCAACCTGCTACTGCTCGCTGGCGTGCAGGAATCGCTCGCCGGCAGAGTGGAAATCATCTATCTGCATCCTCTCTCAGAACAGGAAAAGCGGCACAGCAAGTTTTCGCTGCTGCAGGCCATGCTGGATGGATCGGTGAAGCCGGCCATCAAAGCAACGCCGAAGCCGCTTGCTGGTATTGCCGACGTGATCGTCCAAGGCGGCTACCCCGAACCCAACGCAAGAAGCGGGGCCCGTGCGCTGAAGTGGCACAAGCAATACGTGAACTCATTGCTGCAGCGAGATGTCGCCGACATTGCCACCATCCGCGATGTGACCGAAGTTGGTCGCCTGCTGGAGTTGCTGGCATTGCGCACCGCATCACTGCTGAACACCAGCAGCCTTGCGACCGAGGTCGGTATTCGCCGCGAAACCGCAGAGAAGTATCTGACCATACTGGAACACCTTTTCCTCGTACGCAGCCTGCCCGCCTGGCACAACAACAAGGCCAAGCGACTGATCAAGACGCCGAAAATCCACATCGTAGATACCGGCCTTGCCTGCGCACTGAGCGGACTCAACGCCAACGACTGGAACAGCTACAGCAAGGACTTCGGCCCCATGCTGGAAAGCTTTGCCGTGCAACAACTGATTTGCCAGGCGGGTTGGGTAGACCGCGACCTGAAGTTCTCCCACTACCGCGACAAGGATCAGGTTGAAGTTGATCTGGTGATTGAACAAGGCCGCAAGGTGTGGGGAGTAGAGGTCAAGAAATCCAGCAGCCTGCACAGCAGCGACGGCGCTGGCCTGGCCAGGCTGGCATCGCAAGCGGGCAGTAACTGGCAGGGCGGCATGTTGTTGTACGGCGGCAACAACTGTTATGCGCTGAGTGCGGCGGAGAATTGTTTTGTGGTGCCGTTGGAGAGATTGTGGGGCTAGCAAGACACCTTCAAAGTCCGTAACAGCATGATGGATTTTCACGGGGTTTTGCTCATGCGTGTATTCGCTATAACTTGGAGATGCAGGGAGTAGAAAGATGAGCCTGATGAAACTGGACCGCTACAGCGCCAAGATCGAGTACGACGCGGAACACGATAGTTTCCGTGGCGAGATTCTGGGATTAAACGGCGGAGCTGATTTCGTAAGCTCCCCCGTTAGATAGACATCTCAAAACTAGAACTTTCTGGCATCTTAAGCCCAGGAGGTTCCCATGAAGAAGTCACGTTTTACCGAAACCCAGATCGTCACGATTCTGAAGCAAGCCGATGCTGGCGTGCCTGTGAAGGACA
>CANGUU010000034.1 GCA_947457195.1 Gammaproteobacteria bacterium
CTACCGTTCAAACGCCCAATCGCGCGAACTCGAGGAGGCCCTCATCCGTTCGCAAACGCCTTACCACATCTACGGGGGCTTCCGTTTCTATGAACGCCAGGAAATCCGCAACGCCATGGCCTACCTGCGGCTGGTGCACAACCGCGACGACGATGCGGCGTTCGAGCGCGTGATCAACGTGCCGGCCCGCGGCATCGGCAACACGACGCTGGAAAACCTGCGCATACTTGCTCGTGAGCAACGGGTTTCGCTCTGGCAGGCATCACAGCGCGCCGTCGCCCATGGCCAGCTGGGAGCGCGGGCCGCCCAGAATGTTGCCGGGTTCATGACCTTGATCAATGGCTTGAACGACTACCATGCCGCCCCGCACGAGCTGCATATGACCACGGATTACGTGATCCGCCAGAGCGGCTTGTTGGCACATCACGAAAAAGAGGGCGGTGAGAAAGCCGCCAATCGGCTGGACAACCTCGAAGAGCTGATCAACGACGCCAAAGGATTCACCTTCGACGAGCTACCCCCCGACATCGAGCGCACCAGCGACAACCTGCTGGCCGCCTTCATTGCCAAAGCCGCCTTGGACGCCGGTGACGCTCAGGTCGACAAAGACGAAGACGCGGTGCAATTGATGACCCTGCACTCGGCCAAGGGTCTCGAATTTCCGCTGGTGTTCATCGTGGGGCTGGAGGAGGGGCTGTTTCCCCACAAGATGTCGGCCGACAGCCTCGACGGTCTAGAGGAGGAGAGGCGACTTTGCTACGTGGGCATCACGCGTGCCCGCGAAAAGCTGATACTGACCCACGCCGAGACCCGCAGGCTGCATGGCGAAGAGAATTTCACGCGGCCCTCCCGTTTCATCCGCGAGATACCGCCGGCACTGCGCCAGGATGTGCGCTTGAAGGGGCAGATCCAGCGGGCGGCGGCATGGCAGGGGTCGGCACAGCAGGCGAGCTCTGCTACGGACGGACTGCGACTGGGTCAGCGCGTGCGACACGCCAGTTTTGGCGAGGGCGTGGTACTGAGCTGCGAGGGCAATGGCCAGAACGCCCGAATCCAGATCAATTTCGACGCCGTGGGCGGCAAGTGGCTGGTGGCCGCCTACGCCAAGCTGGAGCCACTGTAGGCCAGTGGCTCAGGCACTGCGCTGAATGGCCCGGGTTCGGCCGTTGTCGTCGATGGCCACGAACACGAACAGCCCTTCCGCCACTTTGACCCACGGGGCCTCTGTCTCCAGCGAGCGCACCCAGGCATCCACTTCGACCCGGATGGAACTGCGCCCGATCGCCAAGATCCGCGTGAAACAACCCACGGTCTGACCCACAAGGATGGGGGACAGGAAGTTGATGCTCTCGATGGCCACGGTGGCGACCCTGCCCTTGCTCTCGCGGCAGCAGGCCAGATTGCCGGCCATGTCCATGTGCCCCGCCAGCCAGCCCCCATGAATGAGCCCGTGCTGGTTGGTATCGCGCGGCAGCGCCACGATTTGCAGCGCATGCCAGCCACTGGGGCGTGGATCGGGGTCTGTCGTATCTACGCTCATGAGTCGGCTTCTGTGGGTTGCTGCTGCTTGGCAGTGGCCTGCGGCACGTCGGCTACCGCCAGCAGGGGGTCGTCAGATCTTGGTGAAGCTCACCAACCGGAAGGTCAGCGTGCGCACATCAGTCAGCTCCAACACCACATCGGAGTAGACATCAGTCCCGACGCGCACACTCGGTATCTGCATCAGACGCCCGTCATAGTTGGCCGCCACCCGGCCGTTGTCGAGCAGTTCGACAATGCGGATCAGGTCGATCTGGAAGATGGCCGGATCGGGATCATCGCTCTTGATCACGAACACCTGATACAGCTTGCCGTTGATGCGCAGCGGAATACGGATGCCTTCGGACACCGGCTGCAGCGCATAGTTGCCGAGCGCCACCACATTGCCGAGGGGTGTCTTGGGCTGGGTCTGGGCGCCTTCCTTGATCTCCCGCTGGGTGACGTAGGCCCGACTGATCATGATGAAGTCGTCTGCCGAGCGCGTGGCATCCGGGTTGACCAGGGGCAGCTCAGAAAGCCCGCCGTCACCGAGCGCGAGGCTGAGGTCGTAGGTGCCCACCGTCGACATGCCGTCCACCACGTCAAGACCGATCACCACCTGGCCGAACACGGTGAACCCGCTGTTGTTGGCCGGGCCCAGCACCGCCGAGTTGTCAGTGAGATTGATGAAGAACTGGTTGGTCGCGCTGTTCGGGTCATTGCCCAACTTGGCCATGGCTACCGTGCCGCGCGCGTTGGGAATCCGGTACTCGTTAACGACCGGTGGGTCCTGGGGCACGCGGCCCAGGCCCGAGCCGTCGCGGAAGGTATAGCCACCGCCCTGCAGCACGAAGCCCCTAACCAGCCGGTGGAAGAACGAATTGCTGTAATCGCCGTCGCGCACGTAGTTCAGGAAATTGGCCACCGTCTTAGGGGCGTCCTCCGGAAACAACTTGATGCAGAACTCGCCGAGGTTGGTCTCCATGCACACCACTTCGGTCAGGGTGGGCGCCTTGTTGGGATCAGGCGGCGGAAAATCCAGCCCATAGGTGAGGTAGTCGCTGACTGTGCCTGCGTAGCGGTAGACACGCACGATCTGCACCACGTCGTCGGCGGTGACCTTGCTGTCGAGCTTCAGCATCGGGGCCTTGGCCAGGGTGCTGTCGTTGAGGGGCTGCACCGGCAGACGGGAGAGCCGATCGATGACATCCAGACCGGAACCCAGCACCCGCGCAAACACTGCGCCAGCCGAGGTGCTGGAGGCAAAGCTCTTCTGGTTGTCGGCCACGTTGATGTGCCAGCCTGTGGTGGCACTGTTGGGCTGCCCTGCGTCGATATCAAACGCCACCGTGCCACGCAGGTGTGGCAGCTTGAACTCGTTGGTCAGTGTGCTGCTGCCAGCCAGGGCCGGCGTGTCGAGTGCGGCCTGATAGCGCCCGCCGGCAAGGTAGGTCGCCGTGCCACGCACACTGGCATGCAGTAGCGATTTGTCGTAGGTGCCGGCATCCACCTGATTGAGGAAGTGCGCCGTAGATAGCGGAGCGTCGGCCTGCAGCAACTCCATGCAGAACGTGTCCAGTGTGGTTTCGGCGCAGACCACGGTTTGTCCCGCTGCAGGTAGGGCAAGCAGGGCACAGGCAAGCAACGGCAGCAGGCGGGCAATGCGGATGACGGTCATGGGGTTCGCTTCGATACGAAGGGGGTGACGCGGGGGCGCAGACACCGGAAAAATGGCCGCGAGAATACCACAAGGCATCCACCAGGCGGATGCTGCGCGCCCGTAAAACCAGCACTGCCGCCGCGTCCGCTGCCACCGCGACAGGACGTCGCGGTTACGGGCAACTTAACCTGTCTTTAATCTCTTCTTCATACCGATACCAGAAAATTTACTGCGTCTGAACAAGCACTTAATTCGGGGTTTACCTTGTCCCCGCACCATGGCGCCCGCTGCACACAAATCGACTTTCCGGAACGGAGCTTGCCCATGATGACACGCGTTTCCACCGCCTTTATTAAGATTTCCCTGCTGGCCGCCATCGCCTCCGCTGCGGTGCAGGCAGCCACGCCGCCCAGCGTAGGGACCTTCACTTTCCCCGGCGGAGCATCCGCCACGACCTTTGCCGGCGGCATGACCATCAACCGGGGTGCCAATTTCCTGGCTGAAATTCCTGCCGATCAAAAAGTGGGCGTCGAAGCCACCATCACCCCGGCCGCCAGCGATGTCGGCAAGTCAGCTGCCATGTACATGGTGGTGCAGGCCAAGGGCCGCTGGTTCATGCGCACCGCCAGCGGCTACGAGAGCTGGAATGGGGATGTTGCTACCCTGAAATCGTATGCCACCAAAACCCTCGCGGCCATCGAGTCTGTCAGCCAGACCGACCTCGAGGGCCTCACCAAGATCTTCTTCGACGGCTCGGACGTGAACGTGCATGTCGGCTACGCCATCAGCGGCCAGCCGCTGGTGTACTCCGGGCCGATTGCGGCGCGCGTTCGACTCATCAACCAAGGGCTCGCCTGCCCGGCCGGGACCACCCAGCTGTCGGTGGCCATCACCGCGAAGACCGCCTGCGAACTGCGCGGCACGTACACCAGCCCGCTGCGCCTCACCAGCGACTTCGAATACCTCGTCTCCGGCGGCGTGTTCATCGGCGGCGACAACGTCAATTCGACTTCGCTGACCATCGATGCCGGCGTGAAGATCTACGGCCGCTCTGGTGCCGACTTCATCCGCATCAGCCGCGGCTCCAAGATCCACGTGAACGGCTCGCCGGAAGCCCCGGTCATCATGACCGGTGCCAACGATGCCACCGCCACGCTGGCCACCACAGGTGCGTGGGGCGGTCTGGTCCTGAACGGCAACTCCACGCTGAACGGCTGCACGGCCGGTACTGCGCTGTGCGAGGCCGAGGCGGAGGGCAACGCCGGCAAATACGGCGGCAACATCCCTGACGACGACAGCGGCAACATCAACTACCTCATCATTAAGTACGCCGGTTTCGAAATCTCCCCGGGCAACGAGCTGAACGCGCTGACACTGAACGCCGTCGGATCGAAAACGCTGATCGACTACGTACAGCTTCACAACGGATCCGACGACGGCTTCGAGACTTTCGGCGGTACGGTCAATGCCAAGCACCTGGTGCTGACGGGTAACGACGATGACAGCCTCGACTGGCAGCGCGGCTGGACCGGCAAAGTGCAGCATGTGCTGGTCTTGACCAAAACTGTTGGGGATCGTGGCATTGAGGCAGATAACAACTCCGCTGCCCGTGACACCCTGCCGCGCTCCGAGCCCAAGGTAGCCAACGTGACCCTGATCGGTCGCAGCACCAATGGCAATGCCATCAAGTTGAGGGACGGGACGGCTGGCAACCTTTTCAATGTGGTGGTGCGCGGTTACCCGAGCTGCGTCGACATCGACCACTCACCGACCTTCCTCATCGGAGGTAGCTCGGCCACCAATCTGACCGGACGGCTCACCATCGTGAATTCCCTCTTTGACTGCGCGACACCATTCACGCCGGCGGCGGCGGATAACTGGGACACCGAGACCTGGTTCCGTGGCCAGTCCGGCAACCTGGTCGGCAGCTCGGGAATGGGCAGTGGCGACTACCGCAACAGCGCCACCATCAACGCGCGTGCGTTCACGGACCTTTCCACCACCGACAGCTTCTTCGACAAGGTCGATTACATCGGTGCCATCAAGGACGAAGCGAATGACTGGACGCTGGGCTGGACCTTCCGGCCGCCGTTCGAGGCGATCGGTAGATAAGGCCAATCACAGGGGCGCCGCTGCAAGGGCGCCTCGTGCATGAACAAAGGGGGTGGGGATCGCATGGTGACATGCGCTCCCCACCTTGCCGTTTTAACCCTGACCAAAAGTTGACCTGCGATGACCCAAAAGAAACTCCTGCTCGCTACCGCCATCCTGCTTGCGCATGCGCAGTGGCTTCACGCGCCCTCGGCAACGGCTGCCGATGCCGTGGCAGTGCAAGCTGATTCTGCCGACGCGGGCGCCGAGGACTCAGCGCTCGCGGAAGCAGAGGCCGTGCGCGAACCAGCGCCCGCGGAAGGCATCGAGGAAATCGTCACCATGGGGCAGTTCATCCCCAACGAAAAGCGCGCCACTGCGTCGGTGTCCAACGTCCTGGACGCCGACGCCCTCATCACGGCTGGTGACAGCAACCTGGCCGAAGGCCTCAAGCGCGTGACCGGCCTCAACCTCAGCGAAGGCAAGTTCATCTACATTCGTGGCCTCGGTGAACGCTACTCGGCCGCCATGGTGAATGGCGCCACGCTGCCGAGTCCCGAACCGATCACGCGGGCCGTACCAATCGACCTTTTCCCGTCCAACATCATCGACAGCGTGCTCGTGCAGAAGACCTTCTCTGCCGCTTTTCCCGCCGAGTTCGCCGGCGGCATGATCCAGATGCGTACCAAGTCGGTGCCGGAAGAGGCGTTCTTCGAAGTATCGAGCAGCATCGGTTTTGACGACCTCACCTCGCTAAAGCCCGGCCTGACCTACCAGGGCGATGACGACAACGACTGGCGCGGCGTCGACCGGGGACTGCGGGACCAGTCGCCGCTGCTCAAGAACGCGACGGCCGGTGACCGCGAACTCGTGCCCAACAATCCCTTCTTCAAGGGCGGCTTCACCGAGGCTGAACTGGAAGCCATCGGCGAAAGCCTGCCGGCCATCTACACTGCCCGCGAAGAAGACATCCAGCCCGACGTGGGCGTGAATGCCAACTTCGGCACCAAGAAGGAACTGGGCAACGGCGATGTGCGCGTGGGCGTCCTGTCCAACCTCAGCTACAGCAATTCCTGGGACACCATCACTGCCTCGCGCAACATCTATGCCGTCGACGGCAGTGGGGGTCTCGAGCCGGCCAACCTGCAGAACTTCCGCTCCACCCAGCAAAACGCCGACGCCTCGATGTTCTGGAATCTCGGCATGGAGTATCGCGACGATCACGCCGTGAACTTCACCTTGCTGCAGGTGAACAAGACCGACGATCTGGCCGGTCTCACCACGGGACTCCTTGGCACTGAAGGCGTCGACATCCGACAGACCCGCCTCGAATGGATCGAGCAAAACCTGCTCACCCAGCAGGTGCAGGGCAATCACGTGTTCTTCGGTTATGACGACTTCGAACTGGACTGGCACTACAACGAATCACGCGCCAAGCGTGAAGCCCCCGACATGCGCCAGTTCCGCTACGACGACGAGCAGGGCAATGGCAAGTACCTGTTCTGCCTGCGCGCTGTCTGCAACCAGCGCGTCTGGTCCGATCTCGAAGACAACAACACCGATTTCGGCATCACCGGCACGCTCTACGCCGATACGCCTTTCGATACCTACACCACGCTCAAGTTCGGTTACGCCAAGATCGACAAGGCACGCGAGGCAGACCTGCGCCGCTTCTCGTACATCAGCCAGGGCGCGCTGTCGAGTGATCGCACGCTGCGCCTGCAACCGCGGCTCGAAGACATCATCAACGCCCGCACCATTGCGCCCGATGGTTTCCAGATCAAGGAATCGACCCAGACGACTGACAACTACATCGCCGACCAGAGCATCGAGGCGACCTTCATCGAAGCCGATATCGAGCTCGGGCCGGCGTTCCGGCTGATGGCCGGTGTGCGCCAGGAAGAGTCGCTGCAGTCCGTCACCACCTTCGACCTGTTCAACCCCACCACGCGGGTGGTGGCAGATCTCGACGACGACAACAGCTACCCAACCGTGACCGGCACCTGGATTCTGGAAGACTTCGGCATGCAACTGCGGCTCGGCTACTCGAAGACGACTTCGCGGCCGGACTTCCGCGAGCTGTCGCCCTCTCCGTTCATCCATCCCGTCACGGGCCTCGAGATCGTCGGTAACCCCACGCTGAACGTGGCCTTCATCGACAACTACGACGCACGCTGGGAGTGGTATTTCTCCTCCACCGAGAGCGTGTCGGTCGGCGTGTTCTACAAGGAGTTCACCACGCCAATCGAGGCGATCATCGTGCCCGGTATCGACAACCGACGTACCTTCATCAACGCCGAATCCGCGCAGCTGCAGGGCGTCGAGATCGACGGCTACCGCTGGCTGGGCTTCGTCAACGAGCGGCTGGAAGACTGGTTTACCGCCGTCAACTTCACCGTGATCGATTCGGAGGTTGTCATCAAGCCCGAAAACGCGGGCATCCTGACCGCCAGCACGCGGCGCCTGCAGGGGCAGGCTGACTACATCTTCAACGTGCAGCTCGGGTATGACGACGGCTTCAAGCACAAAGGCAGCCTCGTCTACCACGTCACCGGTGAGCGCATCCGCGAAGCGGGCGTGCTGGGCGCTCCCGATGTACTGGACCAGCCCTACGGTGAGCTGGACTTCAACTACATCTACCAGTTCAACGACCAGTGGTCCTTCAACGCCAAGGCGAAGAATCTGCTGCAACCCCGCCGCGAATCCACGCAGGGCGGACTGGACTCCAACAGCTGGTTCGAAGGCCGCGACTACAGCCTGTCGGTGACCTACGCTTTCTGAGGGCTGAAGCGCCGGTGCCTTTCGCGGTAAAGTCGCTGGGTCAAAACAGCGGAGAGTATCGTGGCGCAGACCCAGTTCCAGTTCCGAGACAGCCGGGTACTCATCGTCGGCGCCACCAGTGGCATCGGCCGTGCGGCTGCTGAAGCCTTCGTAGCCGCCGGTGCCAACGTCGTTCTGTCGGGCCTGCCGCAGCCCGACACCGATACCCTGGTGGCCGAACTGCAGTCACGCAGCCAGGGCAATCAGGTCTGGTTCATGGCAGCCGACGTCAGCGACGAACTGCAGGTGGCGCGGCTTCTTGCCGACGCCGTGCGCGTGCTCGGCGGTCTCGACATCTGCCTGAACAATGCCGGCATCGAGGGCCGCTTCGGCCCCTTGCATCAGCTCGCCACCGCCGACTTCGATCGCCTGGTCACGGTCAACCTGCGTGGCCTGTGGCTCTGCCTCAAGTACGAGATTCCGCACCTGCGCCGCGGCGCCGTCATCCTCAACACCGCGTCCACCGCCGGTGTGCAGGCGATCCCCATGGTCGGTGTGTATTCCGCCACCAAGCACGGCATCCTCGGGCTCACCCGTGCCGCGGCGCTGGAACTGGCACCCCAGGGTATTCGGGTCAATGCGGTGGCACCCGGGCCGGTGGAAACCGGCCTGCTGGCACGCATGATCGACGGCCAGATTCCCCTGCAGGCCATCGCCGACAGCGTGCCGCTGCGCCGGATCGCCCAGCCCGCCGAGATCGCTTCGGCGCTGCTGTGGCTGGCCAGCGATGGGGCCGGTTATGTGACCGGTGAAACACTGGTCATCGACGGTGGCCTGACGCAGGCCTGACCGCCAGCCTGCGGCCGGGGCGGCTTTCTGAACCGGCTGCGCCGGACCTATACTCAACGCTTCCTTTCTCTCTCTGGAGCGCCCCATGATCCTGTTCGGTCTTTCCGTCTCGCCCTTCGTCCGCAAAGTGCTGATGTATGCCAACGAGCGCGGACTCAGCTTCGACCACAAACCGGTCGGGCCACAGGTAGACGATGCAGCATTCAAAGCCGCCAGTCCGCTCGGCAAGATTCCTGCCCTGCAGGACGGTGACTACACGCTGGCCGACTCCAGCGCCATCGTGCATTACCTCGAAGCCAAGTACCCGGCCAACGGCCTGATTCCTGCCGAGCCCAAGGCCCGCGGCAAGGTGGTGTGGTTCGACGAGTACGCGGACACGGTAATGTTTCCCGCCGGCACCATCATCTTCTTCAACCGCGTGGTGCTGCCGAAGATACGCAAGGCCAACGGCGACCTCGCCGCGGCCGACGACTCGGAGAAGAACAAGGTACCGCCACTGTTTGCCTACCTGGAAAGCTGTCTCGGCGGCGATTATCTGGTGGGGAACAGCCTGACGCTGGCCGACCTGTCCGTGGTCAACCAGCTCGTGAATCTTCACCATGGGGGCGTCGGCATCGACTCCGCCAAGTACCCGAAATTGGCCGCCTACTATGCCCGGCTCACAAGTCGCCCGTCGGTAGCCGGCATCATCGCCGGCGAAAAACAGTTCCTGGGGCTCTGACCATTCCCGCGGGGGCTCCGTGTGCGCCGCGATTGCTGCGCGCCGCACGGACCCCTGCACAGCACCTCAGTTTTCGACCGGCAGCAGCGCGTAGTCACGCCCGTACGCCAGCATCTGCGCCACGAAGTCGGTCGGATACTCCACCTGCACGTCGATGATGGCGCCACCCGACGCCCCGTCGGCATAGACCGGCACGAGAACCGGATTGATGAAGCCCGAATAGGGCGCCACGTTCAGTGAGGCGTAGCGCTGCAGCACTTCGGCGTGCAAGACCGGGTCTACCCGCGTGCCGTAGGTCTCGATCAAGTGCTGCGCCGCTGCGAAATCACCCTCGCTCTTGATGCGCTGGTGTTCGCGCAGCAGCTGGCCGAAAAGCCCGCGCAGTTTTTCGTAGTCGTTGATCACGAAATAGGTCTTGCCATCGCGCACCACTTTCTCGATCACGTTGTCGGGTTGGCCCTGCTCGTACACCCACGCGGCGATCTCCTGCCGGTTGCGCATGTGGGCTTCCTCGATGTTGTCGCCGGGCTGGATGCGGTAGAGCTGGGTCATCAGGCCGTTGCGGATGTAGCTGTCATACTCGGCCCTGCCCACGTCCAGCGATGGCATGACACCGATCTCGATCAGCATCGGGTCCATCATGTAATAGAGCGCCACCAGATCTGCGCGCCCTTCCTCCATGGCACTGGCGTATTGCTTGAGCGTCTCGGCGGGGTCGCCGATACCGGCATTCAATCTGCCGGAAGCGTGACCGATGACCTCGTGCATGTCGGTATGCAGGTGACCGCTGAGTTCGGCCCACTGCTTGCCGCGGGCGATTTCATCCGGCGAGGCGGCAAACTCCTCCAAGGTACCGCCGGGCGAGGCGTTGTAGGCGGCGGTGATGTTGGCAAGGCTCACCGACTTCGAGCCGTGCTCGGCACGGATCCAGTCAGAATTCGGCAGATTGATGCCGATCGGCGTGGAGGGCGAGGCGTCGCCGGTCTCCGACACCACGACGATGGCCTTGCCGGTGATCCCGGTGACATCGGCTTTCTTGTGCTCGCCCATGATCGGCGAGTTGTCCTCGAACCACTGCGCACGCTCGGCGATGGCGCCGATGCGCTTGGTGGCTTCCTCATCGCGGACGGACACCACTGACTCGAAGGCGCCGCGCATGCCGAGCGGATCTTCGTACACCTCGATGAAGCCGTTGATCACGTCGATGGTCGATTCGGTGTCGGCTACCCAGGCGATGTTGTACGCATCGAAGTCCCGGAGATCCCCACTGCGGTAATACTGCACCAGCCGCTCGAGCGCTGTGCGCTGCGCCGCGTTTTCCGCCACGGTGATCGCCTGATCGAGCCAGTAGACCACGCGCTCCAGAGCCGGCGAGTAGAGCCCGCCGACCTTCCACACCTGCTCCACCAGCTGACCGTCCTGCTTGACGAGGCGCGAATTGAGCCCCGCCATCACCGGCTGCCGGTCGGCAGGATCCTTGCGCGCCGCGTAGAACGCCGTCACCTCGTCCTCGCTGACCCCGCGGTAGAAGTTCACGGCAGAACCGGTGACGTTGTCGATGTCTGCCGCCAGGTTCACCTTCTTGGCATCGATGGCCGGATCGAACAGCACCGGCTCCAGCAGCGCCAGCAACTGCTCCACCGTCTGCCCGTCGGTGAGCGGCCAGCGCGCCGCTGGCGTGCTGGCTTCGACCAGCGACCGCAGGTACGCGGCGGAAAACTCCGGCTTGAACTTGTTGCTGGAGTAGTGGTGGTGGATGCCGTTGGAAAACCACACTTGCTTGGCGTAGGAAAGGAACGCGGCAAAGTCCGCCGTGCTGCGATCACCGGGATAGTGCTCGACGATCTGCTCCAGCAACTTGCGGATGCGCAGGTTATGCCGGTAATTCTGGTCATACATGATGTCCCGGCCACTCATGCCGGCCTGGCTCAGGTAATGCAGCAGGGTTTTCTGCTGCAGGCTCAGCTGCTCGAAGCCGGGTATCTGGTAGCGCAGGACGCGGATGTCGGCAAAGCGGTCTGCCTCGTACTGGAAACTGTCTGCCGCTGCGGTGCCGGCAGAGCCCTCCGCGGGCACTGCAGCGCTTTCCGCGGCGTCGGGCAGGGCCGCATCCGGTGCGCCGCCGCCGCAGGCGGTCAGCAAGAGGGCCGTCGACAGGGCGGCGGAAAGTGCTGCGGCACGCAGGCGAAAACGGGCAGGCATGGAACCTCCGGGGGAGTGGGCGGAAATGGGGACCCTTGCAGGGCCGGCATCATTCTGGAGTGAGGCGCTTTGCGGGATCAAGTCGGGGTTGCCGACGGCACGGCAGCGCCCTTCATGCCATCAGCAGCAGCTTGATGCTGAGTCCGCTGATCGCCAGCAGCACCAGTGCAAAGCCGAAGCGCAGCAGCAGGTACCAGGCGCGCAGCAGCCGCAGGACAATCCGGTCACGCCAGCCCAGGGCAGGCAGTACCACCGGCACCGGGGCAGCGAACAGGCGCACGAACGCCACCAGCAGCAAGCCCCAGAGGGCAAGGATCAGTAGCAGCCGCAGCGACAGGTTGTGGGAGCGCGGTGCGTCGAGCAAGAGCAGCAGGGCGCCCACGCCGGCAGCGGCCGCCAGCAGCAAGCCGGCGCCCTGCAGCGGCTGCAGGCGCCGCGCGAGTCGGTGAAGGGTATGGAAGACCATCACGGCATTCTAAGCCGTTTGCTCCCGGCAAAAACCGCCGATGCGCGCGGTAAGGGCGTGTCCGGCTGGCCAGCGATCCGCGCACCACCGCGCGCTGGCGGGCCTCAGTCGGGCAGGCGCACGATCAGCAGATCGCAGTTCACGCCATGGGCCACGCTGGTGGACGTGGACCCGAGCAGCAACTCCAGACCGTGCTTGCCGTGGCCGCCGGTCACGATGAGGTCGATGCCGCCCTGTTTGGCGAGGGCACGAATTTCCACGGCGGGCTGCCCGGTCAGGCAGTGCTGGCGGCTGGCGGGGATGTCGCTGGTGCTGCCGAGGCTGTGCAGCTGCTTGCGGGCTTCCTCCAGCAACTCGGCATCGATATCCGCGAGGTTCACCGAGGGGATGTCGAGCGCATAGCTCACGGGCAGCGGCGGGTGCACGTGGACGATACTGAGCTCCGCGTGATTGATCAGGGCCAGATGACGGGCTTTTTCCACCAGCAGCGCCGACTGTTCCGACAGGTCGACTGCCACCAGGATCTTCTTGTATCCGCTCATGGACGCTCCTCCTTCAAGGGTGGAAGCATTACAGCAAAGCCCGTTCGGCAGCGAGTTGATTCTGGTCAAGCGGCAAAAAACCGGCAGCGCGCGGGTTCAGGTCTTGCGAAAGGGCAGGAGTTCGCCGGCCTGCTCCACGTAACCGTCGACCTGCAGACGCTCTTCCTCCAGGAAGCGGGCGATGGCCGTCCTGAAGCCCGGATGGGCGATCCAGTGCGTGGACCAGGTGTTCACCGGCGCGAAGCCACGCTGGATCTTGTGCTCACCCTGCGCGCCGGAATCCATGCGCTGCAGTCCATGCCGGATGCAGTACTCGATGCCCTGGTAGTAGCAGGCTTCGAAATGCAGGCAGGGCACTTCCTCGCTGCAGCCCCAGTAGCGACCGTAGAGCGCGTCTGCGCCCTTGAAGAACAGGGCACCGGCGAGCGGCACCCCTGCGCGCTGTGCCAGCACCAGCAGCAGGCGCTCGGGCAGCGTCCGACCGATCTGCCGGAAGAAGGCGGCGTTCAGGTAGGGGCGCCGCCCGCGCACCTGGTAGGTGCTGGCATAGAAGCGGTAGAAGGCGCGCCAGGTGGCTTCATCGATGTCGGCACCTTCCAGAACACGAAGCTCGATGCCGGCCGCGGCGACCGACTCGCGTTCCTTGCGGACGTTCTTGCGCTTGCGGGAAGCGAAGGTGGCGAGGTAATCCTCGAAGTCGCGGTACTGCTGGTTGAACCACTGGTACTGGCACCCGGTACGCAGCAGGTGGCCGTTCGCCGCCAGCGCGTCCCGCAGCCCCGGTTCCGGAAACAGCACATGCCAGCTGGAGCATTGCTGCTCGCCGGCGAGGGCGGCCACCGCCTGCTGCAGGGTGGCCACGGCGGTGGCCTCATCGACGTCGGGTGCGAGGCAGAGCCGCGGTCCACCGCAGGGCGTGAAGGGCACGGCGGTCAGCAGCTTGGGGTAGTAATCGAGTCCGTGGCGCTGGTAGGCATCGGCCCAGCCCCAGTCGAACACGTACTCACCCATCGAGTGGGTCTTGAGGTACAGCGGCAGCAGGCCGCAGACCTGTGTCCGGCCGTCGCGCTCGCGTTCAAGCAGGGCATGCAGAGGCTGCCAGCCGCTGTCGGCGTTCGTGCAGCCACTCTGCTCGAGCGCCAGCAGGAATTCGTGCCGCAGAAAGGGGTAGGCCTCGCCGGCCAGCGCATTCCACGTGGCGGCAGGGACGGAGGCCAGACTGGCAATGAAGCGGACGTTCAAGGCGGATTCCGGGGCGCGGGCAGGAAGAGGCGGTGCAGCGGGCGCGCCGTCATACGCGGGTGCCCCGGCAGCCGATGACCGCGCCGGCGGCGCGGACCCTGCCGACTGACTGCTCCGCCGTTCTTGCAGTAGAGTACCGGCTTATTCCGCAGGATTTTTCCGAGTCCATGAGCACACCCATCAGCAAAGTGTCCGTCCACGGGGGCCACAGCGGCCAGTATTGCCTTCACGCCCGCGATACGCTCGATCAGGTCGTGCAGGCCTACATTGCAGAAGGCTATAGCTGGGTCGGGATCACCGAACACATGCCGCCGCTCGACGACAGCAGGCGCTATCCCGACGAAGCAGAGCAGGGCGTCAGCGCCGCACAGCTCAAAGCCCAGTTTAGCGCCTACTTTGCCGAGGTGCGGCAGCTGCAGGCGCGCTACGCCGACCGCATTCGCCTGTTCGCCGCCTTCGAAACCGAAACCTACCACGGCTCGGCGGCGTTCGTACGCGAGCTCATCGACGAAACACGTCCGGACTACATCGTGGGCTCCGTGCACCATGTGGGCGGCATCGGCATCGACGTCAACCGCGAGCTTTACGAAGAGGCGCGGGCCTGGGCCGGTTCCCTGGAGCAGCTGTATTGCCGCTATTTCGATCTGCAGCTTGCCATGATGCAGGAGCTGAAACCGTCGGTGATCGGGCACTTCGACCTCATTCGCATCTTCGACGAGGACTACCTCGACACACTGGCACTGCCTTCCGTGTGGAGTCGCGTGGAGCGCAACCTCGGCTTCATCGCCGAGCAGGGCTTTGTGCTCGATTTCAATCTGCGCGGTTTCGACAAGGCGCTCGAGCAGTATCCGTCGCTGCCGGTACTCAAGCTGGCGCTGCAGCTCGGCATCGCCATCGTGCCCGGCGATGATTCGCATGGCGTGGCCTCGGTCGGGCGCAACTACCAGCGCGGCGTCGCGCTGCTGCAGAGCCTCGGCCATGACTGCCGCTGGCAGCTGCCGCTGCTGTTTCCCTGGGCCCGGTCTCCGTAGTCCGCCAGCGCGGCAGCCGCGGTCCCGGCTCAGAACCCGTAGTCGGCCACCGTAGCAGCGAAGATGACGAGGCCGACCTTGCCATTCTGCAGGAAGGCCAGGAAGCAACCCTCACGGTCGCGCTCGTGGATCAGCACTTGCTGATGGGCGAACAGCAGTCCTGCCACCCCGAGGCCGCCGTAGAACCACCCGCCGAGGCTGAAGCGCTGGGCGGCCAGCGCGAAGGTCGCCAGCGTCAATACCTGCAGGATGCCGATGAAGTGACGGTCGGCCTCCGCGAACAGGATGGCGGTGGACTTCACGCCGATGCGCAGATCGTCGTCGCGGTCCACCATGGCGTACTCCGTGTCATACACCACGGTCCACAGCAGATTGCCCACGTACAACAGCCACGCGGCTGCCGGCAATTTACCGGTCTCGGCGGTGAAAGCCATCAGACCCCCCCAGGAAAACGCCGCGCCCAGCACGACCTGGGCCAGGTGGGTCCGCCGCTTCATGAACGGGTAGACCAGGGCGAGCAGCAGTCCGCCTGCGCTCAGCAATAGCGTGGGCCCATTGGTGAAGAGCACCAACACAAAGGCCAGGGCACACAGCAGCGCGCAGCTGATCAGGGCCTCCCGCGGCTGCACGCGACCGCTGACCAGCGGCCGATCCGCCGTGCGCTTCACCTGGCCATCAAAGTGGCGGTCGGCATAGTCGTTGATGCAGCAACCGGCGGCGCGCATGCAGACCGTGCCGAGCACGAAGATCACCACGTTGGTCACGGACGGGCGGCCTTCGCCGGCGATCCACAGGCACCACAGGGTGGGCCACAGCAGCAGCAGGATGCCGATCGGTCGATGCAGCCGCAGCAGTCGCCAAAAGTCGGGCGCGCGTTCGGCGAGTCGCGGCCAGCGCCGCTGTAGGGCGGCGCCGCGGCGGTCGAGCCAGGCGCGCCAGGGAGAGGTGGACCGGGACATGGCGTCGCGCCGGCCCGTCTCAGGCCGACACGGTGGGCAGCGCCTGCATGATGCGCACCCAGCCATCGACCGCCTTCTCGCCGCTCTGCGTGAAGGCACGCGCCAGATGCTGCATCTGGCTCTCCGTCAGCTGCGCTTCCAGACGGGCACCGGTCTTGCTGAGACGCAGCTGCTTCACCCGGCGGTCGTGGCGGGCGGTCTCCACCTCGATCAGCCCGAGCTCCGTGAGCTTGCGCAGCGGCGCGTTCAGCGCCTGCTTGCTGACGCCGAGAATCTGCAGCAGTTCGTTGATGTTGAGCGCCGGGTTGCGGCCCACGAAGTAGAGGATGCGGTGGTGCACCCGCCCCAGCCCCTGCTCCAGCAGAATACGGTCCGGTACGGCGGTGAAGGCGCGGTAGGCAAAGAAGAACTGCTCGATGGCCTGCTGCAGGCGAGGATCTTGCGCTGGTTCAACCATGGGAAAAATCGGGTCCGGAAGCAGGGTGCGGCCGCAAAGGTGCGCAAAAGTCTAGCAGCTAACCCCGGATCGGGTCTGCCCTTGCCCTGTCGCCCCTCAAGCATCGGCGTCCTCTCCGCTCCCCGAGCCGCCCGCGGCGCGGTCCTCACACGTTGCCGTACTGCTCGGCATCGGCGAGCCAGCGGCGGATCAGCGGCTCCACCAGCTGCGGGTGATCGGCACGGATGCGCTCCGCCCAGTCCTTCACAGTCGGCTGCAGGTGAGCGTCCCGCGTGAGATCGGCAATCCGGAAACTCATCAACCCGGTCTGGCGGGTACCCAGAATCTCGCCCGGTCCGCGGATCTTGAGGTCCTGCTCGGCGATGAAAAAGCCATCGCTGCTCTCGCGCATCAGGCCGAGACGCAGGCGACCGGTTTCCGACAGCGGACTCTGGTAGAGCAGCAGGCAATGGCTTTCCTGCGGGCCGCGGCCCACGCGACCGCGTAGCTGGTGCAGCTGGGCAAGCCCGAGGCGCTCCGGGTTTTCGATCACCATCAGGCTGGCATTCGGCACGTCGACACCGACTTCGATCACGGTGGTCGCCACCAGCAGTTGCAGTTCGTGCTGCTTGAAGGCGGCCATCACCGCGGCTTTCTGCGCCGGCTTCATGCGCCCGTGGATGAGGCCGATCCGCAGCGCCGGCAGCGCCTGCTGCAACTCCGCAAAGGTGGCCTCCGCTGCCTGGCATTCGAGCACCTCTGACTCGTCGATCAGCGTGCAGACCCAATAGGCCTGGCGGCCGCTGGCACACGCCGCCTCGATGCGCGCCACCACGTCCAGCCGGCGCTGTGCCGAAATGAGCGCCGTGTTGACGGGCGTGCGACCCGGCGGCAGCTCGTCGATGATCGAGCAGTCCAGATCGGCGTAGGCACTCATGGTGAGCGTGCGCGGGATCGGCGTGGCCGTCATGATCAACTGGTGTGGCCACAGGCCACTCTGGCCCCCCTTGTCGCGCAGGGAAAGCCGCTGGTGCACGCCGAAGCGGTGCTGCTCGTCGATGATGACGAGCGCCAGTCGGCAGAACTGCACCTCCTGCTGGAAGAGCGCGTGGGTACCGATGATGAGGTCCGTGTCGCCACCGGCGAGGGACTGCAGCACGTCATGGCGCCGCCGACCCTTGATCTTGCCGCTCAGGAACGCCAGCCGCAGGCCCAGCGGCGCAAGCCACTGGTCGAGCGTGAGGAAGTGCTGCTCGGCGAGGATTTCGGTCGGAGCCATGAGCGCCACCTGCTGGCCGCACTCGATCGCTTGCAGGGCGGCCAGCACCGCCACCAGTGTCTTGCCGGAACCGACGTCTCCCTGCACCAGCCGCAGCATGGGGACTGGCTTGGCGAGATCGCCGGCAATTTCGCGGGCGACCCGCTGCTGGGCGCCGGTGAGCCCGAACGGCAGCTGTGCCAGCAGCCGCTGCTGCAGGGCGCCGGCCGCCGGCAGCGCAGGGGCTGCCTGCGCCTGGGCGCGGTCGCGCAGACGGCGCAGGCTCAGGTAATTGGCCAGCAGTTCTTCGAACACCAGCCGCAGCTGGGCCGGGTGCAGGCCCTGGTCCAGCTGCGAAAGACTGACATCCGGTGGCGGCGCGTGCAGTACGCGCAGGGCGTCGAGCAGGGGCAGGAAGCGTTCCTGTCGGCACAGCGCCGGCGGCAGCAGATCCGGAAGGGAGTGCGTCTCCTGCAGGCGCTCGAGCACCTGCTCGAGCAGCTTGCGCAGGCGCGCCTGCTGCAGGCCCTCGGTCGCCGGGTAGAGCGGCGTCAGGTGCTCGGCCATGGGCAGTGGTGCGTCGAGCTGCAGCAGCTGATATTCGGGGTGATTGAGTTCGAGACCCCCGCGCCCCCAGCGCACCTCACCGAAGCAGCGGATGCGGGTCCCGTTCTGCAGGGCAGCGCGCTGCGCCGCGCTGAAGTGGAAGAAGCGCAGGGCGGTGATGCCGCTGCCATCCTGCACTTTCACCAACAGCGAGCGGCGCTTGCCGAACACGACGGCGCTGCCGGCAATCATTCCTTCGATCACCACGTCGAGACCAGGCCGCAGCGCCCCGATCGGCGTGACCCGGGTGCGGTCCTGATAGCGCAGCGGCAGGTGAAACAGCAGGTCGAGCACCGTGTGGAGGCCAAGTGTCGCCAACCGTGCCGCCAGCGCCGGCCCCACCCCCTTCAGCTGGGTGAGTGGCAATTGCTCGACGCGGGAGACGGGGCTGGCGCACATGCCGGCATTCTAGCAGCGGCCGCGCGCTGGCCCGGTCGGTCTCGCCACGACAGCATCGCCCCCGGGCACTGCGTACGGACCGGCGTGGCCCGATCGCTGAGCCTAGGGTTGCAGCAGCCGGTCGCGGATGTAGGTGGCCACGTCCTGCAGCTGCTCGCGCGTGAAGGCCGCCTGAAATGCCGGCATGCTGTTCTTGCCAAGGCTGGCCGTCGTCATGATGTGGCCGAGGCTGAGCGCCTTGCCTTTCAGCGGAGCGCCGCCCTGGTGGCCGCCTTCGCCGCTTTCGCCGTGGCAGGTGACGCAGACGGTCTGGTACAGGGCCTTGCCGCTGTCGACGTTGGCCACGTAGCCCGCTACCGGCTCCACCGGGACAGCGGCTGCAGCGACCGGCGCGGCCACGGGGGTTGCACCACTGCCTGTGGTCGCCGCGGGAAGACCAATCGGCGGCGAGGGGATGCCACCGCGCAGCGAAAACAGCCACAGGCTGTCGCCGTGCGGACCGTTGGCGTAGATCGAGCCTGCCGACAGGATGGCGACGTACTGCACGCCGTCGTGCAGGAACGTGCTCGCGCTGCCATTCACGCCCGCATCCGTCTGGAATTCCCACAGCTTGTTGCCGTTGGCCTTGTCGAGCGCCACCACCCGGCCGTCGTTGCGGCCGTGGATCAGCAGGCCGCCGGCGGTCACGAGGTTGCCGGCCGAGCAGGAATAGTTCCACTGCTGCGCCCAGTCGACGGTGTGGGTGGTCAGGTCCATCGCCACCAACAGGCCGCGTGTGGGCATGTTGGGCGGTACCAGCGTGCCGCCGAGCCAGCTCTTGTCATGCGTCGGCGGCGAGTTTTCCGCTTCGCGTCGGGCAGCACCGATGCGGTCGTTGGCGCAGATGTACATCAGGTGTGACTGCGGGTCGTAGGCGCTCGGCGGCCAGTTCACCCCGGAGAAGGGCTTGTACAACACCGCCTCTGTGGCAAAGGGCGTGAAAGTGCGGCCCTTGTTGACGAGCGTGAAACCCTCCGGTGCAGCGTCCATCTCGTTCGGTACCACCGGGTCTCCGCTCGGCCACGGCTGCGTGCTTGCCGTGGCGTTGCGGGGCTCCTGCGGCACCTCGACCTCGGGAATCGGGTGCAGCGGCGCACCGGTCACGCGGTCGAGCACATAGAGAAAGCCCGACTTGGAGACTTCGGCGAGGCCCTTGCGCGGCACGCCGCCCACCTCGGCATCGAACAGGATCACCGGGTTGGGGCTGTCGTAGTCCCAGATGTCGTGGTGCACCTGCTGGAAGTGCCAGCGGTACTCGCCGCTCATGGCATCGAGGGCAAGGATCGACACGGTAAACAGATTGTCGCCGGCGCGGTTGCTGCCGTTGAGGTCGGGGCCGGCATTGCCGGTGGAAAAGTAGATCAGCCCCAGCTCGGGATCGACCGCCGGCGTCTGCCAGATCGGCGCTCCCCCGTACTGCCAGGCGTCGTTGTCCTGC
Organism: Gammaproteobacteria bacterium; assembly: GCA_947457195.1. GTDB lineage: Bacteria > Pseudomonadota > Gammaproteobacteria > Pseudomonadales > Pseudohongiellaceae > CAILUG01. Next base: position 20,218 of record CANGUU010000034.1, read on the forward strand.
GGCCAGCTGTCGTGCCCGAACTCGCCGGGACCGGGTATGGTGTAGAAGGTCCAGGCCAGCGCCCCGGTCTGCGCATCGTAGGCCTTGATGCGGCCGCGAATCGCGCGTTCGCCGCCGGCAAAGCCAACGATGACCAGCCCGTTGTAGTACAGCGGTGCAGCGGTGATGCTGTAGCCCAGCAGCGGGTCTTCGGCCTGCACCGACCAGTTGAGCCTGCCGGTTTCCTGGTCGAGGGCCACCAGCCTGCCGTCGAGCTGACCCATGTAGATCTGCCCGTCGCCCATCGCCACACCCCGGTTCACCCAGCCGCAGCAGACGTTGACGCGGCCCTCGTCGAGGTTGGCCTCGTACACCCACTTGTGTGCACCCGAGTCGATGTCGATGGCGAACACGTCATTCTCGCCAGTGGAAACGAACAGCACTCCGTCGTAGAAAAGCGGCTGGGTCTGACCACTGTGGTTCGGGCCACTGCCCGAGCCGTTGAGGTGCGCACGCCACTCGGCTCTCAGCGACGCCACGTTGCTGCGGTTGATCTGGTCGAGCGGCGAATAGCGCTGATTGAAGGCGTTGCCGCCGTTGGTGATCCAGCCTGCCACCGGATCGGCCCGCAGCGCGGCGGGGGTGAAGGCGGGCGAGCGCTGCGCCTGCAGTTCCGCGGACAGGCAGGCGAGGGCAGCGAGCGCGAGCAGGACAACGGGGCGCAGGCAGTGCATGGTGTCTCCTTGGCGCCGCTAGTTGCGGACGCGGCTGATACGGGTGACCGACTTGATGACACGCACGCGCTTCATGACCCGCGCCAGATGGATGCGGTTGCGCACGGTCAGCGTGAGATTGACGATGCTGAATTGCGCATCGCGGTCGGCCATCGAGATCTTTTCGATGTTGGCTTCGCTGCCAGTGATGGCATTGGCCAGCGTGGCGATGATGCCGCGCTGGTGCTCCACTTCCACCCGCAGTTCCACGCTGAATTCGCCCTGCACGCCGGGGTCCCAGCGCAGCGGCATGACTTTTTTGGGATCCTGGCGCGCCTCGGCCACGTTACGGCAGTTCTCCGTGTGCACGATCATGCCGCGGCCGGCGCTCAGGAAGCCGATGATGGGGTCGCCGGGGATGGGGTGGCAGCACTTCGAGAAGGTCATCAGCAGACCCTCCGTGCCGCGGATGGCGAGCGCGGAGTCCTTGGTGTTGTCGGACGCTTTCTCGCCGCCCGCGTCCGAAGGAATCAGGCGCCGGGCCACGATGAAGGCCATGCGGTTACCGAGCCCGATGTCTTCCAGCAGATCGTCGAGCACTTCGAAGTTGGTTTCTTCCAGCAGGCCGCCAACCTTTTCCTTGGGGATATTGGCGAGGTGGTACCCGTAGCCCGACAGCGTCTTGTTGAGCAGGCGGCGACCCAGCGCGACTGCCTCGGAGCGGCGCTGGTTCTTCAGGAAATGGCGGATGTTGCTGCGTGCCTTGCCGGTCACCACAAAACTCAGCCAGGACGGATTCGGGTGTGTCCCCGAGGCGATGATCTCCACGGTCTGCCCGCTTTGCAGCGGTTCGCTGAGTGGCGCCAGCGTACGGTTGATGCGGCAGGCCACGCAGGCGTTGCCGACATCGGTATGGACGGCGTAGGCAAAATCCACCGGCGTGGAGCCGGCCGGCAGCTCCATGATCTTGCCTTTCGGCGTGAACACGTAGATTTCGTCGGGGAAGAGGTCGGTCTTGACGTGCTCGATGAACTCCAGCGAATTGCCGGCATTCTTCTGCATTTCCAGCAGATCCAGCACCCACTGCCGAGCGCGGATATGGCTCTGGTTGGGCTTGTTGTCGGAGGACTTGTAGAGCCAGTGCGCGGCGATGCCGTTGTTGGCCATGGCCTCCATGTCCTCGGTGCGGATCTGGATCTCGATAGGCACACCGTGCATGCCGAACAGGGTGGTGTGCAGGCTCTGGTAGCCGTTCACCTTCGGGATCGCAATGTAGTCCTTGAACTTGCCCGGCACCGGCTTGTACAGGTTGTGCACGGCGCCGAGGATGCGGTAGCAGGTATCCACCTGGTCGGTGACGATGCGGAAGGCGAACACGTCGGTGATCTCGCGGAACGAGCGCTTCTTCTGCTTCATCTTCTGGTAGATGCTGAACAGATGCTTCTCGCGGCCCACCACGCGCCCGGGCAGGCTCTCGCGCTTGAGGCAGGCGATGAGTGCGGTCTGGATCTGCGACACCAACTCCTTGCGGTTCTTGCTCACGCTCTTCACCGCGGCTTCGATCAGCGGTGCCCGCATGGGGTAGAGCATGTGGAAGCTCAGCTCCTCGAATTCGAGCCGGATGTTGTGGATGCCCAGCCGGTTGGCGATCGGCGCATAGATGTCGATGGTTTCGCGGGCGATGCGCCGGCGCTTCTCGGGGCTCAGCACGTCGAGCGTGCGCATGTTGTGCAGGCGATCGGCCAGCTTCACCAGAATGACGCGGATGTCCTTGGCCATCGCCAGCGCCATCTTCTGGAAGTTCTCGGCCTGTACCTCGGCCTGCGTACTGAAATTGAGCTTGTTGAGCTTGCTGACACCGTCGACCAGGTTGGCCACCGCCTCGCCGAACTGACCGGCGATGGCGGCGCGCGTGAGGCCGGTGTCTTCGATGACATCGTGCAGCATGGCGGCCATCAGGCTCTGATGGTCCATGTGCATGTCCTGCAGGATTTGCGCGACCGCCAGCGGATGCGTCACATAGGGCTCGCCGCTGCGACGGGTCTGGCCGTCGTGGGCTTCGGCGGCGTAGTAATACGCGCGCTTGACGAGATTGACCTGGGCGGGTTCGAGGTAGGTCGAGAGCTGGCTGGCCAGGGTGTCTATGGTTTGCATGCACTACCTCCCTGCATACGCCCCGACCAGCTGCCGGTTACTCTTCTTCGTCGCCCTGAGGGGCTTCTTTGCCGCCGTCTTCTTCATCGTCGGCCTCGGCCTTGCGGGCTTTGGGGTCTTCTTCGTCGTCTTCCTCGATCAGGTCGGCATCCATCGCCTCGGTGATCGACAGATCCTGGCGAGCCTTGCGTAGGGCGTCGGCCTGGATGAGTTCACTGAGCTCTTCATCGCTGGACTTGCGGACTTCCACTTCGTCGAGGATGGAGTAGCCAATCAGCCCGGCCGCCACTTCACGCAGCGCCAGCACCGTGGGCTTGTCCTTCTGGTCGGCTACCAGCGGATCCTTGCCGCCGGTCTGCAACTGGCGGGCGCGCCGCGCAG
>CANGUU010000035.1 GCA_947457195.1 Gammaproteobacteria bacterium
AACAACCTGACCGACGAAGTCTATGCCAACAACGCCCAGTCTTTCGGGCGCGGGTACTGGACGCAGGGTGGTCCTGCCGGCGGTAGTGGATTCAGTGCGCCGGCGCGCAGTGCCGTGGCGGATTACCGTGGCCGTCCGCGCGAGTATGGCTTGACCTTCCAGTACAGCTTCTGAGGTCTGTTAGTCGACTGCTGCCGGTGCCGCTCAACGGCCCGGCAGCAACGGGCTCAGGCGATCGTGCGCTTCGCGGAGTATTTTTTCCGTGGTGCGCCAGTCGATGCAGCCGTCCGTTACCGATACGCCGTACTTCAGCCCGGAAAGATCGGCCGGGATGTCCTGGCGCCCCGCCTCGAGATGGCTTTCGAGCATCATGCCGATGATGCTGCGGTTACCGGCTGCTATCTGGTTGACCACATCCGCCAGCACGGCCGGCTGGTTTTCGGGGTTTTTGCCCGAATTGGCGTGGCTGCAGTCGATCATGATGTTCGTGGTCACGCCGGCCTTGCGCAGCGCCGCCTCGCAGGTCGCCACGCTGGCGGCATCGTAATTCGGCAGACCGTTGCCTCCGCGCAGCACCACGTGGGCATAGCGGTTGCCGGTCGTATGGACGATGGATACCAAGCCGCGCGGATCGATGCCGAGGAAACGGTGCGGATTGGCGACCGCCTTCAGCGCGTTGATCGCCACTTCCAGTCCGCCGTCGGTCCCGTTCTTGAAGCCGACGGGTGAGCTGAGACCGCTCGACATTTCCCGATGTGTCTGTGACTCCGTGGTGCGTGCGCCGATGGCCGACCACGTGATGATGTCGTGCAGGTACTGGGGTGAAATGGGATCGAGGGCCTCGGTGGACGTGGGTAGTCCCATGGCGCTCAGCTTGAGCAGCAGCCGCCGTGCCGTATGCAGGCCCTTTTCGATCTTGAAGCTGTCGTTCAGTTCCGGATCGTTGATAAATCCCTTCCAGCCCACCGAGGTGCGTGGCTTTTCGAAGTAGACGCGCATCACCAGCACCAGCGTTTCCCGCACCTCGTCGGCCAGCTGCCGCAGCCGGCCGGCGTAGTCCAGCGCGGCATCCACATCGTGGATCGAGCACGGCCCGACGACGACGAACAGCCGCGGATCCTTGCGGTCGAGAATGTCACGGATGATCTGGCGGTTGCGACGGACGTGCTCCAGCGTGCTGCCAAAGAGGGGCAGCCGCTGCTTGAGGGCCTCCGGCGTGACCAAGGGGGTATAGCCGGCGACGTTGACGTTTTCGGTGCTGCTGGAATCTGTCATGGGTTTTGCGTCATGCAGGAGCGGGGTCCGTAGCGGGCAGGTCGCTGCGGTGTGGCGCCGCGCTAGACCACGAGGATGTCGAAGCAGGTGGCCAGGCTGACGAGCGGATTGCGACCGGGGCCGGGTCGCCACTCGTGGGCGACGAAGCCCTCATAGCCCATGTCGGCGATGGCCTCTGCGATGAACCGGTAGTTGAGTTCCTGGGTTCCATCGATTTCCTGGCGCGTGGGCACACCGGCAACGTGCAGATGACAACAGAGATCAAGATTGTCCTTGAGCGTCCGCACGACGTCTCCGTTCATGATCTGCACATGGTAGAAGTCGTAGACCACCTTGATGTTGGCTGACCCAGTACCGCGGCAGACGTCGAAGCCCCAGTAGATGTCGTCGAAGACCTGATCGGTGCGCTGGTCCGCCGCAACTTTCGAGTTGGTGATTTCCATGCAGACGTTGACGCCTTTTTCCTCGGCATACGGCGCCACACGGGACAGTACCTCGATGGCATTCGCCTTGCCTTCCTCGCGCGACATGCCGCGTCGCTCGCCCGGCATGGCGATCAGGTTCTTGCAGCCGGCGGCCACGCAGGCATCGATGCCGGCCTGTGTCGCATCAACGATCTTGTCGTGGATTTCCCTGCGGATCAGGCCATCCTGGAAGGACGTGCCGGTGCCGGTCATCAGCGCCGGTAGCAGGTTGTAGTCGGCCATGATCTTGACCTGCTCGACAGAGGGCAGGTCCACGGCACTGAAGCCGAGCATGGCCAGCAGCTCGCAGCGTTGCTTGAAATCGAAGGGGCTGTTCTGGCCCCACACGGAGGCCATCACGCTCTGTTTGAGCCGTCCCTGACGAACCGGTGCGGCGGCGGCCTGTTCGGCGGCGCGCAGCAGGGGGGCGAAGAAGGCACTACCGGCGGCTGCGGCCAGCAAACGGCGACGGCTGTTGGAAAGGCTCATGGCGGGGGCTCAGGGTCAGGGAGACGGGCGCAGAGCATAAGGGCGCCCTCCGGGCGAGTAAAGCGCAGCGCGACCGCCTCAGGGCAACGCCAGTTCGTGCAGCAGCGGCAGCGGTGTGAACAGCAGAGCGCAGCGTATGCGTCTGCCTTCGGACTCGAAAAGCGCGCGGTAGCGCAGCAGCTGTGCGCGGTACTTCGCCTCCTGCTCGGCCACGAAGTCAGCCAGCCCCTGGCCAGCGGCCGGAGCCGACGACTTGTAGTCGATGATCCAGCGTTCTCCGTTGGCAGCGATGAAGGTGCGATCGATGACATGGTCGCGTCGCGGCCCCTCGCGCCAGTCGATCAGGGCCCACTCGCAGTGATCTTCCTGCTGCGGCGCGCGGAACAGCCAGCCGGTTTCCGGGTCCTCGAGACAGCGCTGCAGTTGCCCGCGCACCAGGCTGCAGGCCTTGGCCACTGCCGAGGCGTCTGCACACAGCGGGCGCAGCCGACTGCGCCACAGCGGCAGTTCTACCGTGGGGGTGAGCCAGTCCGAACCCTGCTCGACCAGCGCGCGCAGGCCGGCGTGGACCAGCTCTCCACTGCAGCGCGCCAGCAGGTTGTAGTGGTCCGGGTCACTTGGCGGTGCCGCCGTGGCTAAGGGCACCACGGGCAGGGAGGGCGGTGGCTGCCAGGAGGCGGGCAGGCGCCGCCAGCTCTGCACCCGCGGAATGCCGGTGGACGCCGCCGACACGGGCGCCGCCGCAGCAGGCAGTACGTCGATACGTACCTGCAATGCGACCTGCCGTTCCAGCAGCGTGTCGGCTATCTCGGCAAGCAGCGAGTTTTTCGTCGCCTGCAGCCCCTGCTTGCCCTGCGTTACGTGGCCAAAGAGATAACAGGCGCGCGCTGCCCGCGTCACGCCGATATAGAGCAGCCGTGTGGTTTCGAATCGTTCGCGCTGCTTGCTTTCGAAGTCGAGGTAGTCGTAGAGCGGGTCGACACTGCCGCCCGGTGGCATCAGGCCCAGCAGCGGCAGCCGCTCACCACGCAGGTCGAGATCATCGCGCAGGTGCAGCAGGGGCTTGTCGCTGTTGCGCGGCTTCTGATGGAGCGCCGGCAGGATCACGCCGTCGAACTCGAGTCCCTTGGCATTGTGTATGGTCATCACGTGCAGATTGACGCCCGGGTCCACGGTGCTGCCGTGACTCTGCTGCAAGGCACGCTCGAAGGCATGGATGTCTTCCAGCTCGCCACCACGCTCGCTCTGCTCCACCAGATCCAGAAAGCTCGCCACGTTGGCGAGAATGCGCGGATCGAGCAGCGACTGGGGACCGCCGAGTTCGATCCACAGGAGCTCCAGCAGGCTGCGCAGCGGCAGCCGCTGCCGCTGGGCGCGAGCCCTTCCCAAGACGGGTACGCAGCGACGCAGGCGGCAGCCCGCGTCCTCCGAGAGGGCGTCGAAAGCCTCCCAGCGCTGCATGGCACTCCAGATGCTGCGACCCGCCGTCTTGCTCCAGCCGGCAAGAATCTGCAGGTCCGCCAGTGCAAGTCCGATGAACGGTGTGCGCAGCAGGGCCAGCCAGGCGGTGGTGTCGGCCAGTGACAGCAGTGCCCTGAGCAGGGTGAACAGGTCACGGACGTCCGGATACGACAGCAAGGTATCGAGCTTGCTGGCAGACCAGCGCAGCCCGCGTGCGCGCAGGGCCAGCGCGATGCTCACCAGCTGGGAGCGGGTGCGGACGAGAATGGCGAGCGAGGCGCCCGGCTGCTCCCGCTGCCAGCGCTCGCAGAGATTGGCGACGTGCTCGGCCTCCACGCTGCGCCGCAGCGCCCGGGTGGATGGGCTGCCGTCAGCGTCCTGCCACAGCTGTACCTCTACACCGGCTGCGACGGGTTCAGGACGGCGCGCCACCGAAGCACTGTAACGCACCCCACCGCGGGCCGGATCGTCCCGCTGGGGAAAGGCCGAGGCGAATACCGCGTTCACCCAGTTGACGATGCTGGCATCGCTGCGAAAGTTCACCAGCAGTTCCAGCGGCTGCGGACGCAGGGCGCCGAGTCCGCGGTGGCGGAGCTGAAGGAACAAGCCGACCTTGGCGTTGCGGAACGCGTAGCAGCTCTGCATGCCGTCGCCGACCACGAACAGCGTGCGCCCATCGCCGTCCGTCCAGTCGGCCGTGAGCAGCCGCAGCAACTGGTACTGCAGCAGCGAGGTGTCCTGGAATTCGTCGACCAGTAAATGCCGGATGCGGGCATCGAGGCGCTGGGCCAGCTCACTGGGAGACCCGAGCTTGCCGAGGGCGCGCTGCGCCGCCAGGCTGTTTTCCGTGTGGTCGACCTGGCCGGCTTCGCGCATGGCGACATCGAGTCTGGCGGCCAGCTGCGGCAGCAGAGTAGCGACAGCACACAGGACCTGCCACTGACGCTCGTCGTACTGCGCCGGAGGCAGGTGATGCACGGTTTGCAGCAGCGGCAGGCAACCGGCCTGCTGCAGGGCGTCGACCAGCTCGCCAAACCGGTCTTTCTGCGCGCGTGCGTCCTCGGCCTCGGTAGCTTTACGCGCCTCGCTGCTGCCGGGAAAGCCGTGCTTCCCCTTCAGTCCGCGAGGCCTGCGAAAACCTGCCGCCTCGCTGGTGGTGAGGAACGTCGTCAGGGTTTTCCAGTGGCTCAGTGCGGAGGCCTCGGCAGGCGGCAGGTCGGTCAGGGCAGCGAGGGCCTGCAGGTCAGCGCTGGCCGTGGCCGGCAGATTCCCGGCGGCGTAGCGGATCAGGTCGCGCAGCGCGGCGGCATGGGGTTTCAGGGCGGCCAATACCGGTGCCAGCTCCGTATCGATGAGCTCGACCAGCGTGGCTTCCAGCAACGGCCGGGCCTGCTCCGCTTGTTGTCCGAAGCGCACCATGGCGCCCAGCCACTGCTCGCGTCTCCCCAGCAGGGCCATCAGTAAACGTTCAGCCTTGCCGAGGTCGTTCTGGACGTGAGGCAGCAACTGGCGCAGCGCCGCCCCGAGGGCGTCCGGACGGTCGAGCCCCTCGAGCAGCGACCGCACGGCCCTGCGCTGCACGGCGCTGACATCGGTGGTCACGGTCGGACGCGCGCCGAAGTTCGCACTCAGCGGCAACTGTCCCGCTACCATGGCGGTGAAACTGTCGATCGTACCGAGTCGCAGGCGCTTGCTGTTGTCTAGCAGCTGCCAGCCGCAGCGAGCGTCATGCTCGAGCACTGCAGCGGCCAGACGCTGGGTCAATGCCTCGTGCGGAGCCAGCGTGGCAGGATCGAAGCCGGGCGTGGCAAGACGTTCGCGCGCGTTTTGCAGGCTGTCGAGCAGGCGGCGTCGCATTTCCGCTGCAGCCTTGCGTGTGAAGGTGAAGGCCAGGATTTCCTCGGGCTGCTCCACGTGGGCCAACAGTTTGAGCAGGCGCTGGGTCAGCAGTTCCGTCTTGCCGGACCCGGCAGGTGCCTGCACGCAAAACGAGCGTGTGATGTCGAGTGCCAGCTCGCGCTGACGGGCATCCGTGGGCACGGCAGTCACGGGGACACCTCCTCGTCATCATCATCCTCGCTGCGTTCGCCCTGTACTTCGTCGATGCGACACAGCGCGGCGAGATGACAGTGATCGCAACTTGTCCGGTGCACCGGGTAGACAGCACTCAGTCCTTCGGCAAACTCCTCGGCCAGGCGACGCAGCGACAGTTCCCACTGCGCTTTCAGTGCCGACCAGGCTGGTGTGTAATCTTCGATCTGCCGAGGCAGTGCTGCGGGGATCCAGGATTGTTCGTCCGCCGCGATGCCCGCGTAGTCGGGTTTCTGCGCATGCACGCCGGCATACAGCAGGGCAGACACCGCGCCACAGTCGCCCTGCTGGTCAACGGCAAGCTGGTAAAGCAGCAACTGCGGATCCCGCGGCCGCTGGGCCTGCCAATCGATGGTGTTGAGCCGGCCCGTCTTGTAGTCCACCACCACCGCACTGCCATCGGGTTGCCGGTCGACGCGGTCGATCTTGAGCGAGAGGCGCAGCGGTGGCAGCTGCACCTCGAATCGCTGTTCCGTCTTCTGTACCGCGAAGGGGCCTCGTCTGCATTCAACCTTCAGCCACTGCAGCAACAGGGCCTGCAGTCGAGCCGCTTCAAGCGTTTGCCAACTGACCGTGGCATGGGCCGGAAACATCTTGGCGAGCTTCGCCAATGCCGGCTGCACGGCTGCAGCGACTTCCTGCTGCAGGTCAGCGTCGTCGAGGCGCTGCAAGCGACTCTGCTCGCGCACCGAGTCCCAGAAGCGCTGCAGGGCGTCGTGCACGCAGTCGCCAACCGCGCGGGCCGGCACGCCAAAATACGGTTCGTGCAGCTCGCGGGCCCGCAGGCGGTGGGTGGCGTAGGCCTTGAAGGGGCACTGGCTCTGATCCTGCAGGAGCCGGCTACCGCCCTCGATTGCCCAGTCGTCCGGCAGCGGCAGCAGCATGCTCTCCGTGCAGGACTCCGCTGCCGCTGCCACCCCATGACCCTCCCGCAGCGCCGGATGCAGGGCAGCCGGCACCGGACTGACCGGCGCCGCTCTGCGCTGCAGGCCGGCCGGCAGCAGCGGTGTGGGTTTCTGGGGTTGATCGTCGACCATCCTTGCCAGGCTGAAGACCAGTTCGCCGCTGCAGTGCGCGGCGAGCTGGTCCAGCAGGCGGCGGCTGCGGGTGAGAATGCCGGTCTTGTCGGTGCCGGGCATGCCGTACTGCCGCTGGAAGTGCAGGGGCAGCAGCGGGTGCGGGGTTTCCGCGAGTGGCCACTGACTGTCGCTCATCTGCAGGCACCAGAGGTGGCTGAATTGCAGCCCGGCAGTCATGGCGGGTGTCAGCAGCAGGATTGCCGCACCCTGGCGGCGCTGCAGCAGGGGCAGCGCTCTTGCGAGGGCCGCCAGACGGTCGACGGCCTCCCGGCGCTCGAGCGAGTCGAACAGGCCACTGGCCAGGTGGGCCTGGCGGAGCCAGTCGTCCCAGGCGGCGATCACTTCGGCACCGGCGTGCTCCTGAAGCAGCGGGCGGGGCAGCAGTTCCTGCCAGACCTTCTCGAAGAGGGTGAGCCACTGGCTGAACGGCTGTGAGACCGGCTGCCGTCGCAGCACATGCTGGATGTTCTCCAGTGCGGTGGAGAGCGCGCTGACGCCGGCGCTGGTTTCCAGCGCCCGGCACTGCGCGCGCAGGGCGAACAGCGAGCAGTGCAGGGCACCCTGCCGCCGCAGCTGCCATTCCAGTTCCGCCTTGCAGTCGAGCGCCTCTGCGTCCTGGCCGGTCACGAACGGAGAGCGCAGCAGGAGCCCGAGCGTGAGCAGATCGATTTCCTCGTCCAGCAGGGCAAGTGCCAGCAGGGCGGTCTTCACGAGCGGGAGTTCTGCCACCTCGCTGCCGAGCGTGCTGGCCAGCACTGCGGGTCTGTCGGCAAAACGTGCCTCCACATGGCGCCGCAGGGGCCCGCGCAGCAATTCCGGCTCGGGGCAGACGATGCCGATATGCGCACCGGGCTGCTCTTGCAGGATCTGCTTGGCCCATTGGGCAACCGCCTGGCATTCGGCGTCGGGATCGGCATGCTCTTCGAGGGAGTGCAGCGGCTGCATGGCAGGCAGGGTCAGCGTTTCGATGCGTGTGCCCTGCGCCTGCAGCGCGGCAAAAACCGCTTGATACAGCGGCGGCGGCGCGTCGAAACCCCACAAGAGCAGGCGGCGTGGCAGCAGGGGCAGCAGCCATTCCGGGGGCTGTTTCAGCAGGCCGAGCAGGATCTGCAGCATGCTGCTGAAGGCCAGCACCTTTCGCTGTTGGCAGAGTCGTTCGAAATGGGCGAACCAGCGCCAGGCAATCTCACAGTCGTCGGCCGTTTCCGTCGCGCTACCGAAGCGCAGGGCCGCCCGGAGCTGGGGCAGGGACAAACACCATTGCTGTAGCAAGCGCCAGCCATCGGCCGCCGAGGCGGCGGCACCGGTGTGGTCGAGCAGGAACAGCCCCGGGCTCGCCTCGGTCACCACCTGCCGCCAGAGCAGCAGCTCCTCGGCCGGGGTCAGCAGCTGGTAGTCCAGAGCGGCATCGGTGCCACGCTGGGTAGCCTCGGTCCAGAGATCGCGCAACCAGAGGTCGATGGCAAGGATCGCAGGACGCGGCTGCACGAGGGCCGGCTGCCGCGACCATTCGATGAGCTGGTCGCTGCTGCGGAAATTGGGCGTCAGGACGAGACCGCCCTCGGCGAGCACCGCGAGCAGCAGTTCGGGTGCCGGTGCTCCGGTGACGAGGTCCGCCTCACATGTTGGGGTATTGGGGACCACCGCCACCCTCCGGTGGTACCCAGCGGATGTTCTGGGTAGGGTCCTTGATGTCGCAGGTCTTGCAGTGCACGCAGTTCTGCGCATTGATCTGCAGTCGCGGAGAGCCAGCGGTCTCGCGCACGATCTCGTAAACGCCGGCTGGGCAGTAGCGCTGCGCAGGTTCGTCGTAGACGGGCAGGTTGAACGCGACCGGTGTTTCCGGATTGGACAGCAGCAAGTGGCAGGGCTGGTCTTCCTCGTGGAAGGTATTGGACAGGTATACTGAACTCTGGCGATCGAACGTCAGCTGGTTGTCGGGCCGCGCATAGTCTATGCGCCTCGCATTTTCGGCCTTGTGCAGCGTGCTGTGGTCGGGCCGCTCGTCGCGCACGGTAAAGGGTAGCTTGCCACCAAACAGCCTTTGTTCTGCCCACACCAGCGCGCTGCCCGCCAAGGTGCCGAAGCGGTGGATCAGCGGGCCGGCGTTGCGGCAGCGCTGCAACTCGGCGTGCAGCCACGACGCAGCAAAGCGGCGGCCGTACTCGGTGAGGACCCTGGGTGGCTCGGCTGCCTGCAGGGCGCTGCAAAGGGCCTCGGCCGCCAGCATGCCCGATTTCATGGCTGTGTGTGTGCCCTTGATCTTGAGAAAGTTGAGAAAGCCCGCGTCGTCGCCGACCAGCAGGCCGCCGGGAAAAGCCAGTTCCGGCAGGGACTGCAGACCGCCCTTGGTGAGGGCGCGGGCGCCGTAGCTCAGGCGCTTGCCACCCTGCAGTGTAGCGGCGAAGCGGGGATGCTGTTTGAGACGCTGGAATTCGTCGAACGGACTCAACCAGGGGTTTTGGTAGTTGAGGTCGGTGATCAACCCCACGCTCACTTGACGGTCGTCGAGATGGTAGAGAAAGCCGCCGCCGGTGGCGCCACTCTCGCTGAGTGGCCAGCCCAGCGAGTGCAGAACGCGACCAGGACTGTGCACGGAGGCCGGTACCTCCCAGATTTCCTTGATGCCGAGACCGTAGTGCTGGGGACTGCGTCCGGCGTCGAGTTGGAAGCGGGCAATGACTTCCTTGCCGAGATGGCCGCGGCACCCTTCCGCCAGCACCGTATACCTTGCGTGCAACTGGTATCCCGGTGTGAAGTTCGGTCCATGGCCGCCGTCCCGCTGCACACCCTGATCACCGGTCTGCACGCCGCAGACGTGTCCGCTGGCGTCGTAAAGCAATTCGCGGGCGCCGAAACCGCTGAGGATTTCCACACCCAGTTGCTCTGCCTGCTGGCCAAGCCAGCGGCAGAGGTTGGCGAGGCTGATCACGAAGTTGCCGCGATTGTGCGTGTCCTGCGGTACCAGAAAATCCGGAATGCGCAGCGAACCGCTCTCGGAGGTGAGATAGCACACGTCTTCCTCGGTCACTGAGGTCGTGACGGGAGCCCCCAGAGACCGCCAGTCGGGCAGGAGTTCATCGAGGCCACGAGGATCGAGCAGGGCGCCGGAGACGATGTGGGCGCCTATTTCTGCGCCCTTTTCCAGCAGGCAGATGGACAGCGCCATGCTGCTGGCGCGGGCCAATTGCGCAAGATGGATCGCAGTGGCGAGGCCGGCCGGACCGGCTCCGGCGATCACGACGTCAAACGACATGCTTTCGCGTTCGATGGTGGAGCTTGGAGTCGACAAAATCGGAATCCCTGTGGCTGTGGGCGCGAGCGGCCCATTATAATTGCCCAGTCTGCGGCGCGAAGAATTTCGTCCGGCCTTTTTCCAACAGCAATCGAGAATTCCCATGAAAGTCCTGGTGGCAGTCAAGCGCACCCTGGACCCCTACGTAAAGGTGCGGGTCAAGCAAGACCAGAGCGGCGTGGATTTGAGCGCCGCCAAGATGGCCATGAATCCCTTCTGCGAAATTGCGGTGGAAGAAGCCGTGCGTCTGAAGGAGAAGGGCATCGCCACGGAACTCGTCGCTGTTTCCATTGGCAGCGACAAGGTGCAGGATCAGCTGCGTGCCGCTATGGCGCTCGGTATCGATCGCAGCATCCACGTCCAGGCCAGTGACGAACTGGAGTCCCTGAACGTGGCCAAGTTGCTGCACGCGGTCGTGCAGCAGGAGAACCCCGGCCTGATCCTGCTAGGCAAGCAGGCCATCGACTCCGACAACAACCAGGTTGGGCAAATGCTGGCGGCGCTGTGTGGTCTGCCACAGGCCACTTTCGCCTCGAGGATCACCGTGCGGGACGGCTGGGCCGAAGTGGCGCGTGAAGTGGACAGCGGTGAGCAGGTGCTGGCGGTGCAGTTGCCCGCCGTGATCACCACCGATCTGCGTCTCAACGAACCTCGCTACGCCAAGCTGCCGGAAATCATGAAGGCGAAGAAGAAACCGATTGCCACCTTCACCCCTGCGCAACTGGGCGTCACCCCCAGACAGCATCTCAATGTGCTGTCCGTGGCGGAGCCGCCGCCGCGCAAGGCGGGTGTGAGGGTCGCTTCCGTCGCCGAGTTGGTCGACCGTCTCAAGAATGACGCCAAGGTACTTGCATGAACGTTCTCATCATCGCCGAGCACGACAACGTTTCCCTGAAGGCCGCCACTCGCCACCTGGTCAAGGCCGCTGCTGCTTTCGCCGGCACGGTGGAGGTGCTTGTCGCCGGCGCAGGGTGTCAGGAAGTGGCCCAGGCAGCCAGTCGCCTTGATGGCGTGGCTCGCGTGTTGCTGGCTGATCATGATTGCTACGCGCAGCAGGTGGCCGAAGCCGTTGCGCCCTTGGTCGTTGCGCTGATGGACAGCCGTCAGGTCCTGCTGGCAGCTGCCACGACCACTGGCAAGAATGTGCTGCCCCGGGTGGCAGCCTTGCTGGATGTGGCGCAGTTGTCGGAGATTGTCGCCATCCGCGATTCCCGCACGTTCGTGCGGCCGAACTATGCCGGCAACGTACTGGTCACTGTCGAGTCCCTCGATTCACGCATCGTGGCCACTGTGCGAACCTCGGCGTTCGAAGCGGTTGGCGAGCAGCAGTCGGCGGCTCCCATCGACCCCCTCGACATCAGTCACCCACAGGCCCAGAGCCGTTTCGTCAGTGCCTCCACGCTGCAGAGCGCGCGGCCAGAGTTGACTGCGGCGCGTGTGGTGGTGTCCGGTGGTCGCGGCCTTGGCAGCGCTGAAAATTTCCGCCTGCTCGACGGTCTCGCCGACAAGCTTGGTGCTGCCATCGGTGCCTCACGCGCTGCTGTCGATGCGGGTTACATCGGCAACGACCATCAGGTAGGACAGACGGGCAAGGTGGTCGCGCCCGAGCTTTATCTGGCCATCGGCATTTCGGGGGCGATTCAGCATCTGGCGGGCATGAAGGACAGCAAGGTCATCGTCGCCATCAACAAGGATCCGGAGGCGCCAATTTTCCAGGTGGCCGACTACGGTCTGGTCGCGGATCTCTTCACGGCGATTCCGGCGCTCGAGGCGGCACTGTAACGTTCGCGGCTGTGTGCTGCGCCCGGGTGGCGCAATGCATGAGATTTCACAACGCAGGTAAACGAGGAAGAGGGAAGTATGTTGCACAGAATGTTGGCAGTGGGCAGTTTGGCAGTACTTGCAGGCATGGCTTCGACAGTACAGGCGGAGTGGACGCTCGACGCAGCGTCTTCCTCGTTCCATTACGTGACCAGCAAGAACGCGGCAGTCAGCGAGGTGAATCGCTTCACGGGCCTGGCCGGCAGCATCAGTGATGCAGGCAAGGCCACACTCAGCATCGATCTGGCCACCGTAGACACGGCCATCGACATTCGCAACCAGCGCATGCGTGATCTGGTCTTCCAGGTTGCGCAGTTCCCGAAGGCAGAGGTGTCCGTGCAGGTCGACCTGGCGCCGCTGCGCGCTTTGGCGGTGGGTGAGAGCATGACAGCGGCTTACCCGGTCTCCGTGAGCCTTCACGGCGCAGTCGCCGAGATCACCGCCGATATGCACGTAATCAAAATGGCCGATGATGCCCTGCAAGTGCAACTCGTCAAACCGCTGATCGTTGCCGCAGGGCAGTTCGGACTCGACGCCGGGGTCGAGGAATTGCGCAAGATCGCCAACCTCACCACCATCACGCCAAACGTCGTGGTGGACTTCAGCCTGCGCTACGCGCCGTAACCGGCGCGCAGCGCTTTCTGCCGCGCCCTGTCAGCCCTGTGGCTGGCGGTTGCGCGGGTCGTTCGGTGCCCGGCGACGTTCCCGCGTCGCCGCTGCCGTGTCCGTGGCAGGACCGGAAGCCACATTGGCCTCCGCGCTGGAATCCACGGGAGCGCTGGTCTGACCGGTCGCTTCGGCAGCTGAAGTCGGGCTGGGAATCGTCGCCTCGGTACCGGTTGTCACTGCCGGCGTAGCTGCCTGTAGCGCTTCAGCCACCGATGCTGCCAGAGGCGACAAGCGCACTGGGGCCAGCCCCTCTTCGTACAAATCCAGCGGCACTGCTACCGCAGCGACCTGGTCCTGTACTCCGGGAGCAAATTCCGCTGCCAGGAGCTGCGGCTCGTCGGCTGCCGGGGCCGCTGCTGCTGGTGGCAGTTCGGCGTCGTTGGACATTGCCTCGCTGCTCGCCGCAGTCGTCTCGGCGAAGGTCATGGCCTGATCACCACTGCTGAAGCCTGCAGGTGCCTCAGCCACACCCGAAGAGGATTCTGGCTGGGACGGTGGAATGACCGAGGACTCGGCTACTGCTTCTGTCGTCGCACCGGGGAGATTGAGATCTTCACGATTACCCCGCTGGCGAGGACGTGGCTGACGGCCACGCTTGTCTGGCGGCCGCCGACCGGGCCGCTGTGCAGCGCCCGACTCCATGGTGAGCGCATCGTTTTCATCGGCGGCAGTGCTGTCGTCGAGTGGGCGTTCAGGGCGCGGCGCGCGCTCCGGCCGCTCTCTCCGTTCCTGTTCCTGTCCTGACTCGTCGGTGCCGCCCGCTGCCGGACGTTCGCGGTCCTGGCGGTTGCGGTTGCGACCACCGCGCCGCCGGCGGCCGCCTTCGCGCCGGCCCTGGGCCGAGTCATCCTCACCCTCCGGCCCTTCAGCCTCGGGCTGCGGACGGGGACGCGCGTCTGGCCGGGGTTCGGCGCGGGTCTCACTGCGCTGCTCCGACGCTCGTTCGCCGCGCTCCGGGCGTTTTCGATCCTTGTGGCGATCGCGGCGATTGCCGCGCTCCCGATTGTTTCCCCCAGTCTGTGTCGATACCGCTTCTGCCGCTTTGGGGGCGTCCTCCTCGTTGGCCGAGGACGTACCGAACAGACTCGAAAAGATCTGCGCGAGGAAACCGGGCTTGCGCGGGGCGGGGGCAGCAGCCGCGGGTGCCGGAGCCGGCGCGGATGGCGCGACCACCGGTGGTGGCGGTGCTACCAGGCGGGCTGTCTGCACCGCTGGTGCCTCTGCCACGATCGGAGTGCGGGGCAGGACATCTTCCGGTACGTCCTCGTGCTCGGTGTCGAGTTCGTAGCTGCGCTCATGCGACTCGCTGTTGATGTTCTGGATCTCGAAATTCGGTGTTTCCAGATGCGGAGTCGGCACGATCAGGACACGCTTGCGTGCCTGGCTTTCGATCTGGACCACGTCGAGACGTTTTTCGTTGAGGAGGTAGGAGGCCACGCTGATAGGAACGATGGCGCGAATTTCACGTGAGTTGCTCTTGCCGGCCTCTTCCTGAATCTGCCTCAGTATGGCCAGCGACAGGCTTTCGATATCGCGGATACGACCCTGGCCGTTGCAGCGGGGGCAGACGGTGGCGCTGGTTTCCCCCAGCGAAGGGCGCAGTCGCTGACGCGACATCTCCAGCAGCCCGAACCGTGAGATTTTGCCAACCTGTACGCGGGCCCGATCCATGTCCAGCGCGTCCTTCACACGGTCTTCGACCATGCGCTGGTTTTTCTGCGACATCATGTCGATGAAGTCGATGACGATCAGACCGCCCATGTCGCGCAAGCGCAACTGGCGTGCAATTTCGTCGGCGGCCTCGAGGTTGGTTTGCAAGGCCGTTTCTTCGATATCGGAACCCTTGGTGGCCCGCGAGGAGTTGATGTCGATGGAAACGAGCGCCTCGGTGGGATCGATCACGATCGAACCACCCGAGGGCAGTTTCACCTCACGCTGGAAGGCCGTCTCGATCTGGTTCTCGACCTGGAAGTTGGTGAACAGCGGCACACCGCCCTGATGAAGTCGCAGTCGGCTCTCGAACTGCGGCATGACCTGCCTCACGAAGGTCAGCGCCTCGTCGAAAGCGGCCTGCGTGTCGAGGATGACCTCGCCGATATCCTGGCGCAGATGGTCGCGTACCGCCCGCAGCACGACGTTGCTTTCCTGGAACAGCAGGCACGGCGACTCCCGTTCCTTCGAGGCACTGGTAATGGCGGTCCAGACGGTGGTGAGGTAGTTGAGGTCCCACTGCAGTTCTTCGGCACTGCGACCGATGCCGGCGGTTCGGATGATGATGCCCATGCCATCGGGAATCTGCAGGGCATCCATGGCCTCGCGCAGTTCGGAGCGGTCTTCGCCCTCGATGCGCCTGGAGATACCGCCCCGGGGATTGTTGGGCATGAGTACCAGGTAACGTCCCGCGAGGCTGATCATGGTGGTGAGGGCAGCGCCCTTGTTGCCACGCTCCTCCTTTTCGACCTGCACGATGACTTCAGTGCCTTCGGCGACCAGTTCCCGGATACTGCCTTTGCCGTTTTCGGGTGCTGAGCGTCGGTAGTACTCGCGGGCTATCTCCTTGAGGGGCAGGAAGCCATGGCGGTCGGCGCCGTAATTGACGAAGGCAGCCTCCAGACTGGGCTCGACGCGCGTGATGCGGCCCTTGTAAATGTTGGCCTTCTTCTGGATGCGGTTGCGGTTTTCGATGTCGAGGTCGTACAGCCGCTGACCGTCGACGAGGGCAACCCGCAGTTCTTCCTTTTGGGTTGCGTTGACCAATATGCGTTTCATGAGTGTTTTCCGTCGTTGACGGGAAACGCCCGGCTTGCCAAAGCGAGAACCTGGTCGGGGCGGGCCCCGAGCTACGGCCGTAGCACTACTTTTTGCGAAACATCGGTTGTCGCCGCATGGTTCAGGGTCCTGAACGGCGCCATCCCATCAAAAAACCGGCTGGCTGCCGCCACGAGTCACTGGCGGTCTGACAGCATCGAGTCCAAACATCGTGGCCGCTGGGCCTGGCGGATTCGCTCTTGCCGCGCGAACCTGCCCGAATCTCTCACTGGTTGCCGGGGGTATCCCGGGGTAAAGGTTAAGTCTGAGGCGTGCCATCGCGCCGATGAACGGCGAACCGGGTTCAGGCATCGTTGGCTTCTGCAGCAACCGGGAACGACCAAATCGTTGGCGGCTGCAGTCCGTCGCACTGCGACGGGCCGCGGAGGGTGACCTGATGACCACGCCAGCTCCAGACTGGGGAGCGCTTCATAGCCTTCCACCGCTGCATCGGGCAGGGAATGGTGCCGTCCTGAGAGAGTGACGGCGCGGGTCTGGGTGCTCGTGCCGGCAAGTTACCTGTGCCTGCGTGCGCTCAGAGGCCGTCCTGCGAGGGGGCAGGGGGACTGCGAAAAGCGCCGCCATCGTAACAGCAGAGTTCCGTGCCTTCAAACCGTTATCTGCCTTTCTTGAGAAGTTTCTTACCTTGCCCGCGGCACGGCTATACTGCCGCACCCTTCGCTCAGCCGACACGATCCATGGCAGCTGTTCCCTCCAAAAAGCCGGTCAAGACCGCCAGACCCGGTCGTTCCCAGCAGCACCATCACGCGGCGCCGGCCGCGGCCGGTCAGCTCTGTGTCCTGGAGCATCAGGCCAACCAGCGCCTCGACAATTATCTGGCGGGACGCCTGAAAGGCGCTCCCAAGACATTGATTTACCGAATAATCCGTACCGGCGAGGTACGCATCAACGGCAAGCGCGCCAAGGCCGACAGCCGGGTACAGCCCGGGGATCTCGTCAGGGTGCCGCCCCTGCGCCTCGGCGAGCAAGCCGGTCCGCCGGCCCCTGGCCAGCAGCTCACGAGCCTGCTGAAGGCCTCAGTCCTGCTGGAGGATGCCGACTTTCTCGCCATCAACAAGCCGGCGGGACTCGCCGTACATGCCGGCAGTGGCAGCAAGCTTGGCCTGATCGAGGCGCTGCGGCAGATTTTTCCGCAGTGGCCGGGTCTGGAACTTGTCCATCGTCTCGACAAGGGCACATCAGGCTGCCTGCTGCTCGCCAAGACCGGCAAAGCACGCAAGGCCCTCATGCAGGCCTTCCGCGACCAGCAAGTGCGCAAGACTTACCACGCCATCGTCGTTGGCCAATGGCCAAGCAGGACCAAGCGCGTCGATGTTGCGCTGCTCCGGCAACCCGAGCGGTCAGGACAGCGCCGTGTCGAGATCGATGACGAGGGTAAGGAAGCGGTGACGGAGTTCTCCATTGCCGAGCCCTTGCGTGGCGCCACGCTGGTGGAGGCGAGGCCGCTCACCGGTCGCACCCATCAGATCCGTGTCCATGCCGCATGGGTGGGCTGCGAGCTGCTCGGTGACGACAAATACGCCTCCCGCGACCAGGAGGCCCTGCGGCAGCGCGCCGGCCACAAACGTCTTTTCTTGCATGCCGGCAGTTTGGCTTTTCCCCACCCCTCCAGCGGTCTACCGGTGCTGGTGCAAGCCCCTTACGACACGGCTTTCGATGCCGCCCTGCGCAAGCTGCGGGGCTGACGCGCCGCTCAGGGCGGGGTCAGGGGATCGACCCCCGCCTGGCGCAGCAGTTCGCAGAGACTGATGAGCGGCAGACCGACCAGACTGTGGAAATCCCGGCCCTCGAGTGCAGAAAAGAGGGCGATGCCGAGGCCCTCTGCCTTGAAACTGCCTGCACAGTCATACGGAGTGTCGCGCCGCAGATAGGCGGAAAGTTCGGCCTCGCTGGAACGGCGGAAGTGCACACGGTATTCGTCCCGCGCCTGCCAGCGTTGTCCTGTTCTGGCGTCCAGCAGCGTTATCGCCGTGTGGAAGCAGACCTGCTTGCCGTTGCAGGCCAGCAATTGCGCCAATGCTGCTTCGAAGCCGCCCGGCTTGCCGAGTAGGGTCGAGGTGCCCTCGATCTGGCAGGCCTGGTCCGAGCCAATCAGCAGCGCGTCCGGAAAGGCCGGTGCGAGCGCTGTGGCCTTGGCGAGCGCCAGGCGTTCAACGAGTGCAGCGATCGGCTCTTCCGGCAGTGGTGTCTCGTCCACGTCGGGACTGGCCCAGCGGAATGGCAGCCCGAGTCGGGCCAGCAGTTCGCGGCGGTAAGGAGAGGAAGATGCCAGTACCAGGGGGCGAGCCATGTGGTGTCCTTGTGACTGTGGGGGTGACTTGGCGACGTGCCGGCCTCACCCGTGCCTGTGGCGGATGCAGCGACTACAATGCAGTCTAAGCCGGGTCAGCGAGTGTTGTAACGACGGTGTGGCTGACCCGCAGCGGAGAACGTGACCATGACAGGAACCAACCGATTACAGAGGCTGGCAGGACTGGCCTTGCTGCTGGTCTTGGAGGGCTGTGGCAGCCGTTATCAGGCGCCGGTCGATCAGGCGGGCGAAACGCTGTTCCTGAATGCAGGTCGCCGGCATTTGATCAACGAGGGGGAAACCCTGTACGCCGTGGCCTGGATTTACGATCTCGACTTTGCGGCGCTCGCCCGCGCGAACAATCTCCGGGAGCCCTACCTGCTGACCCCCGGTCAGTATCTCGATGTCGACTTGCGGACCGAAGGGGGAACCGTTGCGCGTTCCTCAGCACCCGCGCGGGCGCCAGCGTCCGGCAACGCGGTATCGACGGCCACCACAGCGCCAGCTGCCGTCACCACGCTGCGCCGTACCCCGCTGCCTGAGAGCGGGCGTCCGACGAGAACCGAGCTGCCCCGTTCTGAGTCCACCACCCCGGTGCCTGCCCCGGTCGCGCCCCCAGCCGCCGCCGGCGAGGCGCGTACGCCAGCGGCTCCGGTTGCTGCCCCCTCTCCAGCCGTGGCCGCCCCCTCGGCTCGCGCGCCGGCTGCCCCGGCGGCGGGTACTGCAGAGGCGGGTAGGCCGGCAGCCACGCTGCCGCCAGCGAGCGACCCGTCGCCGGCAGCGGCCAGGGCTGCACCGGTGGCAGCCAACCCCGTCTGGGAGTGGCCCCATCGAGGCAACATCGTTGGACGCTTCACCGACGACTCGGGGGAAAACAAGGGCATCGACATCAGTGGCGCTGCAGGCGATCCCGTGCTGGTTGCTGCAGATGGCGAGGTGGTTTACGCCGGCAGCGGCCTGTTGCGTTACGGCAATCTCATCATCGTCAAACACAGTGAGCGATTTCTCTCAGCCTACGCCCACAATCGTGCCCTTGTGGTGGCTGAAAAAGACACAGTCAAACGAGGCCAGAAAATCGCCGAACTCGGCTCCAGCGGTATCGACCGCAACCTGCTCCATTTCGAAATCCGTCTGGATGGCAAGCCAGTCGACCCTCTCCAGTATCTGCCTGCCCTGCAGTAGTCGGCACCTGCCCGCACAGTGCGGGCGCACCGTCCCGGCCTGATGCAGCCTCGCGCCGCCCTGGTAGGCCTGTGCCGGTTTGGCGAAAAAATCCGCAAATAAATACTCCCGAAATTTTTGCAGATTTGCGTTGCCTTACTATACTGCTGGAACTTCTCCAGCAAGGAATCGGCATGGCCGCAAGTGGGAAACTGCATTTTTTTCGTAAAAAACTGCTGTTTGCAGGGGTGTCGGACCCATCGAAACGTCAAGCTCCCTGAAGGGTTTCGAAACAGAAAAAGAAGGGCAGATCTGCAGAAATGGCTACTGATGGTTCAAGAGAAGTGAACTGATGGTTACATGGAAGAACCAAAAAGAAACGAAGAAATTCTGACAATCAGCAGACAAGGAAGATGCCATGAACAAGATGACATGGGATTCCATGCCACCCCCACCTCCGCCGACGGATTCCTCATCTCGTCAGGTCAGTGACAACCCTGGAGCCTACTTCGAGGCTTTCCGATCGGAAGAGGTGCAGACGCTGCCAGACACCTGCAGTGCGTCGGCTGGCGAGGCTGCGGAGGATGAACAGGAGGAGTTCTTCGACAGCGACGACACAGAGGCCACCGGGTCCAGTGAAGACGAAGAGACGCCCCGGTCATCACGCCGGGTGGATGCCTTGCCGGATGCCACCACGCTCTACCTCAACGAAATCGGGCATATCCCGCTGCTGACCGCCGAACAGGAAGTTTTGCTGGCCCGCGAAGTGGTACGAGGTTCCCGCAGCAGCAAGCAGCGCATGATCGAAGCCAATCTCCGGCTGGTCGTGGCTATTGCCAAACGCTTCCAGAATCGAGGTCTCTGCCTGCTCGATCTCGTCGAAGAGGGTAATCTCGGCCTGATCAGGGCGGTCGAGAAATACGATCCGGAACTCGGCTACCGTTTTTCCACTTATGCGACCTGGTGGATCAAGCAGTCGATGGACCGTGCCCTCATGAACCATGCACAGACCATCAGGTTTCCGGTGCATGTCATGAAGGAACTGCAGAGCTGCCTGAAAGTCCAGGAGCAACTGCGCGAGCAAAGCGGGCGTGAGCCCACTGCGCAGGACATTGCCCGTAGAACAGGCAAGTCGGTGGTGCTGGTGGAAAGGCTGCTGGCTCAGCATCTCAGGAGCTGCTCGGCGGACCAAAGTCTGGCCGGGGAAGGCGAGAGCAGCTTGCTGGATACGCTACCGGGCGAGGCTCCGGAACCCGTGGAGATCACAGAGCAGGACGATCTTGAGCGAAATGTCCGGCAGTGGCTCGGGCGGCTTTCGGCGCGCCACCGGGAAGTGGTGCTGCGCCGCTTCGGTTTACACGGTTACGAAGGTGCCACGCTCGAAGATGTCGGGGCCGATGTCGGCATCACCCGTGAGCGGGTTCGTCAGCTGCAGATCGAGGCGCTCGCCAAACTGAAGCGCATGCTCGAGCGCGACGGCTTCACGGTGGAACTCCTGCGGCGGCAATAGACGCTGCTGAGCCTGCGTCGCTGGGCCGAGCACCGCCGGACAGCGAGGCTACTTGGCCGGCCAGTCGCGCTCCAGCAGCTGCAACTTGCCGGGCTTGCCGTCCCAGGCTTCGGCATCTGCCGGTGCGGGCTTCATTTCCGTGATGTTTGGCCAGCGCGCCGCCAGTTCGGCATTGAGTGCAATGAACTCATGCTGGTCTTCCGGGACCTCGTCCTCGGCGTAGATCGCGTCCACGGGGCATTCCGGTTCGCACAGTGCGCAGTCGATGCATTCGTCCGGATTGATGACCAGCATGTTGGGGCCTTCGTAGAAGCAGTCCACCGGGCACACCTCGACACAGTCCGTGTGCTTGCACTTGATGCAGTTGGCGCCAACGATGAAGGTCATGTGGTTGCTCCAGTCGAGAAGTGATGAAAATCAATCAGTTGCCGGCGACAGCCGAGCGAATGGCTGCGGATTCTAGCAGCAAGCTCTGCATCTGATGAACTGCTGCGGTGGCGGCTCGCCGGCCGCGACGTGAAGCCATCCCGCGGGAGCTCAGGCCTGTCGCAATTCCTTCAAGCGGTACAGCAGCTCCTGGGCCTGCCTGGGAGAGAGCTGGTCAGGGTCCATGGCATCCAGCATGTCGAGTGCCGGATGCCCCGGCAGGGAGGCAAACAAGTCCTGCTGCTGCCGCGTGACCTGCGCGGCAAGCCCGCTCTTGAAGCCTTCGGCTTTTTCGAGCTCCAGCAATTTCTTGCGCGCCTGCTGAATGACGGGCCGAGGAATGCCGGCCAACTGCGCTACCTGGAGTCCGTAACTCTGGTTGGCTGGTCCTGGCTTGACGGCGTGCAGGAACACGATGCTGTCTCCGTGCTCCGTGGCATCGAGGTGCACGTTGGCCACGCCGGCAAAGTCATCCGGTAACCCCGTGAGTTCGAAGTAGTGAGTGGCAAACAGGGTCATCGCCCGAAGTTGGCAGGCGATGTGCACCGCCGTCGCCCATGCCAGCGCCAGCCCATCGAAGGTGCTGGTGCCGCGGCCGATTTCATCCATCAGCACCAGCGAAGTGACCGTCGCATTGTGCAGAATATTGGCCGTTTCCGTCATCTCCACCATGAAAGTAGACCTGCCGCCAGCGAGGTCATCGGCCGATCCAATACGGGTGAAGATTCTGTCGACCGGACCAATCCGTGCCGCAGCTGCCGGCACAAAACAGCCGGTATGTGCCAGCAGGACGATCAGGGCACACTGGCGCATGTAGGTGGATTTGCCCCCCATGTTCGGCCCGGTGATGATCAATAGCCGGCGCTCACCATGCAGTTCCAGGTCGTTGGCGACGAAGGCGCCCTCGGTCACCTGCTCGACGACGGGATGCCTACCTCCGATGATATGGATGCCGATGTCGTCGACCAGTTCCGGACAGGTGAGGTCCAGTACGAGGGCGCGCTCAGCGAAATCGTGCAGTACATCGAGTTCGGCCAGCGCGAATGCCGAGCCCTGCAAGGCAGGTAGTTCGGCCAATAGCTGGTCGAGCAGGTCTTCGTAGAGCGATTTTTCGCGGACCAGCGCCCGACTGCCGGCGCTAAGGACCTTGTCCTCGTACTCCTTCAACTCCGGCGTGATGTAGCGCTCGGCATTCTTCAACGTTTGCCTGCGCAGGTAGTGAGCTGGCACCGTCTCGGCCTGCAGGCGGCTGAGTTCGATGTAGTAGCCATGGATGCGGTTGTAGCCGACCTTGAGCGTGGAAAGCCCGGTGGCGGTCCGTTCCTGGGCCTCGAGTCGCAGCAGAAAATCTCCTGCATTGCTGCTGAGTGCGCGCAACTCGTCCAGTTCGGTATCGTAGCCGTCGGCGATCACTCCGCCGTCACGGATCGTGACCGGGGGCTGTTCCACCAGGGCGCGCTGCAGCAGGTCTGCCAAGCGGGGGTAGCTGGCAACGAGTTCTCGCAGCCGCGTCAGGTGGGGATCACTGGCGGGTGCCAGCACCGCTCGCAGCTCCGGCAGCACCAGCAAGGCGTCACGCAGCTTGCTGAGATCACGCGGTCGCGCCGATCGCAGGGCCACCCTGGCCAGAATCCGCTCGAGGTCACCGACTTGCTTCAGCAGCGGCTGCAGGCTCTCGAAAAGGTAGCCATCGAGCAGTGCCTGCACGGCGCGCTGACGATTACGTATTTCGTCCTGAGCCCGGATGGGTCGGTGCAGCCAGCGTCGCAGAAGACGGCCACCCATCGGCGTGGCGCAGCGATCCAGCACCGACACCAGGGTATTGCCGAGGCTGCCCGACAGGGTGACGTCGATCTCCAG
>CANGUU010000036.1 GCA_947457195.1 Gammaproteobacteria bacterium
TGCACCACGCTGTTCCCGGGCATGCAGCAGAATCTTGTAGAGCGCATACAGGGCCTGCAGGTGGGGCAGCAGGGCCTCGTACTTGGTGCTGATGCGCTGCTGCAGGAGCTGCTCGGCGTCCGAGCGCGGGGTCTGCAGCATGGCGGCCACTTCGGTGTAGGTCAGTCGTGCCTGCGAGTGGATGACCGCTTCGTAGAACGTATAGCCGGTCATGCTGCCGGACTTGTCGATGGCGAGTTCGCAGACCATGACCAGCCTGTCCTCGCGCGGCTTCAGGGAGCAAAGCCCGTTAGAGAGATGCTCCGGCAGCATGGGGACCACGAAGCCCGGGAAGTAGACGGAGTTGCCGCGCCGTGTGGCCTCGGCATCGAGCGCCGTATGGAGTTGCACATAGTGCGAGACATCGGCGATGGCCACGTAGAGCGTGAAGCCCTTGCCGCGGCGTCGCTCGCAATACACCGCGTCATCGAAGTCCTTGGCATCCTCTCCGTCGATGGTCACGAACGGCAGGCTGCGCAGATCGGCCCGATTGCCCAGGTCCTGCGCCTGTACCCGCGCCGGGAAATCGCGCATCTCCGCCAGCACTGCCTCGGGCCACTCGTGTGGAATGTCATGCACCCGCAGGGCGACCTCGATCTCCATTCCTGGTTTGCCAACATCGCCGAGCACTTCGACGATGTGCCCCATGGGCTGGACATGCTCGGCCGGGTACTGGGTGATTTCGACGACCACGTAGTCGCCGTCGGCCACAGTCTTCTGCTTCTTGACTGGCGGAATGAGGATTTCCTGGGTGATGCGCTGGTTGTGCGGCACCACCATGCCGATGCCGGCCTGCTGGTAGTAGCGACCGACGAGTTGCGTATGCTTGCGCTCGAGCACCTCGACGATACGGCCCTCGCGCCGGCCGCGCCGATCGATATGCGCCAGTTTGGCCACCACGGAGTCCCCATCGAAGACCTTGCGCATTTCGGCGGGACCGAGATACAGGTCGTCCTTGCCGTCCTCCGTACTGAGGAAGCCGTAGCCTTCCTTGTGACCGATCACCTTGCCCTTCAGCAGGTTCATGCGATCGATCAGTCCGAACACGCCGCGGCGATTGCTGATCAATTGACCGTCCCGCGTCATGGCGGTGAGGCGGCGCAGCAGCGCATCCTGTGCCACCGCATCGAACAGCAGCAGGTCGGTACAGAGTTCAAGATGCGAGGCCGGCGTGCCGCGCTGCTCGAGGTGCCGGAGGATGAATTCACGGCTGGGGATGGGATTTTCGTAGCGCGCCGCTTCCCGTTCTGCAAACGGATCGGCAGGAGGGGCAGGGCTGGGGTCGGCGGGTTTGCGGGTTTTGGCCATGGGGCTTCCGACGGGAGAATTGCCGCAGTATACCTGTTTGTGAATTGACAAGCCGGGGCGCGTCTCGGCAGAATGCGCCCCTCTGAGCAAGTCCCCCCTCCGCCCAGGTGGTGAAATTGGCAGACACGCTAGCTTCAGGTGCTAGTGGCCGCGAGGCCGTGAAGGTTCAAGTCCTTTCCTGGGCACCACTTGCACTGTTTCTTTTTCGAGCCCTCCTTCTAGCGCCACTACTCATCCCGTTCTCGCTCTGCCTTTAGAGATCCCTCGCTCTGCCCCCACAGCTCCCCCCTCTGCCTCTCCAGCCCTTTCGCTCTGCCGCGGGAGCTCTCTCGGGTGCTGAGTCCGTAGCGCGCGGGTGCGCGTCCCGCTTAACCGCTACCCTGCGCCATCAGGCGCTCTGAATCGCAGGTAGGGTACTGGCTGGCGAAAGCCGTCTTTGGCACTGGCAACGGAGATCCCCCGTTGCGACCAACCACCGCGCCCCAACCAGCGGGGCTGCCCAACCATGACGACCAGTGAGGACGAGTTCCATGCGCGCTGCTTACATCTTCGGCACAGTACTGTGTGTTTTGCTTGCAGGCCCCGCTGCAGCGCAGGACACCAAGGATCCGGAACATACCAATGCGGCCGTTGAGCAGAAAATCTGGGCGCTGCTGGACCAGCCCGACAAGCCCTTCGTTTCGCTCGCCACCGAGGACTTCATGAGCCTGGGCGAGGGCTTCGACATCCCCGACGGCGGCGCTTCGATCACCGAGCTTGCCAACGCGGCACCGGGGGGTGCGTTCGACCCAAGGGACCTCGAACGGCTTGCGCCGGAGAAACTCGGCTACCAAGCCGAGTGGGTGGTTGAACGTTACACGCACTACAACATGGACTGGGACATCACCGGACTGAAGCTGACGAGCCGCAATCCGAAAGCCAAAGACTACCCCTGGTTCATCATCATCAACGGCGGTGCCGCCAACTGGTACGAGTTCTATGTGGATCTCAAGAACCGTCCGGGCTGGGCGCCGTTCCTGGCACAGAAGATCAACGTGATGATTGTCTCCATTCCCGGCAATTTCAAATACGGCGGCTGGCCGATGCCGATCCAGGATGAGACGCGACAACCGCAGTACCTGCTGGACCAGGAGTTGGCGATGCCGGAAATCCATCTGCGTAACGCGTTGCTGAACAACCAGGTCGTGATGCACGGGTTGAAACAGCTCATCCTCGAAAACACGTCGGGTGACATCCTGATCTCCGGCCGTTCGACCTCGGGCGAACTTGCGATGCTCGCCTACCAGGATGCCGAGTTGGGTGAGCGTCTCGACGGCCGCTACTTCGGTTGGGGCAGTGGCGGCACTGCGCGGCTGGCACTGGTGCAACCCTTCCTCGCAGATGGCCCTGATGCCGTCCTCGAACAACCGGAGAAACGCCGCCCGCTTGAAGTGCTAAGCCGGCGTGATGTTGCCGCCTACAGCCGTGGTTACAGCTGGTTCCTCAATCCGTTGTACGAGCCTGGCATGTCGCTCGAGGACATTGCCGGTGTGTGGCTGGAGTCTGAGGCCCGCCGTCGTCCGCAGTTCAAGCAGCAGATTCAGGATATCGAACACGGCTCAGGCTACGGCGAGAAGGGCTATGTCGAGCTGGAGATCAAGCGACTGCTGGAGGCCTCCGGCAATCCCTGGAAGGTGGACTTCGAGGAAGTCCAGAGTGAACTGATGTCCACCTACTACACGCGCATCACCGGCTTCGACAAGATGGTCTGGACGGTGGCGCACATGGATCGCAACCACTGGGTACCGGAAGCCCCCATGAAGTCCGAGGAGGTGTTCGTCGCCGAACAGTTCCGGGCGGCCAACCCAGACTCCACCATCCGGCTCATCACCTGGGATCCGATGATGACGCATTACGGGCATCTGGAGCTGCCCAGACAAAAAGCCGCTGCGGACTACAGCGTCATCCGCTGGTTGGTGAATGACGAATAGACCGGCCGCTGTTCCACAGGAGCTGCTGCGGCTCCTCAATTCCTGCCTGCGCTGATCGCGCGTTGCTCTGTACCATAAGCCGGCTCCCAAGTTACTGCGTGGGGGCCGGATGCCGCCGGCGTTTTGGTGTCGGCCTTCCGAGGGCAGTGCAACCATCGATAACCGACACGAGGGCAGGGCATGAGTGAAAAGCACTATCAGGCGGGCATGGAGCTGCGCCGCAGCATGTGGGGAGAGGCCGGGGCCGAGCCTCGCGTGAATCAGGCCACACCATTCAACCGACCGCTCGAAGACATGGTCACCACCTGGTGCTTCGGCGACATCTGGCAGCGGCCGGGGCTCGACCGCCGGACCCGCAGCATGATCACGCTGGCCGCCCTCACGGCGCTGTGCCGGCCCAACCAGCTGAAGGGCCATGTCGAGGGCGCGCTCGCCAACGGGGTCACCGTGGAGGAAATCCGCGAAATCCTGCTGCATACCAGTGTCTACAGCGGCATTCCCACCGGCGTGGAAGCCTTTGCAGCCGCCAAGGAAGTGCTCCGCAAGCTGGGGTTGGACGGCTGAGCCCTGCTGCGTAACATCGCAGCTCTGTCTGCCTGCACCTGCCGGAGGATTCATGGTCATGCCACCAAGCGTCGGTTTCATCGGGATCGGAACCATGGGTTGGCCCATGGCGGCCAACATCCACAAGGCCGGGCTGCCGCTGCGGGTCCATGACAGCGACCAGGCCCGTGTGCGTCGCTTCTGCGAGGAGCATGGCGGGGCAGAGGGTGGCAGCCTCGGGGAGGTGGCAGGCCAGGAGGTGGTGGTCACCATGCTGCCGACCGGCCGCATCGTGCGCGAAGTCCTCACCGAAGCGGCTGGTGGCGAATTCGCCAGGCAGGTGCGCCCCGGCACGCTGGTCATCGACATGAGTTCCTCGGAGCCCACGGGCAGTCGCCACCTGGCTGACTGGCTGGCTGCGCGCGGTGTGGTGTTCATCGATGCGCCCGTGTCGGGCGCTGAGCCACGGGCCCGTGCCGGCACCTTGACCATCATGATCGGTTGCAACGACAGCAGCGTGCTGCCGAAGGCGCGGCAGGTGCTGGCCACCATGGGAAATCGCTTGTTCGAAACGGGGGGCTGCGGCTCCGGCCACGCCTGCAAGGCGCTCAACAACCTGCTCGGTGCCACCGCTTTCGCGGCGACCAGCGAGGCAGTGCTGATTGCCGAACGCTTCGGGCTCGATCCTGCCGTCTTGGTCGATATCCTCAATGTCTCCACCGGCAAGTCGTTCATCAGTGAGGTGGTCATGAAGGAGCATGTGCTGGAGCGCAAATATGCCACCGGCTTCAAGATGGGCCTCATGGCCAAGGACGTGCAGATCGCGGCCGATCTCGCGGCGGCCGTGGGCCTGGCGGCGCCCGTCACGCAGCTGGTGAACCAGCGCTGGCAACAGGCTCTGGAGCAGCAGGGTTTCGATGCCGACAACACGGAGGCCATCAAGTTCTGGCAGCGGTGAGTGCGCCGCGGTAGCGCCCGCCGTCTTGGTCCAATTTTTATCGGATCAGGGTAGATTTCGAGGGGGAAGTCGCTACAATCGCGCCTCCCAAAACAGGCCTGCCTGCACCCTTTCTTGTCTTCCGGCTGCCGCTTACCGGCGGTAGCCAAGTTCCGGAGGAAACGGTATTGAACGCTGCCAGGAAGTCCGCCGAAAAAGCCGCCAAGTCCAGCACGGCGGCCAAGTCGGGCAAGACTGCCAAGAAGGCCAAGCCCGCACCCCGCCGTCGTCACAATGGCGAGTGGACCGCCAAGAACTCCCTCGACCTTTACGGCTTCGAGCGCTGGGGCAACGATTACTTCAGCGTCTCGGAAGATGGCAACGTCACTGCCAGGACGCTGAATGCGTCGGTGCAGCTGATCGACATCGTCAACGGCATGCTCGAGCGCGACCTGCAGATGCCCGTTCTGCTGCGCATCGAAAACATCCTGGATGCCCAGATTAAACGCCTCAACATGGCCTTCCGCTCGGCGATCGAGTCGCATGGCTACCAAGGTGAGTACCGCGGCGTCTATCCCATCAAGGTCAATCAGCAGAGTCAGGTCGTCGAGGAAATCGCGGCCTTCGGTTCCCGCTACAAGCACGGCTTCGAGGCGGGCAGCAAGCCTGAGATCATCGTGGCGCTCTCCACCCTGGAGGAGCCCGGCAGTCTCATCATCTGCAACGGTTACAAGGACAAAGAGTTCATCGAGCTGGGCCTGTCGGCCATCAAGCTCGGTTTCGTTTGCGTGTTCGTGGTGGAGACACCTTCCGAGATCCCGTCCATCATCGAGTGTAGTCGCCGGACCGGCATCGAGCCGATAATCGGTGTGCGGATCAAGACCACCGCCAACGTCGGTGGACACTGGAACTCCACTTCAGGCGACCGCAGTGTGTTCGGATTGACCACCTCGCAGCTGGTCGAACTGGTCGATACCCTCAAGCGGGAAAACATGCTGCATTGCCTGCAGCTGCTGCATTGCCATCTCGGTTCACAGATTCCGGACATCAAGGACATCCGCAGTGGTATTACCGAGGTCTGCCGTTTCTATGCCGACCTCGTGAACGAAGGTGCGGCGCTGAAGTACATCGACCTCGGTGGGGGGCTGGCTGTGGACTATACGGGCTGGGGCTCCACTTACGGCCAGAGCCGGAACTACTCGCTCAGCGAGTACTGTGAAGACATCGTCGACACGCTCAAGTCCACCTTCGACGATTACGGCATTGCACACCCCACCATTGTCACGGAGTCGGGGCGCGCCACCATCGCCTACTCGTCGATTCTCATCTTCAATGTGGTCGACACCACCACCTTCGAGCCGACGCGACTGCAGCCACCGAGCAAGGACGAGCACCCGCTGATCAGCAGCATGCGCGACATTTATGGCAACCTGAACGAAGCGCACGTGCAGGAGTGCTACAACGACGCACATTTCTACCGCAACGAGGCGCGTGAGCTGTTCCGCCGGGGTCAGCTCGACCTGCGCACCCGATCGGTGGCCGAAAACATCTTCCTCGATCTGCTGCAGAAGATCGCTGCCCTCGCCGACAACATGAAGCGTGTGCCATCCGACCTCGAGGGGCTTACGCTCTCGCTGGCCGACATCTACTACGGCAACTTCAGCCTGTTCCAGTCGCTGCCGGACACCTGGGCCATCGACCAGCTCTTCCCGATCACTCCCATTCACCGTCTCAACGAAGAGCCCACCCGGCGCGCTGTGATTGCCGATATCACCTGCGACAGCGACGGCAAGATCGATCGCTTCGTCGGCGAGGAAGACGTGGTGAAGGTGTTGCCGCTGCATGAACTGCGCGCCAACGAGGAGTACTACCTCGGCGTCTTCCTGGTGGGTGCTTACCAGGAAACTCTGGGCGACCTGCACAACCTGTTCGGTGACACCAATGTCGTCAGCGTTCGCATCACCCGCGACGGCAGTTACGAGTTCGTCAAGGAAATGCAGGGCGACAGCATCTCCGACGTGCTGAGTTATGTGGAGTACTACCCGAAGGAGATGCAGGAGAGGCATCGCAACACGGCAGAGCGTGCCGTGCGTGAAGGCCGCATAACGGCGCGCGAGCGGCAGCAGATCATCAAGCTGTTCAACGACAGCCTGAACGGCTACACGTATTTCGAGAAAGAGGAATGACTGCGGTTTGCCGCAGCGGAATCAACCACGGCGAGGCAGCGTTATGGCGAAGGTATTGATCATTGGTGCCGGTGGAGTCGGCCAGGTGGTGGCGCACAAGTGTGCACAGTTGCCGGCAGTGTTCAGCGACATCACGCTGGCCAGCCGTACCGAGTCCAAGTGCAAGCTGATTGCCCAGCAGATTCTCGAAAAGCAGGGCCGCCACATCAGCACGGCTGGGGTCGATGCCGACAACGTGCCCGAGCTCGTCGCCCTGATCCGCCGCATCCAGCCAGCGCTGGTCATCAACGTGGCGCTGCCTTACCAGGACCTGCACATCATGGATGCCTGCCTCGAGACAGGCGTGCATTATCTCGATACCGCCAACTACGAGCCGCTCGATACTGCGCGGTTCGAGTACAAGTGGCAGTGGGCTTATCAGGAGCGTTTCCGCAAGGCGGGCCTCATGGCGCTCCTCGGCTCGGGCTTCGATCCCGGAGCCACCAATGTGTTCACCGCCTATCTCAAGAAGCATTACTTCGACGAAATTCACGAACTCGACATCATCGACGTGAACGGCGGCAACCACGGCTACCCCTTCGCCACCAACTTCAATCCGGAAATCAACATCCGCGAAGTCACCGCCGAGTGCCGGCACTGGGAGCATGGCCAATTCATCACCACAGCCCCCATGTCGCTGAAGCAGTCCTTTACCTGTACCGATGGCGTAGGCACCTACAACCTTTACCGCCTCTACCACGAAGAGCTGGAATCGCTGGTCAGGCATTTCCCGACCTTGAAGAAGGCACAGTTCTGGATGAGTTTCGGGGACAGCTACCTGAAGCATCTCGAAGTGCTGGGCAATGTCGGTATGACGCGCATCGACCCGGTCGAGTTCCAGGGACAGCAGATCGTGCCCATCCAGTTCCTCAAGGCGCTGCTGCCGGATCCGGCGTCACTGGGTCCGCGCACCAGGGGCAAGACCTGGATCGGCTGCCACATCCGCGGCGTGAAGGACGGCAAGGAGCGCCGGGCCGTGGTGTACAACATCTGCGATCACCAGGCGTGTTACCGTGAAGTGCTCTCACAGGCCATCTCGTATACGACCGGCGTGCCCGCCATGATCGGTGCCAAGATGATGCTGGAAGGCAAGTGGCAGGCTCCCGGTGTATGGAACATGGAGCAGATGGATCCCGATCCCTTCATGGCGGACATGAATAAGCACGGGCTGCCCTGGTCGGTGATCGTCGAGCCCGGTTTCACTCTGGTGTGACCACGCCGCTGTATGTGCGCCCCGCAGGCCCGCTGCGGCGCCTGCCTATCGCTGTTTCCCCCGCGAGGAACAATCCGTGAGCTCCGCAGCCGTTGCCGCCGACACCTTCCTGGCCTTCGATCCGCGCCGCGTGCCGTCGCCCTGCTTCGTGGTGGACGAAGTGGCGGTGGAGCGCAACCTGCAGGTGCTCGCGCGCGTGCAGCAGCAAAGTGGTGCCAAGGTTCTGCTCGCGCTGAAGGCTTTCTCCATGTTCAGCATGGCGCCGCTGATCATGCGTTACCTGAGCGGCACCTGCGCCAGTGGTCTGTGGGAGGCAAAGCTGGGGCGCGAAGAATACGGTAAGGAGGTGCACGTCTATTCGGCAGCCTATACGGAGGCCGATCTGCGCGAGGTGCTGGAAATCGCCGATCATGTCGTCTTCAACACGCTATCGCAGTGGCGGCGCTGCCAGGCACTGGTACAGGCAGCGAAGACCCGGCGGCCTGCCCTCGATTTCGGTCTGCGAATCAACCCCAGACACTCGGAGGGAAAGGTAGCACTTTACGATCCCTGCGCGCCGGGGTCGCGACTCGGTACACCGGTCGACCAATTGCGTGGTGCCGACCTTTCCGGCCTCAGTGGTCTGCACTTCCATACCCTGTGTGAACAGAATTTCGCGCCACTTGGACGCACACTCGATGCCATCGAGGCCGCGTGCGGTGATCTGCTGGCCACCATGCGCTGGATCAATTTCGGTGGAGGCCACCACATCAGCCATCCCGACTACGACGTGGCGGCGCTGATCGCGCGTATCGGTCACTTCCAGCGTCGTCACGGCGTGCAGGTCTATCTCGAGCCCGGTGAGGCCATCGCCATCCGCTCCGGCGTGTTGGTGAGCGAGGTACTCGACACGCTGGACAACGGCATGCCGATCGCCGTGCTCGACACATCGGCTACCTGTCACATGCCCGACACGCTGGAAATGCCGTATCGCGCGCAGATTTTTGGTGCAGGCGAAAAGGGCGAGAAGCCCTTCGACTACCGTCTCGGTGGACTCAGCTGTCTGGCCGGCGATGTAATGGGCGACTACAGCTTCGAGCGTCCGCTGCAGATAGGACAGCGTCTGATGTTCGACGACATGGCCCATTACACGATGGTGAAAACCACCACTTTCAACGGTGTGCGACTGCCGGCGCTCGCCGTGTGGAATTCGCGAACTGATGACTTGCGTATCGTGCGGCACTTCGGTTATCAAGACTTCAGAAACCGGTTGTCGTGAGCGTCGAGGAGCCGACAGCCCCTGTTTTTCTCGTGAGGATTCCAGATTAATGGCCAGCCCAAAACCCAAAGCCGCCGCGTCGACTTTTCTCGGAGGAGTGCTGAAGCCCGGCAAGCCCGGCGATGCATTCTTCCAGGTGCTGCCGCTGCCCTTCGTGGGTGAGCGCTACAAGGCCACCGACATGGCGACCGCGCCCGATGCCATCCTGCATGCTTCGCAGATGCTGGAAACCTGGGACGGTCGCAGCAACCCCTCCCGACACGGCATCCATACCCACGCAGCGCTCGACTGCAAGGGTGCGACTGAAAAAGTCATGCAGCGTATCGCCGCCGAAGTGGCAGCCATCCACAAGCAGGGCAAGTTTCCGATCGGGCTCGGCGGGGATGGCATGATCACCTACGGCATGGTCAAGGGTCTCATCGACGCCGGTGTGGAAAATTTCGGCGTCGTACAGATCGATGCGCAGGCCGATCTCAAGGACTCGGATGACGGCGACTCCTGGAGCCAGTCCTGCGTGATGAAACGCATCGTCGACGAAGATATTCCGCTGTTCCAGTTGGGTGTGCGCTCGCTGTCGAAGGAAGAGTCGGATGCGCGTCGTG
The DNA here is from genome assembly GCA_947457195.1 of Gammaproteobacteria bacterium. GTDB lineage: Bacteria > Pseudomonadota > Gammaproteobacteria > Pseudomonadales > Pseudohongiellaceae > CAILUG01. The sequence goes on from CANGUU010000036.1 coordinate 10,096, forward strand.
TCAACGGTGTGAAGTTCTACGATGCCGACTGGCTGGTGCCGCGCAACGTGCAGAAGATCGAATTGCCGGGCGAATTCCCCGACAAAGTCTTCATCAGTATCGATGTGGACGGCTTCGATCCGTCGGTGTTCCCTTCACAGCGGGCCATCCCCGGTGGTCTTGGCTGGTGGCAGGTGCTGTCGATCATCGAATCGATTTCGCAGCAGGCAGATGTGCTTGGCTGCGACTTTACGGAGTACAACCCCGTCGTCGGCCAGCCCTGGCACGATCACGCGGCTGCGCTGCTGCTGTACAAGATCATGGGGATCGTGGAACGCGCCCGGCTCTGAGCCCGGGGCTGCCCCTTACTTGATCAGCTCGGTCAGTTCGAGCTTCTGCAACTCCACATTGAGCACGGCGCGGATGTCCTGCGCCGAATCCAGCGTGAGGCACTGCTTCAGGATCTGTGCCGCGCGCTGCTGAGGCAGCTTGCGGATCAGGTACTTGATGCGCGGCAGCTTGACTGCGCTCATGCTCAGCGTCGTGATGCCCATGCCGATCAGCAGGATCACCGCCAGCGGGTCGGCGGCCATTTCGCCGCAGAGACTCAGTGCCAGCCCGCAGTCGCGGGCGATCACCACAGTGCGGTTTATCTCGTGTATGACGGCCGGATGCAGGCTGTCGTAGCGACTGGCTACCCGCGAATTGTTGCGGTCCAGCGCCAGCAGGTACTGGGTCAGGTCGTTGGAGCCGATCGACACGAAGTCGATGCGGTTGCGCCAGAAGGGCAGTTGGGAAATCGCTGCCGGCACCTCCACCATCACCCCGACGCGCGGGCGCCTGACCGGATAGCCTTCTTCACCGAGCTGACGCAGCGCTTCACTCAACAGTTCGTTGAAGCTGTTGAGCTCTTCGGCGGCACTGATCATCGGCAGCAGCACGTGGAGGTCGCCGGTGGTGCCGCCAGCACGCAGCATGGCCCGCACCTGCGTCATGAGCAGCTGTATGTTGTCGATGGAGAAGCGGATACCTCGCCAACCGAGTGCGGGATTCTCCTCGTCGGTAATGGGGAAGTAGGGCAGCTGCTTGTCGCCACCCACGTCGAGCGTGCGCATGTAGACCGGCATGCCGGCGTAGGCCTTGAAAACCTCACCGTAAACATCGACCTGTTCCTGTTCGGAAGGGAAGCTGTCGCGGACCAGAAAGGGAATCTCCGTACGATACAGCCCGATGCCCTGGGCGCCGTGCTTGCGGCCTGGCGAAAGATCGGCCAACAGGCCTGAATTGGTGAGCAGACGGATTTCATGGTCGTCCGGCGTGATGGCAGGCAGATCGCGCAGGGCCGACAGTTTGTCGAGCAGGAGCCTTTCTTCGTTGATGAGCTGTTGAAACTCGCTGCAGAGCCGGTCATTCGGGTAGCGGACGATGCGACCGGTGTTGCCATCCACGATGAAGCGCTCGCGGCTGCGCAGATGCTTGAGGACGCCGATACCCATGACGGCTGGTACACCGAGCGCGTTTGCCAGTACGGCCGTGTGCGACATGCTCGACCCTTCGAAGCAGATGATGCCGGCAAGCTTGTCGCTCGGTACCGCGGCGATGTCGGAAATACTGACCTGATCCCCGATGAGGATTACCTGCTGTACGCTGGCAATCCGTTCTGCGAGGGCATTCTTGCCTTGCAGACTGGCGTAGAGCTTGTTCCCGAGATGGTGGATGTCTTCGTGCCGGGCCCGCAGGTACGGGTCCTCCATTTCCAGGAAGAGATTGGCAAAGTAGTGGATGCTCTTGCGCAGCGCTCCCGGCAGCCAGTTGCCGTTGCGGATCTCGCTCTCCACCTGCTGGATCAGAGCGTGGTCTGCCAGCAGGGACGAGTAGGTGTGGAAGAGACTGGACGCCTGGGTAGGCAGCTGGGCACTCAGCAGACTCTCTTCGTGCTCGAGTTCCGCGCGTACCTTGTGCAGCAGCGCATGCCACTCGGCGATGGCAGCCTCCACGTCGGTACAGGGCTCGTCGGCGACGCTGAACAGCTCGCCATGATCACAGAGAACGCCCTGACCGATGCCGATGCCGGAGCTGCCGCGCACGCCGCCGATATAGGTGTTGATGTGTGCGCCCTGCAAGGTGACCGGCATGTCGGCAACGATGTGGGCAAGCTGCGAGCACAAGGTGATCAGCAGGGCTTCGCTGTCACTGTCGAGAGCTACCGCTCCGGTGCGCTGCACGACCAGCACGCCGATCACCTTGCCGTAATGCACCAGCGGGACCCCGCAGAAACTTTCGAAGCGTTCCTCTGCCGTTCCCTCCACATAGAAGAAATTCGGGTGCGCACTGGCCCGCGCCACGTTGAGGGCATGACGCTCGCGCGCCACCAGCCCCACCAGGCCTCGGCCCGCCGGGATGCTGACCGGCCCGGTATCCACCAGACCATGACTCGATACCAGCACCATGTCGTCGTGCTGGTCTTTCAGGTAGAGCGTGCAGACGTCGGTGCCGATGATCTCCGACACGGAGTCCACGATTTTGCGCACCTGCGCAGCCGGCGTGTCCAGCTCCGACACTTCGTTCTGCAGGCGATTGAATTCCAGGAGGATATTGGTACGGGCCATGTCGACACTGCGCGAAGGCGAAAACCTTCGGGATTGTAGGCAGGTCAGGCAGCGGAGTCGATCAAGGGCAGGGCGGGGGCATGATCGCGCCGCACCTGCTCGGCCTTGAGAGGGCTACCTTGATGACGGCAGCCAGTGCCTGCGGTGGATTGCCGGCTACTGCCGGTGCAATACTGTGTCGCGGGACGGGCAGCGCGGCAGACGCGCGCCGTCCCGGCAACCATCATCAGACCAATGAGCGCGCGAGCGCGCCAGACGAAGCCCCGCGGGCCCATCGAGGGAGACATCATGAAATCAGCCATCATTGCCACACTGCTGCTTGCTACCGGCGTTGCCGCACAGACGCCGCAGCCGGTGCTGCCGGATGCCATCAAGTGGCAGGGTTCCGGTGCCATGAAGGGCGCGGAGTCTGCCTGGGTGGTCGGTGCCGGCGACAAGGCCGGCCTCTACGCCCAGCGCGTGCGCCTGGCCCAAGGGGCCATGATCCCGCCCCACACCCACGGCGACGAGCGCATGAGCGTGGTGCTGAGTGGCACCATGTACGTTGGCTTCGGTGAACGCGTGGACGAGGCAGCACTGGTGGCCATCCCCACGGGTGGCGTCTACGTGGCGCCAGCCGGTGTGCCGCACTACGTTGTGGCGAAGGAAGGTCCGGTCGAATACCAGGAATCCGGCATGGGCCCGACCGCAACCAAGTTCGTTCTGGCCGAGTGAGAGCAGAAGTCGCGGTGGAGCGTGTCGTTGGCGGCGCGCTCCCCGCTGACGCCACACCGTGCCACGGGCCAGTACCCACGTGGTGAAAGATCCGGACATCATCATCCTCGGTGGGGGCCACAACGGTCTCTGCTGTGCGGCATATCTGGCGCGGGCTGGCCTGAAGCCGCTGGTGCTGGAAAAGCAGCCCGTGGTCGGTGGCGCTGCCGTCACGGAGGAGTTCCATCCCGGTTTCCGCAACTCGGTTGCGTCCTACACCGTCAGCCTGCTGCACCCCAAGGTCATCGCCGAGCTCGAGCTGGCGGCCCATGGCCTTCGCATTGTCGAGCGACCCGTTGCCAACTACTGGCCAACCCCGGACGGGGAGGGTTTGCTGCTGCCCTACGGGCTGGCGGCGCGCCAGCAGGCGCTCGCCCGCTATTCTGCCGCCGATGCCGCCCGGTTGCCGGCCTACGAGGAGGCCCTGGAGCAGGCGGCAGCGCTGTTGCGCGGGTTGCTGCTGCAGACGCCGCCCAATTTCGGTGGCGGACTGAAGGACTGGTGGAAGGGTTGGTTGGTCGGGTGGCGCTTGGCGCGACTGCCCCGGGAACAGCAGCGGGTGCTCGTGTCCCTGTTTACCGAAAGCGTCGCCGAATTCCTGGCCCACTGGTTCGAGCACGACCTGGTGCGCGCGGCTTTCGCCTTCGATGGCGTGGTGGGCACGCTGGCGTCACCACAGACACCGGGCACTGCCTACGTGCTGCTGCACCACTGCTTCGGCGAGGTGAACGGCAAGAGCGGGGTCTGGGGCCACGCACTCGGTGGGATGGGCGCGGTGACCCAGGCGTTGGCGCGCGCTGCGACAGCGGCGGGAGCCACGCTGCGCACGCAGGCCGAAGTGGTCTCGGTCGATGACGACGGGCAGCGGGTGACAGGGGTGACGCTGGCGAGTGGCGAGCGCATTGCCGCCCCTGCCGTGGCGGCCAACATTCCGCCCCGCCTGCTGTTCCGCGATCTGCTGTCGGGTGCCGCCGTACCGCCCGTGCTGCGAGAGCGCTTCACCCGCATCACCAGCGGCTCGGGTACTTTCCGGATGAACGTGGCGCTGCGGGAATTGCCGGATTTTCGGGGGCGACCGGGCACTTCGCCGCAGCCGCACCACGGTGCCGGCATCGTCATCGGACCCAGCCTCGACTATCTGGCGGCGGCCTATCACAGCGCGGTCATGGAAGGCACGGCGCGCTCTCCGATTATCGAAATGCTGATTCCCTCCACGCTGGACCCCGGTCTGGCGCCGCCGGGTCAGCATGTGGCCAGCCTGTTCGTGCAGCACGTGCTGCCCCGGCTGCCGTTGCCGCGGCGCTGGCAGGATCCGGCGGAGAAGGCTGCGTTTGCCGAGCGCGTCATCGACACGGTCTGCGACTACGCACCCAATTTCCGTGCCGCCATCGTGGGCCGCCAAGTGCTGTCGCCGCTGGATCTCGAACAGCGCTTCGGTCTCGTCGACGGCGACATCTTTCACGGTCAGCTGCGACTGGGGCAGCTCTACTCGCTGCGTCCGCTGGCCGGGCATGCCGACTACCGCCTGCCGCTGCCCGGCCTCTACCTTTGTGGGTCCGGTGCCCACCCCGGGGGTGGCGTGACTGGGGTTCCCGGCTACAACGCCGCCCGCGAGATCCTCGGGGATTGGCGTACTGGCCGACTCGGGCAGCACAGAGTGGGCTAGAGCGGCGGTGTTGCCTGTGGTCCTTGCCGCAGGCTGGACGCCCCTGACTGCCGGCAGTAGTCTCCCCCCAACGCAGACAGACCGGAGCCGTGGTTCGGTGCCAGCATCCCGCGACATTTTTTTCCTGATGAGGCTCGCCCGGCCCGGCAGCTTCCGCAGCGTGCTCGTGACGACGCTGTTCTGCGGGGCTGCCGCTGTCTTCGCCCAGCCCCAGCCATCGCCGGCCGTGGCAGTCACTGGGGAACCTGTCCCGGTGCGGGATCAAACGCCGGCGCTGCCGCCCTCCCTGCAGGTGGTGGTCGATGGCCACGCGCTGCCTGCCGGCAGCTACGGGCTGCTGGCTCAGGAGGTTGCCGGGGGAGCCACGCTGCTTTCGGTAAACGCCGATCAGCCCCTGAATCCCGCGTCCACCATGAAGGTGCTCACCACGCTGACGGCGCTCGAGCAGCTGGGGCCGGATTTCACCTGGCGCACCGAGGTGCACGCGCTCGGCCCGGTGGCCGAGGGGCGCCTGCAGGGCGACCTCCTCATCCGCGGCGGTGGTGATCCCTTCCTTCTCGAAGAGCACCTGCGCAACCTGCTGAAGGCGTTGCAGCGCGCCGGGATCCGCCAGATCGACGGCGATCTCGTGCTCGACACCAGTCATTTCGCTGCCAGTGTCAGTGACGCTCCGCTCATCGACGGTCAGACCGACCGCGCTTACAACGTGCTGCCGCACGCCCTGATGAGCAATTTCCAGACAGTCACGTTCTACTTCCGTCCCGCCGCCGACGGCCACTCGGTGGAGGTGACGGCCGAGCCGCCGCTGCCCAATCTGCGCATCGACAATCGCCTGCGGCAGCAGCCCGGGCCCTGTGAGGGTTACCAGCGCGGTGTGCGACTCGACGATGATCCGACCGATCCCCAGCGCGTGGTGCTGAGCGGAAACTTCCCTGCTGGTTGCCAGCAATTTTCGCTACTGCGCTCAGTGCTGACCCCCACCGACTACTTCGACGGCCTGTTCCGCTATCTCTGGAGCGAACTCGGCGGTGAGATCAGCGGAGGACTGCGCTCCGGCGTAGCCCCCCACACTGAGCCGCTGCTGGTCTGGCAGTCGCCGCCGCTCGCCGACGTCATCAAGTCGATCAACAAGTTCAGCAACAACATGATGACACGCCAGACCCTGCTCACGCTGGGAGCCAGCGAGGCCGAGGGTCCGGCGACGGTGGAGCAAGGCGCCGATACGGTGGCTGCCTACCTCGAGATGCTCGGCCTCGAGAGCAGCGGTCTGGTGGTCGACAACGGGTCCGGGCTGTCGCGCAGCACCCGCATCAGCCCGGCCTTGCTGAATCAGGTCCTGCAGCATGGCTACCAGAGTCCGTTCATGCCGGAGTTCCTTGCCTCGCTGCCGCTGAATGGCATCGACGGCACCATGCGCAATCGCCTGCGCCAGAACGGCATGGGGGGGCAGATGCACGTGAAAACCGGCTCACTCGACGAGGTAGCAGCCATCGCGGGCTATGTGCGCGCCCGGTCTGGCCGTTACTACACGGTGGTCGGCATGCTCAATCATCCGCTGGCTGACCGCGGTCCGGGCAGCGAACTGCTGGATGCACTGCTGGCCTGGGTCTACCAGCACTGACGGCGCCCCACCCGCGCCGCGTAACGGCGGCATCAGTTTTCAGCCGGGGCAGCGACTTAAGACTGCCTTAAGTATCGACCCCTAAGCTGGCCACCAGTCATCAAGAACCGGGAGCCAGCCGTGACCGCCCAGACCCTCGCCGCACCAGCCGATCAAGCCGCCTTCACCGAGCGCAGCCTGTTGCTGGAGAAGTTCCTGAACCCCATGCCGGAGTTCAGACTGAACGAGAGCCACACCGAAGAAGCCACCCCGGTGCGCGACTGCGTACGCGAACGCTACCAAGCAGCCTACCACGCCGAGGTGCGCCACTTCCTGCCCTGGCTGCTGTCGATGCAGTGTCTTGGCCAGGTCTCGGGTGTTGCTGGTCTGCAGCCCGCCGGTTCGGCACCCCTGTATCTCGAGCAGTACATGTCGGCACCGGTCGAAACGCTGCTCGGCAATCTCAGTGGCTCGACGGTGGCGCGTAGCAAGATCGTGGAAGTCGGCAATCTGGTGGCTGCCCGCAGGGGCGCAAGCCATCTGCTGTTCCTGATGTTCACCCAAGTGCTGCATACGGCCGGCTATGAGTGGACGGTCTTCACTGCCACACACGCCCTGCGCAACAACCTGACCAAGCTCGGTTTCGAGCTGCAGGAAGTGCAGGCGATCGACACCACAGCACTGTCGCCGCGCCTGCTAGAAGAGTGGGGTTCGTACTACAGCACCGAGCCGGTTGTCATGGCTGGCCGCCTCAGCAGTGCTGCCAATCTGGTGCAAAGCCGTACCCTGTACCGCCGCATCGCCCGCCTGTACCGACCCTTCATCCGCCAACTGGCAGCCAGGCTGCAGCAGGGCGAGCACCATGCTGCTTGAACGCCTTGTCGCAGCCGGCCGCGCCGACCAGATTGTGCTGGGCGATGGCCAGCGTGAGCTGACGCGCGCCGAACTCAGCGACCAGGTACAGGCCCTGGCCCAGCGACTGCGGGAACTGCAGGTGCGGCGGCTGGGTTTGCACGCCGACAACAATGTTGCCTGGTTGCTGGCCGATCTTGCCTGCGAGCAGGCTGGACTCGTGATCGTGCCGTTGCCGCTGTTCTTCACCGATCAGCAGCTGCTGCACGTAGTGGAAAGCTGCGGGCTCGATGCGGTATTCACGGCCACGCCGGCACTTTTCCAGTCTTCCTTCGGGCAGTCACTGGCCGGTGTACTGGACGGGCTGGCACTGCTGCGGCGGCAACCCGCACAGGTACCGGCCATTCCGCCGGGTACCGGCAAGATCACCTTCACCTCGGGGTCCACCGGAACGCCGAAGGGCGTCTGCCTCAGCTGGGCACAGCAGGCCCGTCAGGCCGAGGTGCTGGCCGAGGCTGTGGGCCTGCAGGGCGTTCGCCATCTCTGCGTACTGCCACTCAGCACGCTGCTGGAGAATATCGCCGGTGTCTACGCGCCGTTGCTGGCCGGCGGGCAGGTGCAGCTGCGGTCACTCGCCGAACTCGGCTTCAGTGGCAGCCGACTGCAGCAGCCACAGGCCTTTCTTCAGCAGCTGGCGCTGCGGCGTCCCGATACGCTGATCCTGATACCGCAGCTGCTGCATCTGCTGGTGCAGGCCGTTGCCCAAGGCTGGCAGCCGCCGCCCTTTGCCTTCATCGCCGTGGGTGGCAGCCGGGTGGCTCCGACCCTCGTCACCCAGGCGCGCGCGCTCGGTCTGCCGGTTTACGAAGGCTATGGCCTGTCCGAATGTGCCTCGGTCGTCAGCCTCAACACACCGACTGCCGACCGCCCCGGCACAGCAGGCCGGTTGCTGCCCCACGTGCAGACGCGTCTTGAGGACGGCGAGCTGCTGGTGAGCGGCTCTGCCATGCTCGGCTATGTGGGTGAGCCCGCCTCCTGGCAGCCGCCGGTGATCGCCACCGGCGACCTCTGCGAATTCGACGCCGACGGTTTCCTCATCATCAAGGGGCGCCGCAAGAACCTGCTGATCTCCAGCTATGGCCGCAACATTGCACCGGAGTGGGTGGAGAGTGAGCTGCTGGCCTCACCGCTGTTTGCCGATGCCGTGGTGTTCGGCGATGCCCAACCCTGGTGTGTGGCGCTGCTCAGCGTACGCGATCCACGCACCACCGATGCCATGATCGCCAGCGTGGTGGCAGCCGCCAACGCGCAGCTGCCTGACTACGCCCAGGTGCAGCGCTGGTGGCGGCTACCGGGCCCGCTGGCACAGCAGCCGCAGCTGCTCACCAACAACGGGCGACCACGTCGCGATGCGATTGCCAAGCACTATACCCAGGAAATTGCGGCGCTCTACAGCACCGCCCCGACCGCTGCCTCGCCGTCGCTGGCGCAGGCAGGCTGACCCCCACGCAGGAGCCGTTCATGAGTTTTTACCAGCAGTTGCAGGAACAGACCCGTCAGGCACAGCAGCACTTGCTGTCCGCCCCCATCATCGCCCGCTGCTTCCAGGGAGACGTCACGCGCGACGACTACGTGGCCTTCCTGCTGCAGGCCTACCACCATGTCAAACACACCGTCCCCCTGCTGATGGCGGTCGGTTCACGGCTGCCCGAAAGCAAGGAATGGCTGCGGGAAGCCGTGGCCGAGTACATCGAGGAGGAGTGCGGGCACCAGGAATGGGTGCTGAACGACATCGCCGTCTGCGGCTACGACAAGGAAGCGGCGCGAGCTTCGCAGCCGCATGCCACCACCGAACTCATGGTGGCCTACGCCTGGGATCTCGTCAGCCGCGTCAACCCACTGGGATTCTTCGGCATGGTCAACGTGCTGGAAGGCACCAGCATCCTGCTGGCCGACAAGGCGGCCTCCAGCATCGGTGGCGCACTCAAGCTGCCGAATCAGGCCTTCAGCTACCTGAAGTCACACGGCAGTCTCGACCAGAGCCACGTGAAATTCTTCGAGGGCTTGATGGATCGCATCACCGATCCGGCCGAGCAGCGCCTGATCGTGCATTCCGCCACCATGTTCTTCCATCTCTACGGCAACATCTTCCATGGGCTGACGCCGCAGCACGGGCTGCCGCCGCGCGTGGCCCACTGAGCGGAGACGATGGCCATGCAGCTACGCGACAAGCTCGTTCTCGTCACCGGCGCCACCGGCGGGATCGGTGCAGCCCTCAGTGAGCTGCTGGTTGCCGCCGGGGCCAGGGTGGTACTCAACGGCCTGCGCCGGCAGGAACTGGAGGCGCTCAACGACCGGCTCGGCGGCGCGCAGCTGCCGGTGCTCGCCGACATCAGCACGGCCGAGGGTCGCAGCGAGCTGAGCGAGGCCTGCCGGCAGGCCGGCGGTCTCGACGTGCTGGTGAATCTGGCGGGCCTGCTCGACTGCAACCTGTTCGAGAAACAGGACGAAGCCACTTTGCAGCGGCTCTTGCTTGTCAACACGCTCGGTCCTGTGCTGCTTACGCGGCAGCTGCTGCCGCAGCTGGCGCGCAAGGCTGAGGCCCGCATCGTCAACGTCGGCTCGACCTTCGGCAGCATCGGTCATCCCGGTTTCACCGCTTACTGTGCCAGCAAGGCGGCCATCAAGATGTTCAGCGAGGCCCTGGCCCGCGAGCTCGCCGACACCCGCATCAGCGTTGGCTACATCGCGCCTCGCGCTACCGACACGCCGCTGAATTCGGCCAAAGTCGTGCAACTGAATCGCGCACTCGGCAACCAGATGGATCCGCCAGCGCTGGTGGCGAAGGCCATCTTCGAATTGGCAAGCAACCGGCAGCGTCTGCGTTTCCTGGGATTTCCGGAAGCGTTGTTCGTTCGCCTCAATGCCCTGCTGCCCGGCGTGGTCCATCACGCGCTGGTCGGCAAACTCACGCAAATCAGACAAATCATAGGATGAAGAGGAGAAACCCATGATGCGTTATCACCGCTGTTTCACCGGTTTAATCACGGTTACCACGCTGCTGCTTGGCAATCCGGCCTCTGCCGATGTGGCAGCGGACGTCAAGCACCTGCAGGAGCGCTGGGCCGAAATCAACTACCAGATGGAAGGCAATACGAAGGAGACCGCGTTCGACGCACTCATGAAGGAAGCCGAGGCCATCGTGGCCGCCAATCCGGCGAGCGCCGATGTGCTGATCTGGAGTGGCATCATCAAGTCCACCTACGCCGGTGCCAAAGGCGGGCTGGGTGCGCTGGCCCTCGCCAAGGCCTCCAAGGCCGACCTCGAGAAAGCGCTGGAAATCGACCCCAATGCGCTGCAGGGATCAGCCTATACCAGTCTTGGTGCGCTGCATTACAGCGTGCCTGGCTGGCCAGTGGGCTTCGGTGACGACGAGCGGGCGGAGCAGTTGCTGCGGCGGGCGCTGGAACTCAATCCGGAAGGCATCGATCCGAACTTTTTCTATGCCAGCTTTCTGGTGAACCAGAAGCGCTATGCAGAGGCGCGCGAGTACTTCGCGAAGGCCCGGGCGGCCGCACCACGTCCGGGACGGGCGCTGGCCGACAGCGGCCGCCAGCAGGAAATCAGCGACGCGCTTTCGGACATCGCCAACAAAAATTAGGCCAATGCGGCGGAGCGGCGCTTAGAATAGCCGCCATGCAACTCCTGCTGGTAGAAGATGATCGACCCCTCGCGCGCAGTCTCGAAAAGGCGCTGCGTGCGCAGGGCTTTACTCTCAATCATGTCGAAACGGGCGCCGCTGCCCTGCACGTCATCGACACCGAACATCCCGATCTCGTCATCCTCGACCTCGGCCTGCCCGACATGGACGGCCTCGAGGTCCTGAAAAAACTGCGCAAGACCCAGAGCGAACTGCCGGTGCTGCTGCTGACCGCGCGGGATACGGTGCAGGACAAGGTGCAGGGACTCAATCAGGGCGCGGACGACTACCTCGCCAAGCCATTCGACATGAACGAATTGCTGGCGCGTCTGCGCGCGATGGGCCGGCGTATCTCCAAGACCCGCAGCGCCTTGCTGCGCTACGGGCGCGTCAGCATCGATTCCAACGAGCAGTCTGTCTTTCTGGACGATCAGCCCGTGGAAATGGCGCGTCGCGAATACATGCTGCTGAAGAGTCTGCTGGAAAATCCGGGGCGGGTACTGACGCGCGCCATGCTGGAGGCCCGGCTGTACAGCTGGGGTGAGGAAGTCGCCAGCAATGCCATCGAAGTCCACATCCATCACCTGCGGCGGAAGCTCGGCAACGACTTCATCAAGACGATCCGTGGGGTGGGTTACCAGGTCAGTGCGCCGGCCAAGGGCGCCGAGACCGCGTGAGCTCCATCCGCCGCTTCCTGCTGTTCGGCGTGCTGGCTGCCCTGACGCTGTTCAGCTTCGTGGCGGCGCTGCGAGGCTACGAGAGCAGCATGCGCGAGGCGGAAACGCTGTTCGACCGGCAGTTGCTCGATCTTTCGCAACTCGTCGCCAACCTCGACGAACAGCGTGTCTCCCGGAATTTCCGACTCGGCAACAATCTGGCTTTCCAGATCTGGGCCGACGGCAGCCTGCTGGCGGCCTCCCTGCAAGCGCCGCGCGAGCCGATGACGCCGTTCGCACAGGGCTTCGACAA
>CANGUU010000037.1 GCA_947457195.1 Gammaproteobacteria bacterium
CCCGAGAGTTATCACCGGTTCTTCGGACCGGACTACCAGGTGCCTGCCTACCTGAAACGTGATGCCGAACATGCCAGGAACCACCCCTGGTACATGACGGCACGTCTGGTCACGCTCTACGACATCTATTTCTTCGACGACATGGCGCAGGAGGTGAGCCCGGACTTTTTCGAAGCGCTGGTAGCCCGCAACTTCCGCCAGCCCGCCGAAGGACTGGGGCACGACGACTCACCGAGTTCGCACATGTGGCGCACCATGATCTGGCCGAACAACTTCCTGTGACCGACGTGCCCGCGGCATCGCGGGCCCTGATCAGGGCACGCGGGCCGCGCGGATTTCCACTTCGACCAGCCAGTTGGGATTCACGAGCGCAGCAGCCTGCACGAACGTGCGCACCGGCTTGTTGGGATTTTCCGCCGTCCCGAAGAACTGCAGGTACCCGCGGTTGAAGCCGTCGAAGTCCAGCGTGCCGTCCTTGTTGGCAACGGCAAACACGCGAACCTGCACGATGTCGGCCAGTGACCAACCCTGCTGCTCGAGCGTAGCCTTGAATTTGGTGAAGATGTCGACGGCCTGCTCTTCCATGTTGCCCCAACTGCCGTCGGCCTTGGCCGAGGCGCCTGCGCCGCTCACATAAAGCTGCTCGGCATTGGCCGGAATCTTGATGGTGGTGTAGAACAGTCGGGCCTCACCCTGCCGGTCGATCGCTTCGGCGGCCTGCACCGGCGCCAGCAGACTGCCGCCCAGTGCAGCCGCTACCAGCAAGCGGGCCAGGGGCCGGGCGAGCGCCCGCGCCGGATTGACTGCGGGTACGGTGATCGTTGTCGAAAACATGCCGTTGCTCCTCTTCAGCGCGTGGATGACTGCCGAGGATGTTGCCACCGGTGTTCCGGCGACACCAGCCTCACGCGTGACCGGAGCCGAAAGCGGCCACCCGGCGCTGATGTGCCGGCAGATCGGCCAGCCACAGCAGCGCGATGGCGAGCAGCAGCAGACCACCGATGACGAGGAAGATCTGCGCGTAGGCCAACAGGCCCTGCAGTTCGCTCAGCAGCTTGGGTCCCAGCGAGCGGCCGAGATTGACCCAAGCCATGTACAGCGAGAACTGCGTCGCGGCAACCTTCAGCCAGCAGAGCCGCATGTGGGCAGCGATGAAGCAGACGAAAGCGCCCTGATAAAAGAACGCCTGCAAAAACACCACACCGAGCAGGAACAGCGGCGAGGTCCAACTGCCCTCCAGCACGCCGACCAGCACGGCCAGCACGGCGTAAAGCAGCAGGAAAACGGCGTAGAACAGCCGGATGCCACGCCGGTCGATGTAGACGCCGACGGCGAGACCGCTCACGCCAGCCAGCAGCGTGGCAAGCGAAGTCCAGCTGGAATACGCGGTGCTGGCGTAGCCGAGCTGCTGCACCACCACGATCGGTGCGAGCGTCAGCCACAGCGCATGGGCCATCAGGAACACGAAGGTGCCGGCCATCAGCAGGAGGCTGGCCGGCAGCAGGATGACCTTGGCGAGGTTGCGACCGATGGCGCCCAGACTGTCGACCTGCAGTGCCAGCGAGCGCGGCGTGGCCGCGCCCGGCGTCCACGGCAACAGTTTTTCCCCCGGTCGCTCCCGCACGAGAACGCTCCACAGTGTGATGAGGCCGAAGCCGGCGATGAGCAGGCCGCCCACGCCGACCAGACCATAGGACTGCAGCAGGAAGGCACAGAGTACGGTGGCACCGGCATTGCCCAGCACCTGGCCCAGGGCCATGAAGCCATTGGCGCGCCCTTGTTCCTCCACCGGCAGCACATCCATGGCCATGCCATCCACAGCCACGTCCTGCATGGCTGCGAAGGCCATCAGCAGAAAACACAACCCGGTGAGCAGCGTGGCGTCGTCGAGTGCCAGCGGCAGCAGCGCGAAAGCCAGACCCATCAGCAGCAGCGCCAACTGGGCAAAAATCACCCAAGGCCGCCGCCGACCGAGCGACAACCAGGAGTAGCGGTCCATCAGCGGACCGGCCAGCAGTTTGAAGCTCCACGGCAGCTGCGAGATGGCGACGAAGGATGCAATGGCAGCGACGCTCCAGTCGCGCTCGGCGAGAAAGGCCGGCAGCGCGATCACCACCAGGCCGAAGGGCAGCCCCTGGGCCAGATAGAACACGAGAAACGAGAAGAAGCGCAGCGGGCGGCTTTCAGTGAGGATCAGCGTCATGGTGTTGTGATTGTTGTGGGTGACGGAGGGACTCGCGGCAAGAATAGCAGGGAAGCCGGCATCGTCCACTGCGGCACTGCCACTGCGCGCCTTGAATCGTGGCCTGACCTGCGTCTAAGGTGGAGGTCAGCGCGGAGCGACGAACACGGGGGCCTTGCATGTACAACGAACACCGGAGCGCCAGGCTGGACACTGACGGCACCCACGGTGCCTGCGACCGTTACGGCGCTGCCGGCCGGCGTGGCCTGTTGCTGCTGCTGGCGCTGCTCGGGGGAGTGACGGCGATGGTACAGGCACAGTCGATCACCGTGCTGACGAGCGGCGAAGATGCCCGCCACTGCTCGCTGGCGGCCAGGCTGAACGGCGCGCTGGAGCCGAGCCCCGTGGAGCTGGCGTACTGCGACCGCGCCATCGACGGAGCTTCCCTCAATCGGCATGATCGCGCCGGCACACTGGTGAATCGCGGCATCCTGTTGACCGCGGCTGGCCGCTTCCAGCAGGCCCTCGACGACTACAACGAAGCCCTGCAGTTGCTGCCCGAATTGCCGCAGGCCTTCAACGGCAAGGGCAACCTGTACTTCCTGGCCGAACGCTACGACGACGCGCTCGCCGCCTACCAGCGCGCACTCGCGCTCGATCTGCAGGAGCGGCACATTGCCTTCTATAACCTCGGTCTCACCTACGACCAGTTGCAGGATGCAGCGGCGGCACGCCGCAGCTATGAGCAGGCCGTGGAGGCCGCACCGGATTGGCCACTACCGCGCGAAAAACTCGCCGCGCGCGGCGAATCCGCGGACACCCCACGCTAGGGGGCCGGGACCAGCACGTCCACGTAGACCAGCTTGTGATCCGACGACGGTAGCCCGGCATAGAGCGCTGGTTTGTTGAACTGGCCGACCAGGTCGAACACGTCGCCGCTGCGGTTGTCATCCCCGGGATCGGCATCGACCGGCCAGAACACGGCGGCAGCGGTCAGCGTGAGTGTGGCCGATGGCAGCACATAGTCGACTCGCTGATTGCCCGGAGAGCTGTCGTTGAAGTCGGCGGTGTCGAACGTCGGATCACTGACGTGGGAGGCCGAGGCTGCGCCGTTGTTGTTCGGATCGCGCGCGGCGGCGCGGCCACCGGCGCTTGCCGGCGTCATCGTCACGTTCACCAGAGGATGCTGCAGCAGCTGGCCGATGGCGTTGGGTCCATTGCCGGGTCGGCCCGGCGCGCTGCAGGGGACCTTCAGACTGTCGCCGTCGCAGAGATCGGCGTTGTAATCCCCGGCGATCACGAAGTGTGCGCCCGTCGGCAGACCCCCGCTGCCGCCCTGGTCATCGTAGGGGTACTCCGCACCGGCGATGTAATCACTCCAGAAGCGTATCTCGTCGTGGTTGCGCTTGCCGTTGCGGTCCTCCTCGCCGTCGAACACGGGCGGCGTGGGGTGTGCTACCAGGAAATGTACCGGCTGACCCCCGATGTCCAGCGTGACGTCGACGTGATTCTTCGACGACAGACGCAAGACTGCGCTCGCCGTGGCGGGAAAGAAGCGCGCCAGATTGTTGCTGCCCGGCGCCGGGTCATTGGTGAGCAGGTTGCCCGGCATGTCCCTCCAGAGAAAATTCTGGAAGCTGCGCACGGCCACGATGGGGTAGCGGGAATACAGGGTGAATCCATACTGGCCGGGAAAGTTGCCGAACCCGAAGGCGTCGTTGGCACCGTCGACCCTGCCATCGGCATCGAGATCGAGTCCGCTGGGGATGCCGGTGTTGGTGGGAGGCGTGTAGCGGTGGGCGTAATGCAACGGCGCCGCAAAGCCGCGCCGGGCGGCACCCTGCGGTTTCGCGAGGTAGTTGTCCTGGAACAGCGCGGCCGCCCTGCTGGAGTAACCGAGGGGCGCCGGCGCGCTCGTTGAACCGGGGACACCCTCCGCATCGAAATCGAACTCGTTGATCAGCAGTACGTCAGGCGCCGTGCGCTGAATGATCTCGGCGACATGGGCCACCTGCTGGCGGCGTCGGCTCTGGGCATCCTGTGGGTTGGCGCTGGCGGGCTCGGCCAGATCCGCCAGCAATTGCCCCTCGGCGTCGCGGTTGAGGGAGGCATTGAAGGTGGCAAAGCGCACCGTAGTCTGCGCCAGGGCCGCCGGCAGCACGCAGGCAGCCAGCAGTCCACAGAGGCAGGCCCCGCCGCCAGAGGACAACCAGCGAGCGCGGCGAAGGCGTGTGGTGAGCGGCATGAGCAAGCTCCGTGAGGCATCAGCGCGGCCGGGAGTCCCGCGAGGCCCGCATGATACAGCCCGGCCAGCCTGCGGCTACAATCGCCGGGCCAACCAACTCACGAGGGTCTGCCATGAAACACTCCATACGACGTCGCGGCTGGGGTCGCCTTGCCGGGCTGCTGGCGCTGCTGGGCCTCTGTACCCTGCAACCAGCGCTCGCCGACGGCACGCTCACCGAGATCAAAGTGCACGGCAAGTCGCTGGAGGGCAACCTGGCCGGCGAGAGCGCCGACCGCAGCGTGTTCGTCTACCTGCCCCCGAGCTATGCCAGCTCACCTGACCGACGCTACCCGGTGGTGTACTTCCTGCACGGCTATGCGGTGGGTGCAGCGGTATACGCCAACGCCGTACTGAAGCTGCCGTCCTCGGCGGATACCGCGATCGCCAACGGTGCCGCAGAAGCCATCGTGGTTCTGCCCGACGCCTTTACCCGCTACGGGGGCAGCATGTATTCCAAGTCACCCACCATCGGCGACTGGGAGATGTTCATCGCCCATGATCTGGTGGACTACATCGACGCCAACTACCGCACGCTGGCGCGGCGCGAAAGCCGCGGCCTGTCCGGTCACTCGATGGGAGGCTATGGCACCTTGCGCGTGGCCATGCGCCACCCGGAGCAATTTGTTGGCCTCTATGCCATGAGTTCCTGCTGCCTGCTGAACACGGCCCCCGGCGCAGAAGCCGTAGCGCGCGAAGCGGCGCGCCTGCAGGCCGGCATCGAAGCCTACAAGTCAGGCACCTTCGAAAATGCGATGGCAGCCCAGGCGGCCGCCTGGGCACCGAACCCGCAGAATGCGCCGCTGTTCTTCGACCTGCCGTTCCAGGACGGCGTCGCGCAGCCCGTGGTGCAGGCCAAGTGGACCGCCAATTCCCAGTTGGTGATGGTCGACCAGTTCGTGCCGGAACTGCAGTCGTTCAAGGCGCTGGCCATCGACGTGGGCGACAAGGACGGCCTCGTCGCCACCAACACCCAACTGCACGAGGCGCTGGACCGGCTGGGCGTTGCCCACTCCTGGGTGGTCTACGACGGCGACCACGGCAACCGCATCGGCCAGCGCTTCATCGATGAGCTGCTGCCGTTTTTCAGCGCGCTGCTGCTGGCGGAGTAGTCGGACGTCCTCTGGGGACCTGCCGCTCAGGGTGCGGCAGGTCGCTCCATGCCGGGCAGCGCGAAGTTGTCTTCGTAGATGCAGTTGGCTTCGCGCACATCGGTATGCAGTACGCGGTCGCGGAACTTCACGTGCTTCCATTCACCCACCCAGTATTCGGGATCGGTGAAGGTGTATTCGCTGACCATGGTGTTGCCGTCGTTGATCAGGCTGATGCGCTCAACGATCTTGAGCTGTTCTCCGCTCGGAACGCCTGCCTGGATCAGGTGGTTTTCGCCGATGAACCCGCTGGTTTCAATCACGAGGGTCTCGCCCTCCCAATGCCCGAGCGACTCCCCTTGCCAGTTGCGATCGACCGCAGCGCCGGACAGGGGCGCACGGCCATCGAGGAAGATGACGCGGTAGTCGTTGTTGAGTCGTGACACCATGAAGATCGCGGTCGGGTACTGCAGCATCATCAGCGAGCCATAACGTGTCATGTAGCGCGGCATCCCCGGCGGATAACAAAGCGCCGTCGGATCGCCGAAGCGCTCGCCCCGCGCCGACGCGTCCAGATAGGCCTGATGGTAGGCCCTGCCCTTGGCGGTCAGCTCTGGCATCGGTTTGAACTCGAAAGAACCGTAGTTGGCGCGGTACTCGTCCTCGCCGCGGAACTGCCAGAGTCCGGTCAGGTCGAAGGGCGCGGGCGGCCGTGGCTTGGCGAGGTTGTCGGGGTCGAGGGCGCCGGGGACGTCGGCACCCGGGGTTTCGCCGGGGCCCAGCCCCCGCGAGACGATCGGCAATTGGGACGGACGCGTCTTCTGCTCGCGCTGCTGCCAGGTTTCTCCGGCCGGCGGCGGAACGTACTCCATCAGCGCCGGGTACACGAGCGCCACTTCCGTCTCGGCCGGCTCCATGTTGTAGGCCCGGCCATCGGCGCCGATCAACCCCAGCACCAGACCTCCGGGCTGCCCCGACTTGAGGGGATTCAGGCGCACGGTGATTTCATCACCTTCCTTCACGGAGCCGCGATCGAAACCCATGGCCTGCATCTCGGAAATGCCCTGACCCTCCATGCGCCACAATTCCGTTTCACCCTGCGCGTTGGTGACCTCCATGTTGAGGATCAGATGTGGATTACGCAGCGTGAACAGCGTGACTTTGCCGGTACGCTCCAGCGTTTCACCGACATCGAACACCACGGCGGAATGGTGGGCCATGGCCTGGCCAGCGACCACGACAGCGGAGAACAGCAGGCGGGAGGGGAAAAAGCGCATGGTTGGCTCCGTTCAGAAAAAAAGATGGGTAACCCGAGAGGAGTCCCAGCACGGCAACCCCGATCGTGCACAGGATTCTACGCAGGCCCCTTTGCCCATATCCAATAAGTGATAGCCGATATGTTCGATAAGTATTGGCGTATGACTGGGTGGCGAGGGGTATCGAGAGCCTGAATGGCGCGGATCGGCTGACACCGGGCCGGGAGCAGGCCGCTACGCGTACGGCGCGCTTACGGTATAGTGGCGCCCTCGCCGAAACAGACCCTTTCGCATGATTGCCAGTAATTCCCGGCCTACGACGTCGCGCTTGCTGCACGGCGCTACTGCGCTGCTGATCGCCGTGCTGGCAGGCACGACGGCGCTCAGCAACGCGCTGGCCCAGGCCCCGGCGGCGGCCCCACCCGCCTCGGAGACCGGCGTCGCGGCGCCGGCCCGCAAGCGGGTGGAAATCGTCCGCACTGATCTCGTGCCGGTCGTCGACGGCGTGCTCGATGATGACATCTGGCGCAGCGCCACGGTGATCCGCGACGTCGAGCAATACCAGCCAGGTGACCACGTCGCGCCGTCGGAGCGCTCGGAGTTCTATCTCGCCTACAGCGAACGTTTCTTCTATGTGGCGGCGCGCCTGTTCGACAGCAACCCGTCCGGTATCAGCGCCCGGCAGTTGATCCAGAACGGCACCATGCAGTTCGACGACGCCATCGAATTCATCATCGATACCTTCAACAACGGTCGCACGGGCTACCACTTCCAGGTCAATCCGCGCGGGATCCGTCAGGACGGCATGTTCGAGAACCCCAACACGCTCAATCGCGACTGGAGCGGCATCTGGGCGTCGGAAAGCCGTATCGACGAGGAGGGCTGGACCGCCGAAGTCGCCATCCCGTTCAACACCGTCAACTTTGACCCGGCCACCGACGAATGGGGCTTCACCATCGCACGCACCATCGCGCGCCGTCAGGAAGAAATCGCCTGGTCGTCGTTCAACCGCAACCTGAATCCGACCACCACCGGACTCATCACCGGCATCCACGACATCCGCCAGGGCGTGGGCCTGGACATCGTGCCTTCGCTGGCCCTGGCAAGGACCGCCGACTATGTCGGCAACGCCGATGGCGACCGCATCGATCCCTCGCTCAACGTGTTCTACAAGATCACGCCGAATCTCACCAGCGTACTGACGGTCAACACCGATTTTTCGGCCACCGAAGTCGACAACCGGCAGGTGAACCTGACGCGCTTTTCGCTTTTTTTCCCGGAGAAACGCGATTTCTTCCTGCAGGACGTCGACATCTTCACCTTTGGCGGTCGCGGGGGCGGCGGCTTCAGCGGCGGGGGACGGCAAAACGGCATCCCCTTCTACTCGCGGCGCATCGGACTCAGCCGCAGCGGTCAGCCGGTGGACATCGACGCCGGCGTCAAGCTCAGTGGACGTGTCGGCGACTGGAACGTCGGTGCCCTTGCCGTCCAGCAGGGTGAAAACGGCAGTCTCGATGCCCAGTCACTGTTCGTGGGCCGGGCAGCGCTCAACGTGCTGAGCGAGTCCAGTCTCGGCATGATCTTCACCAGCGGTGATCCGCTCAGTGAGACCGGCAACAGCCTCGGCGGCCTCGACTTCCGCTACCAGAACACCCGCTTTTCACAGCGGTACACGCTGAGTGGCAACGCCTTCTACCAGCAAACCGACACCGAGGGTCTCGACGGTGACGACAAGGCCTATGGCGTCAGGGCAGAACTTGACACCCAGGGCACGGGCTTCGGGGGTGCCGTGGGCTACGAATACTTCGGCGACGAGTACCGCCCGGCGCTGGGCTTTGCCAACCGCGTCGGTGTGGAGAGCGTCACACTGGACGGCTCGGCCCGCTATTTCCTGCGCGGTGCTCCCTTCGTGCGTGCGCTCAACAGCTTTGCGGGTTACGAGTACACGCGTCGGATCGACACCCAGGAACTGCAGAGCGAGGGGCTGTTCTGGAACGTGATCAACGTCAATTCCCACCGAGGCGACCAGTTCGGTTTCAATGTCTCGCGCGACCGCGAGGGACTCGACCGTCCGTTCCAGATCAGCCCCGGCGTGGTGCTGCCCGCCGGTAAATACAGCTTTGCCGGCGCCGGGGTGCAGCTGCGGGTTTCCAACCAGCGTCTGTTTGCGCCGAGCCTGCGTCTCAATCGCGGGGAGTTCTACAACGGTCATCGCAGCCGCGCACAGGTCGGTGCCGAGTGGCGTCCGGACGAGCACTTGTTCATGAACTTCAGTTACGACTACCAGGACATCCAGTTGCCGGCGGGTGACTTCACGGTACGACTGGTCAGTGCCAACGTGGTGTATGCCTTCAACTCGCGCTGGTCCTGGATCAACCTGATCCAGTACGACAATGCCTCCAGCAGCGTCGGCATCAACAGTCGCCTGCGCTGGAACCCGGTGGCGGGCGAGGATTTCTATCTGGTCCTGAACGGTGGCTTCGACTCGGCCGGCGTGTTCAGTCAGATCAGTCGTGAAAAGGCTGAAATCGCCATCAAGTACACCAAGACTTTCCGCTACTGACCCTGCCCCGGGCGCTGGCACCCGGGTCGCCGCTCATCCGCGGCGAGGGAAGGGCACGGGCAGCAGGGTAGTTTGCCTGGCCGCTGCACCGGACCGGCACAGTGGCGCGTGCTGCGCCCCGGAAAAGCCCGGCGCAGACGGCGCTCAATTGCACGGCGACTGGCCGGTCGGCTAGGCTGTGGGAGCCGGGCCACAATAAAGCAACAACAGGACCCCCCATGACGATACTGCTCCGCTTCCCTGCTGTTTCGCCCGCTGTCTGCGCGCTCGCTGCAACCGGCGTACTGCTGTCCGGTGTCATGCCGGAAGCCTACGCCCACCACGGGCTCGCCAATTTCAATCTCAACGTCGACATCACCGTGGAAGGTCGCATCGCCGATATTGCCCTCATCAATCCGCATTCGTGGATTTACGTGGACGTGGCAAACGCCGACGGCAGCACCAGCCGCTGGAAATGCGAACTGCGCGGCGGCACGGTGCTGCGGCGCTCGGGGTGGTCGGAAAACATGTTCGAGATCGGCTCCGCGGTGCGCATCACCGGCTCACCGGACCGCTTCGAGGCCAACACCTGCTACATGGGTTCCATCTTCTTCGCCAACGGCACGCAGATGGATCGTTACGGTCAACTCGTCGAGGCCGAAAAGAACGTGCGCCGCGCCATCGCGATCAAGCGACTGGCCGATGGCACGCCCGACCTCAGCGGCGACTGGGCGGCCGAGCAGGTAGTGATGACCGACCCCCGCGGTCTCAGCGGGACCTTGGTGCCACTCGGCGTGGCAGACCAGTTCCAACCCGGCGAACTGCCTGCGGGCGGCCGCGCCTTCCAGGGTTCCCGTGGCACGCCGGAGTCCTTTTCCGACGATCCGCTGGCCACCACCTGGAAGCGACCGTCGCTGCTGCCGCTGACGGCCGCAGGCCAGCAGGCCATCGCCGGTTTCGACGGCGGCTCCACCGACAACCCGCGCCTGAACTGCCAGACCACCAACATCCTGTTCGACTGGAGCTTCGACAACCCGGTCAACCACATCGTGCAGACTGCCACGTCGGTGGAACTGACCTATGGCCTGATGAACCTGCAGCGCACCATCCACCTGAACGGGACCGACTTCCCTGCCGACCTGCAGCCGACGCGCGCCGGCTACTCGATCGGCCGCTGGGAAAACGAGGTGCTGATCGTGGAAACCCGCGGCTTCCTGCCCGGCATCCTGTCCGCCGACACCAATACACCCCACAGCGCCGACCTGCGTGTGACCGAGCGCTTCCGCCTCGACCCGGAAAACGGCGCGCTGCTGCGCGAGTACGAGGCCGAGGACGGTACCTACTGGACTGGCACGTATCGGGGGCGCGACAGCATGTTCGTATCGGCCTACCCCTTCGAACCCTACCAGTGCGACGACCGCTCGTTCCGCACCGACCAGTTGCAGTCACGCTGAAGCTTGCCAGGCGCGGCGGCCCGGTGGCCACTGCGCGACCCCTCAAACTTACGGAGGTGCCATGACCATCGCTCCCCCCCTGCCCCGCCTGTCTGCCGTCCTGTCGCTGGTTTCGCTGCTTGCTCTGTTGTGCGCCGGTGGCCTGAAGGCGCAGTGGATCGGCTACCCGACCGCCGACGTCCCCCGCCGCAGCGACGGCTCCGTCGATTTGCAGGCACCGGCGCCCCGGCTGCCCAGCGGAAAACCGGATCTGTCCGGCATCTGGGTACCGGTGAATCCCAACCGTCGCAGCAACGGCGAGGATGTGGCGAGCGATGGCAACGACATCGCCTCGTCGCCGCACATGGCCAATATCGGCGCCGACCTGCCGGGCGGCCTGCCCTACCAGGACTGGCTGCGGCCCGTGGTCAAGCAGCGGACCGAAAACCTCGCCATCGACGACCCGCACATCCGCTGTCTGCCCGACAACTTCCTGCGTGCCTACGGCCTGCCGCACATGCTCAAGTACGTGCACACCGACGGCCTGTGGGTCACCCTCAACGAAATGAATGCCGGGTACCGACAGGTGTTCACCGACGCCCGCGCACTGCCAGAGGATCCCACGCCGTCCTGGCAGGGTTATTCGTCGGCGCACTGGGAGGGCGATACGCTGGTGGTGGACACCGTCGGCGTGCGGGACGACACCTGGATCGACTGGAACGGCAGTGTGCTGACCGAGGCGGCGCGGGTACGCGAAAAGATCAGCCGACCGGACTATGGCCACGTGGTGATCGAGGTCACGGTGGACGATCCCCGCGCCTACACGCAGCCCTGGACCGTCACCCTGCGCCAGCGCATCGTGGTGGATGCCGAACTGATCGACGAAATCTGCCTTGAGAACGAGCAGTTCGTGCGGCTGATGGGCCTGACACCCGAGCCGGCCGCCAATCCCTGAACAGCACCGCGGTCCCCACCCACTTGCCAAGGAGCCCCGCCATGAAACCCAGCCTGTTCCATTTGCCAGCGCTCGTGCTCGGCCTGCTCACCGCGGCCACCGGCGAGGCCCACCACTCGTTCCCGGCGCAGTACGACATCGACAAGCCGATCACGCTCACCGTGAAGGTCAGCAAGGTGGAGTGGACCAACCCGCACATTTTCATCTACGGCGAGGTGAGTGAAGGCCAGCAGACCGGCACCGCCTGGGCCTTCGAGATGGGGGGGCCCAATACGCTCCTGCGCAAGGGCTGGAAGCGGGACTCGCTGAAGCCGGCGGATGTCGTGGTGATCGAAGGCAGCCTCGCCCGGGACGGCAGCAACCTCGTGAACGCCCGCAGCGTCACGCTGCAGGCCACGGGTCGCAAACTGTTTGCCGGCTCAAGCGGCGGCGACGAAATCCCGGCGGCACCAGCCAACGAGGCGCGCTGAGGCGCCCGCTCGGCCGGGCAGCTTCCCGGCCGGCCGCCGCGCCCGCCTCAGCCCAACCCGAACTGCAGCACGATGAACTGCGGCGCGGTATTCACTGCGCCGAAGTCGGTGGTACTCGCCCTCAGCAGCAGCCCCTGTCCAGCCGCCGCCGTCACCAGCTCGGCCGGCTGCCAGGGGCGGATCACATCGCAGGTGACCCAACTGCGTTCCACGCTGCCGTCTGCTGCGAGCAGACTGTAGCGTCGCTCGATCCGATTGCAGGGACCGTCGCGTGCGATGCGCTTTTCGCGCTGCAGCGTCCCAGCCCCGTGCGGGCGCCGGTAGTCGAGCCGGAAATCGTCGAAGGCCGTCACATCGCGCGGAATGAAGGTGTCGAGGGCCAGCAGTCCTTCCGGCTCCAGCGTCTGCACCACGCGCTGCAGACAGTCGGCGAGTTCGGCGGGCGTGGTGAGGTAGGTCAGCACGGAATAGGGGCAGAGCACGGTACGGTAGCGGCGCGCCGCTACGAAGCTCTGCAGGCTGCCGACAGCCGTCGTCGGCTGCAGGCCCCGGCGGGCCGCCTCGGCCTGCAGCTCGGCCAGCATGCCCTCCGACTGGTCGATGCCGTCGATGTCGATGCCACTGGCCAGCAGTGGCAGCAGGATGCGTCCTGTGCCACAGCCGAGTTCCAGCACGCTGCCACCGCGCGCCGCGCAGAGGCGATGGTAAAAGCCGATGTCATCGAAGGGCATGCTGCGCCCCATGTCCGTGTCGTAGACGGTGGCGATACGGTCGTAGGATTCCTTGCTCATGCGTCAGCCTGCTGGTCGAAGAAGGCGGGCAGCAGGCGTCGGTATTCGGCCAGCAGCAATGCCGCCTGGCCATCCCAGGACAGCGTGTGCCGGTCCAGCACCGCGCTCGCTTCCCGTCGCCGGCGCTGCCCGACATCCTGCAGCAGTGTGATGGCGGCTTGGGTCAGCGCTGGCCAGTCATCCGCCACCAGCAGGGCCTCGCCCTGCAGCGAACCGAAGCCGCGGGCGCCTTCGCGCGTGCAGAGGCAGACGCGTCGGGCCAGCAGTGACTCGGCCACTTTGAGCGCCGAGCCGCGGATGTCGCGCTGGGGGTTGAGGGTGAAGACACAGGCCTCGAGGGCCGGTGCCGGATCGATGAAGTCGCTGATCACCGTGACGCCGGGCTGCTGCAGGGTGGGGTGGCGGAAGCGCGTCTGCAGCGCCTCGCGTCCGGCCAGCACGGTGAGCGTGGCCCAGGGGCAGGCGGCGCGGATCGCCGGCCAGCACGCGTCGAGAAAAGCCACGATGCCGTCGAAGTTGGGTTGATAGCGAAAGGGGCCCATGAACAGGATCGGTCCCTCCGCGGGCGAGACGCTCGCACCGTCGAACCGGTCGGTGGCTCCATTGGGTACCAGGCAATGACCGAGCTCACCGAGACTGGCTGCATCCTCGGCAGAACAGGCGATGACCGAGCTGTAGCGCTGCAGCAGCGCACGCTGGGCCGCGTCGCCGCTGCCACCGTCGAGGTAGACGTCATGCAGCGAGGCCACGAAGGGAATACCGGCCAGACGCTCTTCCACCAGCCGCGCGGCCTCCATGAACTCCACCTGCACCAGGGCGACACCGTATTGGCGCTGCAGTTCCACCAGTTGCCGCCGCAGCGGCGGCGGTGCGTGTTCCTGCAGGCGGGTCGGCAGATCCAGCGTGGTATGGCCATGACGGTCACGGCGCCCCTGCACGAGGTGCACGGCCGAGAACACGGCGAAGTCAGCCACGCGCTCGTCGTAGCTGACCTGCTCGTCCGACAGCAGTACCAGGTTGACGTGGTCCGCCAGACGTCGCGCCAGCTCCACGATGCGCCGCGCCCCACCATGGGCGGGCGGCAGCACCGCAAAGGGCGTGACCCACAGCACCACCGGCTTCCGTGGATCGAAGCCACGCGCCACGTAGCGGTACCGCAGCGTGTCGAAGCGGAAGCCCTCGCGCTGCCGCGCCATGCTCTGGCGGCGTACCCGGGCGATGCCGCGCACGACCTCGGTGCTGGCCAGCTCACGCCGCGTGGCCAGCGGCCGACCACTGAGGTGGATCAGCGCCCGCAGTCCGTCAAGCCAGCTGAGGTGCTGGCGCAGCTCGAACAGCAGGCCGTTGCGGTCGACGATGCGCTCGATTTCCTCCAGCGCGTAGCGCCGTTTGATGGTGCCGCGGTGCTCGTGTACAGCGTGGGAGTCGGGCACGAACAGGCATTCGAGACCCTCGGCCCAGGCGCGTACCCCCCAGTCGGCATCCTCCCAGTAGAACGGCGAATAGGCCCGCGAATCACGTACGTATTCGCGCAGCAGTCTGGTCTGGAACAGCGACGAGCCACCACTGGCGTACAGGGTGCCGCGCGCCAGCCGGGTCGGCGGTGGCTCGCGCTCGTAGGTGTAGCTGCGTCCGCCCTGCGTGTAGTAATCGGACCAACCAGTCTCTTCGCGGCGCGGCGCGGCGGGCGGGAAGAAGATCTGCGAGGCGAGCGCAAATACCTGCGGCATGCGCAGCGGCAGCAGGTGCCGCAGTGCCGCGGGGGCGAGCCGCATGTCGCTGTTGAGCAGGTAGACAGCCGGCTGACCTACCCACGTGAGGCCCGCTTCGACGGCGCCGTTGAAGCCCAGCGCCCGCGGCTCGAAGTGCCAGTGCACTGCGGGAAACTGCTGCTGCAGCGCCGCGTAGTCGCCGGCTGGCGCCCCGTTGACCAACACGATGATCTCGCCGGGTTCGTCGATCTCTGCCAGCGCGGCTACCGCGTGCTGCAGGGTCACGGCAAGCAGGTCGGGTGTGCCGCTTTCCGGGATGAGGATGCAGACACCTCGGCCCCACGGCGTCGGCGCGCGCAGGCGCGCAGGCCGCAGTGCGCCAAGGCGGGCCCACCAGAGGGCGCGCCACAGCGGCAGGAAGGGCAGCACAGCCGTCAGTCGGCGTAGCAGCGCGGCTGGACTCATACGAGGTCGGCCTCCACGAGCGATAGCGGCTCCCCGCGCTCATGTGCCAGCAGCAGCCGCAGCGCCTGCTCGGCGAACATGGCACACCAGGTGTTGGCGTGGTGTGGCCAGCCTGCAGCGAAAGCCAGCGAGCCATCCGCGGCCACCTGAGGGATCAGCCAGTCCCCGAGCCGCGCGATCGCTGCGGCAAAGCGCCCGCGGTCGCCCAGCCGCTGCTCAAGCAGAATGGCAAGCCGGAGCGCCTGGGCCGCCACGTCGTTGCGGCGTACCTCCGGTGTGGCCAGCGACTCGGGCAGACTGCCATCGGGGGCCTGCCACTGCAGCAGGCGCTCCAGACCGCGTGCTACGCGCTCGTAGTCGACGTCCTCCGCCAGCAACACCCCTTCCAGTGCATACAGCGTGGGGTGCAGCATTTCCGGCGGAAAATCCGCCGCCGCGATGGCGTAGCGGGCGAGAAGGTCGCGGCAGCAGCGCACAAGACCCGCCTCGAGCGGACAGTGGGCGTGCAGCAGCAGCACGCGGCTGGCCGTTTTGGCTGTGAAAGGCCCCCCCTCGGTGGACCAGCGTCGGGGCAGCGCAGCCGCCGGTCTTGCCAGCACCGTGGCAAGCGACGGACCGGTCGCCAGCAGACCGAGCAACTGCCCAAGCCGCGCAACCAGCCCGGGCGCCGGCGCCAGCACGTGGTGGCTGGCAGCGCGAGCCACACCCCCGGCCACCATGGCCAGGTCGAAGGCGAACAGTGCCTGATTGCGCCAGTCGGCGGGCGCCGGCCCGAGGTAGCGCCGCGTGGCCGGCCATGGCTGTTCGGCGAGATAGCGCTGCAGCCAGTCGCTGGCCGCCTGTGCGGCGCGGCGCCGCTCGTCCAGCGATACGTTGGCCGCCGCAAGCCAGTGCAGGAAGTAACCGGTGATTTCGCCGTAGACGTAGCACGGCCCGCCGTCGGGGTCGGCACTGCCGATCACTCCCCCGGCCTCGGCGCCGTCGGTCAGCTGCACCCCTGCACCAAGGAGGTAATCCTGCAGACGCCGTGCTGCCGCAGCGACCCCTTGGCTCATGCGGCAGGCCCGGTCTGGCACAGGCGCGCGCGCAGCAGGTCGAGCACCTGCTCGGCGGTACGGCCGGCGCCGAAGGGCGCGTCGGCTGCGAAGGCGCAGGCCACCGGGGTGGGTGCAGCGAGCGCTTCCCGACTCTGCAGCAGCAGCGTCTGCTGGCCATTGCCGACCAGCCGCACCACACCCCCCTGCAGGCATTCGGGGCGCTCGGTCTCGGCGCGGGTCACCAGCACCGGCACGCCGAGGTAGGGCGCCTCCTCCTGGATGCCCCCGGAGTCGGTGACAATCAGACTCGCCTCGCGCAGCAGGGCGATGAACTGGCGGTAAGGCAGCGGCTCGGTGAGCAGGATACGCGGATGGCCGGCTAGCCACTGGCGAATGCGCTGACCGACGGCAGGATTCGGGTGCACCGGGCAGACGACGGCAAGGTCCTGCTCTTGCGCGAGCAGATCGAGCAGGGCCTTGCACACATTCACCAGTCCCTGCCGGTAGTTCTCCCGGCGGTGCATGGTCAACACCAGCAGACGCTGCGCCACGCTGCGCCACGCGACGCCGCTGTCTTCGCGGCGTTCACAGGTCTCGCGCAACAGGTCGATGATGCTGTTGCCGACCACGTGCACGTCGCGCGTCGGCACGCCCTCCGCCAGCAGCTGCCCGGCGGCGACCGGGGTCGGTGCGAAATGCAGATGTGCCAGCGGCGTGATGCGTCGACGGAACATTTCTTCCGGGAAGGGCCGCATCGGTGTGCTGGTGCGCAGGCCAGCCTCGAGGTGGGCCAGCAGCAAGGCGCAGTCACTGCTGGCGAGCGCGCCGGCGTAGGCGGTGGAGGTATCGCCCTGCACCACCACGGCGGCTGGCTGCTGTGCGTCGAGGTGGCGTCTCAGCTGCTGGCGCAGGAACTGGATGGTGCGTGAGTGCAGCGAGCCAGGCGGTACCGGGTTGAGCGCGGCGTGGCAGGGTAACTCGAGGTGCGCCAGCGTACGCGCGACCATCTGCGGATGCTGACCGCTGGAGACCACGTGCAGATCGATGTCCGGGCTGGCCTCAGCCAGGCGAATCACGGAAGCCATCTTCAGGCATTCCGGTCGCGTCCCGACGATGGTGACGACACGAAAACGTGCAGACAAACTGGCCAGTTCCTCGGGTTGCAGAAGATGCAAATCAAACCGGGGCGGGATGGTATCCCAACGATCTGCGGAAGCACAGGAAGCCGGGGCAGTGAAAGCCGCCGTTCGACAGTGAGCGCGCCGGGCGGCAGCGCGGCGGTCGCTTGCGTATGATGACCACAGCGACTTGAGTCAGGGGACCTGTCATGAGCATTGTTTTCTTCTGGCGCGCGGCCGGGCCGCAGCGCCCGCGTCTGACCAGCGGTCTCGTACTGCTGGCCTTTGGGCTTGCGTCGGGTACCGCGCCGGCCCAGACCTGGACCGTCGGCATGACAGCAGCGCAGCAGCCCCTGGAGGCCGTCAGCGTGCCGGCGCAGGAGTCCGAGGCCCCTCACATCGTGGTGATTGGCGGGCTGTCCGGCGATCGGGCCAGCAGCACGGCGGTGGACCTTGCCTACGAGGCCTACGTGAATTCAGCGAACAACCATCTCGACGTGAGCTTCCTGCCGCGCGCCAATCCCGGGGCCGACCGCCTGACCTTCCCGCCGGTTGCCCCCGCCTATGGCGGCGACCCCACGGCCTGGTCACTCTGGCAGTTCCTCACCGCCCATGCGCCGGATGCCGTCTTCATCGTGGGTGGCGACGAATTCGGGCTGGGTCCCGCGCTGGCCGCCGGCCTGCCCGGCCTCGGTGCCGTGCCCTATCTCACGCTCGACTACGAAAACGAAGTGATCGCTGCCATCGACGGCCCCGCCTTCTATCCGCGCAGC
Organism: Gammaproteobacteria bacterium; assembly: GCA_947457195.1. Classification (GTDB taxonomy): domain Bacteria; phylum Pseudomonadota; class Gammaproteobacteria; order Pseudomonadales; family Pseudohongiellaceae; genus CAILUG01. The sequence goes on from CANGUU010000037.1 coordinate 18,110, forward strand.
GGTGCGCGCGAGGCGCTGCAGGCTCGGCTCGCGCGCAGTCCCGCCAGCGTGGCGGCGGGACTGGCGGCGAGCTACGGTCAGTCACTCGGCCCGCTCACCTACATCCCGGGGATGGCGCTGATTGGCCGTCTGCGGCTTGGCCAGGTGGCGGAGGTGGAGGCTGTGGTGCGGCCGCAGCTCGACAGCATTGCGGCCATGGAGATCGACAACTCGCTCGAGATCGCCGGGCACCTGCTGCTGGCCGAACTCGCGGAGCGCACCGGCAACGCCCGCTACCTGGCGCTGGCACGTCGGGCGGCGGACCTCGGCTTCTCCGAGGACGACCGCCCGCTGGAGGCCATGCCCTTCCACGGCGAGTACAGCGACGCCTTCTTCATGGCCACGCCACTGCTGGCCAAGGTGGGCAAGCTGACCGGCGAAGCGCGCTACTTCGATCTGGCTGAGCGCCACGTGGACTTTCTCGCCGGCCGGCTGCTCCGCCCCGACGGCCTCTACAACCACTGGCCGCGTGCCGAGGCGGCCTGGGGCCGCGGCAATGCCTTCGTGCTGCTGGGGCTGGCGCTGGCGCTCAGCGACATCCCGGAGACACAGGCGGTACATGCCCGCCTGCTCGCCCGGTATCGGGATCTGGCGACCACCCTGCTTCCCCACGTGGACGTGGATGGACTGTGGCACAACGTCATCGACGTGAAGGGCAGCTTCGCAGAACTGTCTGCCACCGCGATGATCGCGACTGCCCTGCAGCGCGGCGTCGATCGCGGCTGGCTCGAGCCGTTCCATCAGGGTGTGGTGGACCGCGCCTGGGAAGGCGTACTGGCACGCACCGACGCTGACTGGGGCTTCCTCGACGTCTGCGAATCCACGCCGGGCCAGGACTCGCTGGACGCCTATCTCGGGCGCCGGGCGATCAGTGGCCGCGACGAGCGCGCCGGGGGGATGATGCTGCTGTTCGCCACGGAACGGCTGCAGCCCCGCTGAACGACATGGCCAGCCACGCCGGTCGCAAAGCCCGGGCAAAAAAAACGGCGGGCTTTTGGCCCGCCGTTCCTGTTGGTGCTGCTGACCGGATCGATCAGAAGTTGGCTTTGATGCCGAGGAAGTAACGACGGCCGAGGACGTCGTAGTAACCACCGTTGATGGTGCCTACACCCTGCAGGCTGAAGCCGGCCGGGTTGATGCAACCCGCAGGTGAGCCCTGCGCTGCGCACACACCCGACAGCGTGGTGCCCGGACCGAAACCGCGGCTCGGACCGACCCACTCGGGCGAGGTGTCAAACAGGTTGTTGATACCGGCGCGCACCGAGATGGTCTCGTTGACGTTCCAGTTGGCGTTCAGGTCAAAGATGCTGTAGTCACCGGTTTCCACTTCCGTGGTGGGGACGTAGCCGAGGGTGATGCCCTGGCCACCAGCGGCAACCCGCGCGTTGTTGGCGCGGACGGCCATCTGGTTGGCGTAGCCAGCGGTGAAAACGCCCGGCAGGTAACGCCAGCGCAGACCGATGCTCCAGTCATCCTTCATGTAGGTCAGGTTGCTGAACAGACGGTAGTCGTAGGCACCGCCGTTGGTACCGGCCAGGTTGGGACCCAGCGAACCCGCCCAGTCGATCTCGATGTCGTAGAACGCCGGGGAGTTCTTGGTACGGTAGTAGTCCAGCACCGTGGCCTGCACGCTGGCCGACAAGCGACCCGGCAGATTCACCAGTTCCTCCAGCTCACCGAACCAGTTCAGGGCAATGTCGAAGCCCTGCGTCTCGATGGTGGCCTGGTTGTCGTAGGAGATCAGCGAGGTCAGCGGCGCACCGTTCACCTGGTCGCGCGGCAGCAGCTGGCACGCTTCGGTGGCGGCCTGGGCTTTCGCTTCGGCTGCCGTCGTCACGAGCTTCTCACCAAAGCAGCGGAAGCCGGCGTAGTCCAGCGAGTACTGGGTGATGGCATCGGCGATCTCGATGCGGTAAGCGTCGAGCGACAGGGTCATGCCAGACAGCCAGGGATTTTCCCACGGCGAGCGGATGACGGCACCGAAGGTGTAGGTATCAGCCGTCTCCGACTGCAGCGCCAGGTTGCCCTTCTGCTGTACCCAGGCGAAGCCACCACCGGACTGACCGGTGGCATTGGCTACCCGGTAGAACTGCTCAGTGGCAATGCTGTTGGCACCGCCCATCAGCTCCTGGCAGATCAGCAAGGTGCTGCGGGCACCGGCAGCGGTCTGGCCGGGGGCCAGTGCCGTCTGCGGTTCACCCGGCTGCAATACCGGGTCAGGCAGTGCGCCACCAGCACCGAAGGGCGCGGTGGAACGCAGGCCGCAGGCCTCGCCGAAGGTACCGCCCGAGGTGAAGATTTCCTGCACGTTCAGGAACATTTCACCGATGTTGGGGGCGCGGGTGGCGCGGTTGTAACCACCGCGCAGACGGACCTTGTCGTTGACTTCCCAGTTGGCCAGCACCTTCCAGGTGGTTTCGGCATCCACGACTTCGTAATCGGAGTAGCGGTAGCCGAGTTCGAGCTCCAGACGTTGCACGAAGGGCAGGTCGTTGACGACCGGCACCAGTGCTTCGAGGTAGTAGTCATCGACCGACAGACCGGCATCGAGGTAACCGGTCGGGTACACACCGATCACCTGGTCGGTGAAGGAGTCCTGCGACTGCAGGATATCCGGGTAGAACTTGGCACTGTTGCGACGGTTCTGGTACCCAGCGGCGACACGCACTTCGCCCGCCGGCAGGTCCATCAGCGACCCCTGCAGGTTGAGCTCGATGATGTCCTGCTTGTTCTGGGTGCGGGTCTGCAGGTTGGCGGCGATGGCGTTGTAACAGTCGGTCGACAGCGGCTTGTCGCCACCGAAGAAGGTGTCGTAGAAGCCGGAGGTACAGGTGTAGTCACCGGCACCGAAGGCAGGACGCGGGGCAGAAAAGTTCTGGCCGCCGACGACGTAGCTCAGGTTACCCGTGCCCTTGGCACCGCGACCGTAGTCGCGCTGGTTGGTGAGCAAGCGGGTACGGGCCAGCGACAGGTTGCCGGTAGCGATGTTGGCGGTGGCCGATTCGCCGTGCGAGGCGTACAGCTCGGCGGTCCAGTCGCGGAACGGCAGGTCGATGTTGGCACCGATTTCCACCTGCCAGACACCGTTGGTGTTGTAGGTATTGCGCGGCGGCAGGCTGTTGTCGGGCTGCCACTGCGGCTGCCACGGGCCGGCTTTGTTCGGACGGGCATTCAGCAGCACGGCGAGCTCGGCCGGGACCGGGAACTGGGCGGTCGGCGACCCGGTAGCAATGAAGCTCGGGTTGCGGAAGGCACCGGGGTTGGCCACCACGGCGCGCACAACGGCCGGATCCGTGTAGTTCAGGTTCGGGTCCACCGGGCTGTCGGTGGTCGGGTTATACGGGATGGTGGTTTCCCAGCCGGTGATGACGCTGGTGCCGAACAGCACGGTC